>JAJXTU010000073.1 GCA_021783475.1 bacterium
TTGTATTGCAACTTCTGGACCTGGAGCGACAAATCTTGTAACTGGAATATCCAATGCCTATATGGATTCAGTTCCTATTGTAGCTTTGACTGGGCAAGTTTCTACTAACACAATGGGCACCGATGCATTTCAGGAAATTGATATTTTTGGTATAACTCTTCCAGTTGTGAAACATAGTTATATTATTAAGAACCAACAGGAAATTCCTACCATCTTTAAGGAGTCTTTCTATATTGCTTCTACAGGAAGGCCTGGTCCTGTACTTATTGATCTTCCAAGAGATGTGCTAATGAATGAAAATGAGTTTAATTTTTCTAAGCCAATTGATATTCCTGGTTATAAACCAACTACAGAGGGGCATCCTTTACAGATTAAAAAGGCAGTTAAAGCTATACAGAAATCAAAAAGGCCTGTAGTTTTGGTTGGCGGTGGAGCAAGGGACTGTGTTGATGAGATTAAAGAATTTGTTGAGAAAACTCATATTCCTGTTGCACACACATTACACGGTAAAGGTGCACTGGATCCAAACTCTATTTATCATCTTGGCATGCCTGGAATGCACGGATTGCCTTGCGCTAACAAAGCTTTAATGGAATCTGATTTGATTATTTCAGTTGGTGCACGTTTTGATGATAGAGTTACAGGACAACTTGCTACATTTGCCCCGCATGCTAAGGTTATCCATATTGACATTGACCCTGCTGAAATAGGAAAAAATGTGCCGGTAATTGTACCAATAGTTGGTCTTAGCAAAAAAATATTAATACAGTTGAACAAAGAGCTTGATCAAATGTCACCAAAAGACGACTGGATGAAGATGATTGGAGAATGGAAAAAGGAATTTTGTCTTGAGTACAAACCTCAAAAGCCTCATGAAGGTATCTATCCTCAGGAGTTTTTTTCTTTATTTAGCCAAATTTTAGGCACAGATGGTATTGTAGCGACCGATGTAGGCCAGCACCAAATGTTTGCAGCCTTATATCTCAAAAGATTCGATCCGAGAACATTTATTTCTTCCGGAGGTTTGGGTACTATGGGGTTTGGACTTCCTGCTGCTATTGGGGCTCAAGTTGCAAAACCAAACCAGCTTGTAGTAAGCATTTCTGGTGATGGCGGGTTTCAGATGACTATTGAAGAATTAGCTGTTTTAAATTCTTATAAACTACCAGTTAAAGCGATCATAGTTAATAACGGCTATCTCGGAATGGTTCGCCAATGGCAGGATCTGTTCTTTGACAAAAGGTATGCTGAAACAGATCTGATATCAGGTAATCCAGATTTTACAAAGATTGGTGAGGCATACAATATCCCGGCGAAAACTGTAAAGAAAAATTCTGAACTGAAAAAGGCTATTGAGGAGTGTCTTTCCTCTTCGGGACCTTATATCTTGGACGTTTGGGTAGAAAGGGAAGAGAATGTTTTTCCAATGGTCCCCCCTGGTGTTGATATTTCAAAGATGATTTATGGGAGGGAAAAGAAATGAGACATACGCTTAGTTTAGTTGTTAGTAATAAATCAGGTGTGCTTGCAAGGATTGCAGGATTGTTTGCTAGACGCGGATACAACATTGAATCTTTAACTGTGGCTCCTATGGAAAATGAAGGATTTTCGAGGATGACTATTTTAGTTGAGGGAGATGATAATGTCGTAGAACAGATAGCAAAACAGTTGTATAAACTAATAGATGTAATCAAAGTATTTGATTATTCCCAAGAAAATATTGTTGAGAGACAACTGGTTCTCATAAAAACGAAGGCAAGCGGGCCAGTTCGATCCGAAATCCTTCAAATAATAAATATTTTTAGATCACGTGTTGTAGATCTCTCTAAGGACACTTTAACTGTTGAAGTAACTGGCGATGAGGAAAAGGTTTATGCATGTCTAAACCTTTTAAAGCCTTATGGTATTATTGAGGTTTTGTTTAGCGGCAGAGTGGCGATGAAGAGAGGCTAAATTAAGAATCAAACCTTTGAGACAAGTTGTAAAACAAACTTGTGATTAAAATAATTTTTGAGTCATATGACAATAAATAAAATTAGGAGGCTTAATGCAAATGGTAAAAGCTTATTATGATCAGGATGCAGATTTAAAATTTTTGAACGGTAAAAAAATTGCGATTCTAGGGTATGGCAGTCAGGGACATGCCCATGCACTAAATCTTAAGGATAGCGGTTTAGATGTAATGGTAGCCTTGAGACCAGATTCAAAAAGTGCTCATAAGGCTATTAGTGCAGGTTTGAAGGTAGTAACAGTATCTCAAGCGGCTCAGGATGCTGATATTATCGTATTTTTAATCCCAGATGAATTGCAGTCAAAGATATATACAAGTGAAGTAAAACCGTATCTAAAAGCTGGTAAGGCTTTGGTTTTTGCTCATGGTTTTAGTGTCCATTTTAATCAGATTGTTCCGCCATCGGATGTAGACGTCTTTATGATAGCGCCAAAAGGGCCTGGGCATCTGGTAAGGAGACAATATGAAGAAGGCAAAGGTGTACCATGCTTGTATGCTATTTATCAAGATGCAAGTGGCAACGCTTTTGATATGGCTCTTGCATATGCAAAAGGAATAGGCGGTACAAGAGCAGGAGTTTTGAATACGACTTTCAAAGAGGAAACAGAAACTGACTTATTTGGTGAACAGGCTGTTTTGTGTGGCGGCCTTACTTCTCTGATAAAGGCAGGATTTGAAACTCTATGTGAGGCAGGATATCAGCCTGAGCTTGCATATTTTGAAGTTTTACATGAAATGAAGCTAATAGTCGATCTGGTTTATGAAGGCGGATTTGGCTGGATGAGGCATTCAATTTCTAATACTGCAGAATATGGTGATTTAACAGTAGGCCCATGTGTAGTTGGACCAGAAGTTAAAGAAAATATGAAAAAAGTTCTTAATGACATACAAACGGGTGTATTTGCTAAAGGGTGGATTCTGGAAAATTCTGCTGGTCAGCCCATGCTCAATGCCCTTAGAAGAAAAGAAAGAGAGCACAAAATTGATGAAGTAGGGAAAAAGATGAGGAGCATGATGTCCTGGCTGCCAAAAGTAGAATATTAAGGAGTGATTCCTTTGAAAAGGATAAAATTATTTGATACGACGCTTAGAGATGGAGAACAATCTCCAGGCGTAAGTCTTAACAACGAGGAAAAATGTGAGATTGCAAAGCAGTTAGCCAGACTCAATGTTGATATCATTGAGGCTGGCTTTCCTATAGCATCAGAAGGTGATTTTAGAGCTGTCCAGCAAATTGCAAGAGAGGTGAGGGGACCTATCATTGCGGCCCTTGCGAGGACAAAAAAAGAAGATATAGATAGGGCATGGGATGCCATAAAAGATAACGATAAACCAAGAATTCATACTTTTTTGGCTACTTCTGATTTGCATCTGGAGAAGAAACTCCAAATTTCAAGAGAAGCGGCTCTTACTAAAATAAGAGAATCTGTAAAATATGCCAGTTCTCTTTGCACTGATGTTGAATTTTCTGCGGAAGACGCATCTAGAAGCGATATGGAATTTCTGGTTCAATGTGTTAGTGCGGCCATTGAATCGGGTGCCAAGACAATCAATATACCAGATACGGTAGGTTATTCTACTCCAAATGAAATGGTTGAAATGATTCGTTATCTAAAAAATAATGTGCCAGGAATAGAAAACATAGATATTTCAGTTCACTGTCATAACGATCTTGGCTTAGCTGTTGCCAATTCTTTAGCATCTATTGAAGCTGGCGCAACTCAGGTCGAATGTACTATTAATGGAATTGGTGAAAGGGCAGGTAACGCGGCTCTTGAAGAGATTGTGATGGCACTCTTTGTCAGAAAGAATTTTTATCAAAGTTATACCAATATAATCACCCAGGAAATTTATAGAACTAGCAGGCTTGTATCATCCTTAACTGGAATGAATGTACAAGCAAATAAGGCTATCGTTGGTGCAAATGCTTTTGCCCATGAGTCAGGGATTCATCAAGACGGAGTCCTAAAGGATAAGAGAACATATGAAATACTCGATTCGGAGCTTATTGGGCTTACTGGTTCGCAGATGGTTTTGGGCAAACATTCTGGAAGACATGCTTTTAGAAAAAAAATAGAAGACTTGGAATTTGAACTCTCTCAAAACGATCTTAATAAAGCATTTCTTGCTTTTAAGGAGATGGCTGACAAAAAACAACAAATTCATGATATGGATCTCATAACGCTTATTAATGACATCCTGTTCCAGGGAGAAGAATTTTATAGAGTTCATTATGTGGGTATTTATTCAGGCACAAATTCTTATCCAACAGCTACTGTGGTATTGGAAAATAGTTCTGGGGAAAGGTTTGTGGATTCAGGAATAGGCAATGGTTCTGTGGATGCAATTTATAAAACTATAGAAAAAATGGTTAAAATGAAGCTTAATCTAATGGACTTTAACATTAAAGCAATTACGGGCGGAACAGATGCTCTGGGAGAAGTTACAGTAAGAGTTCAAGATTCCAATGACAGGGTGTTTATTGGCAGAGGATCTGATACCGATATTCTTGTGGCATCTGCTAAAGCTTTTGTTAGCTCGGTTAATAGAATAATCGGGTATAAGTCAATGCAAATGTGAAAACTTAGCGGGGGGTGGGATATAATGATTACAAATAGTATTATTGACAGAATATTTTTAAAAGATTATCATTATTACACTGGTCAAATAAACTTATTGTGGGTGGAGGATAATTGTCTCTTTTTAAAAAGAAAAAAATTTTTTGTGGGATAGAAATAGACGGTAACGTATTGAGATTTTCGCAGGTTGATAATCTCAAGTCTTCTTTTGTTTTAAAAAAATACCAAGATGTCTTGCTGCCTCAACCTTATACTAAAGACTCGAATATCGAAAGTATCAAGTCTTTTTCTTCTTTACTTGAGCAGCAGTTTGGGGTATTTAAAAATGTTAATTTTGTTTTAGGGCTTCATGGCACGCAAATTATTTTAAAAAACATTAGGCTCCCAATGCTTCCCGCAGATGAGGTTTCCCTTGTGGTAAAGTCTGAGGCTGATAGATATTTGCCAATACCGCCAGAAGAGGCATACATTGACAGTTGTTTTTTGAGGGATGTCCATATTGGAAATGACAATTTTGTTGATGCACTTTTGGTTGCAGTTCCGAGAAGAATTGTCGATCCGTTTATAGACTCTTTTAATAGAGCCGGTTTGACTCTTAGTAAAATAGATCTTTCAATCTTAGCTCTTGCGAGGGCGATGGGTGAGCAAATAACTTCTGGAATTCAGATGGTTATGAAGATGTTTTCTGAGGGGGTTAACATCTTGATCCTTGACGATGGTTATCCAGTATACCAGCGTTTTATTCTGATTTCATATGATAACCTCATAAAAAATGATACTGGTAGCTTGGAATTGCTCCTGTCCGAGATTGAAAGAACGATTAGTTTTTATCTTTCTGATAAAGTTAACAAGGATGTCAGTAAGTTAAGCTATGTCGGCAGAAGTGAAGCCGATAAGCCGCTATTTAACTATATAAAAGAGAAGGTTAGTGTCCCGTTTGGTGAGGCAAGGATTGTTCCAAGCAAGGTGTTGAAGGGAAGCTTTGATGAAAATGCAGTAAAATACTCTGGTATCTCAGTAGGGTTGGGGATGAGAAATGAAGGATAATGTTTATTTAGGGTATATAATAAATTTACTGCCAGAGGAATTTGTAGAAAAAGGTAGTGATTTTAATCAAAATCTCATTTTTCTTATTCCTGTAGCTGTTTTTTTTGTTCTTTTAATTTTAACAGGAGCAGCGTTTGCCTTAAATTTTTATATGTCATCTCAGATTACTAGCGTAAACAATCAGATTACAGTGCTTATGCCCGATGCGCTAAATTATGACGTTCTATTGAAGAGGAAAAATGAATTGCAAGAAGCCAATAAAGTTTTGCAAGGTATTGATCAGAGGTCTAAAAGAGATATTGGAGTCTTAGAGGAGCTTAGATCTTCAATACCTGCAGATACCTGGATTACATCATTAAAGATTGACGGTTCGCATTACACCCTGAATGGTTCCTCGCTAAGTTCTACCTCTCCGCCTTACTTTTACTACTTGATATCGAAATCTAAAATTCTTTCTAACCCCAGGCTGGATGAAATTATAAGAGTTCCCGGTAAAGACAAAGAAAATTCGAATAATGCCTTTAATTTCATTTTTGATTTTGAGGTTTTAAGATGAAAAACACCATATTAAACTACTTTAGAAATTTAACTTTCAGAGAGAAAAAGCTACTTTCTGCAATGCTTTCATTTTTGTTTATTGTGTTTTTTGGAGTTTTCTTTTTGTTTCCTCAAGTCCAACAATTCTTAGCCCAAAAAACAACTCTTGATGCTAAACAGTTGCAGTTAAACGAGTATAAGAATAAATCTCTTGCTCTGGCTGCATTAAGAAAAGATTTTAATCAAGCAAACACTGAAGTTGAGAAAATAAGATCGAGATTTATAGTTCAAAACGATATGGCCAAGATGTATGTGGATTTGTCAAATTTGATTGAGGCATCGGGTGGGACCCTTGTGGAATTTAAGCCAGAAGGCATATCTCAAGCTCCTGTCGCTCAGCAAAAGCCTCAACAACAGGCTAACAGTGGTGCGACTTTTAGTAAAACAGTAATGCAACCCGCAAATCAACAAAATCAATCTAACAACAAAGTTGCACAGCCTTCCTCAGGCAACCCTTATGCAGATGCTGAGAGAATACTTAATATTAGGACAATAAAGTTTGCGCTCAAGGTAGACTTTCACGGATACGATGCGATGAAGAAATTTATGGAAAGCTTAAGTACCTTCCCTAAGATAATTACTTTGGGTGGGTTTCAAATAGTTGGATATTCTGAAAAAGAAAAAACTTTGAGACTTGATATGACTTTAGACGGATTTTACGATCTGTCAAAGTCTAAATAGGGAGAAATAAATATGGATAAGCAAAAGAAAATGAAAATTTTACTAGGTGTTCTAGTCATAATCCTTTTGTTAGTAGCTGGTATTTACGTTTATCCTCAATTATTTCAAACAAATGTAAATAAACCTCAAGTTGTTCAAGCCCCTAAGCCTTCTGTGACTAATAAGGAGGCTAACGCGTCAAATAATATTATTAACCCAGAAACTCTTGAAAAGCCAAAAGTCCAGATAGGCAGATCTGATCCATTTATCCCACTTATTGGTTCCGGTGGAAACTCCTCAAACGCGCAAGGCTTATCAGGTTCAAATGCTAACTTTTCTATGATTAAAGTGAATCCATTTCCGCCAAGTTTGAGATTGGTGGGGGTTATGAGAGTTAACGATAAAATGACAGCTATTATAGAAAATGGTCAGCAAACATATACAGTTAGAAGTGGCGATATTATATTAGGCAACATAAGGGTTGTAGATGTTTACCTAAACAGTGTAGTGTTAACTTCTTCGGGGCAAACAAAAACTTATGAATTATAAAATATGTGAGGTGAATTTTATGAAATGGATCTTAAGATCTTGTTTATTTTTATCCTTTTTATTTTTTGCAACGATATCTTATGCCGCTGATAAGACTGCACTTGTTAACATAGGTACAAACAATCAAAGCACATACGATGAGCTGACACTCACTTTTTCTGGCCCCATAGATCTTAATAGTGTTCTTCAAGAAAGGCTTAATTATCCTGATTCCATAAAATTCACATTTAAAAATACTTCGCTTTCTCTAAAACCAGGACAGAAGATTTTTGCCGATCTATCAAAAATTGATTATCTTTCTTATTATGTTGTTCCAGAGGGCGTAGAACTTTATGCTTATCTTAGAGATCCTGACGTCAGCGTAAATATCCAAAAGACGGCAGATAATGTTTTGGTCTTAAAATTCCAACCAAAAGAAGCTGCAAAATCTGCAACAAATGAAAGTGCTCAGAATACAGTTTCTAATCAAAATAATTCAACTTCTGGGAATATAAGCAATTTAGATTCTGGTTTATACCCAAAGGGGTATAACCCTTCAAGTTTTAATTCAAATAATGATACTACACAGACTCAGGTTCAATCTGAAGAGTCTCCCATGATCTCATACATGGCATTTAAGGGAGCTGACATACGAGACGTTCTGGCTACCCTTGCGAGGTTGGGCGGATATAATTTGGTAGCATCTGACTCTGTTAAGGGATCTGTTACTGTAGATCTTAAAGACATAAGCGTTGATGATGCAATTAAACTTGTTACGAAAATTAACAATTTTTCAATGCAAAAAGTTGGGAATGTTCTTGTGATTGGTAATAATAAAGACCTGAGTAACTTTGGTGTGATCAGGGTATATAAGCTATATAATGTAGGGAATAAAACTGTTATTGAGACCTCTACTTCTGCAACTTCAGGCGGAGGAAGCGGTGGGGGAGCTTCTGGGTTAACTATAAACAAAGTAACTACTATGAGACAGGGGGCTGATGTGGCAAAGCTGATAGCAGAGGGTATTGGCGCATCATTTTCTTCAACAAAGATTGCATCATCCTCTGGCGGAGGCGCGTCAGCATCTACATCTAACTCTACTGATAGCTCTGGGAAGGTGCTCTATGACGATAGAACCAATACCATTACTGTAATAGCACCAGAAGATAAACAAAAAATTGCAGAAAATTTGCTCCAAAATCTTGATAAACCTCTTAAACAAATTGAAGTTCAAGTAATGGTTATTGAGCTTGATAACCAAGGGATTAAAGAGCTAGGCATAAATTGGCCAAATAACGTTCAGCTCTCAGGAAATATTGCTGCGACAAGGACTTATGGAACATCTAAGAGCAAATCAAGCGTTTATACAGGTACGGTTTCTAATATCACAGCATCTCTTTATGCTCAGTTAAATAATAGCAATGGGAAGATACTCTCTGATCCAAGAATTCTTGCATTAGATGGCCAGGATTCTTATGTATTTGCTGGCGATAAATTGTACATACCTCAGGTATCTTCTGCTACTGGCGGCAACGTGACCTATACTACAAATGAATATGACGTAGGTGTCCTGCTAAAAATCACTCCCTTTGTAGGCGAAAATGGTGAGATAACGATTCACGTTACGCCTTCTGTTTCTGCGTTTAATGGTGATATTTCTCAACTTCAGATCAATCAACCATTTACTACAACCATTAGAGAGGCTGATGTAACAGCAAGAGTAAAGGATGGACAGACTTTTTATATCGGTGGCCTTATAAGCGATGAAGATAGAAAACAAACCATTTCTGTTCCAGGATTGGGCAATATGCCACTACTTGGACCTATGTTTAGATATGATTATCATCTAAAGAACAAGACAGAAGTAATATTCTTACTTACACCTCATGTCGTAAAAAGTAGTTTGTGATAAAAAAGTTATTTTTTGTTCTTGCTATAGCTTTAGTTATTGGTTTGGTCTTTTATCTTGTTAAAGTTAGAGTTGGGAACATTGATAAAGTTCAAAACA
>JAJXTU010000074.1 GCA_021783475.1 bacterium
ATTATATATCAATATTAGTTAATTTTTAATATCCATTTTTGTGTTAAAATTTTAAAGTTAAGTTGAAGATAAATTTTGTCACTAACAATTTAACAGGCTATCTCTTTACAATAGGAGCCGCATCACTTTGGGGTTTTGGCGGTTGTGTAGCAAAGTTTGCATTTAATAGTGCTATCGACCCCCTGTTATTCGTAAAAATAAGGCTTGCAATGTCTTTTATTTTGCTTTTTGCATATCTCTCTATATTTAATAAAAAACATATATTTATAGCTAAAACTGACATACTTTATTTTTCAATCTTAGGCATATTTGGTATGGCCACAATGCAACTATTTTATCTGTTTGCCATAAAATATACAAACGTATCAACCGCTGTGTTTTTACAATACACGTCGCCTATCTTAATGGCTTTGTATTTATATTTTTTTGAAAGCGCTCCCATTTCAGTATCTAAGATGCTCGCAATAGCTCTCTCTCTAATCGGGGGTTCATGCTTTGTAATTAGTATGGCAGAAACGTCTTTAAACTTTCAAGGTCTTTTTTATGGAATTTTTGCTGCATTAGGAATGGCATTTATAAGCGTATACGGTAGAAAATCCCTGAAAAGCTATAGCCCATTAACTCTTATACTTTATTCTACAGGTTTTGCAGCAATATTTATTAATATCGTTACACCTATGAATTTGGCAATTTTTTCTTTGCCAACCTCGACATGGCTTATTTTACTTTATTTTTCTATATTTTCCACATTAATACCGTATTTTTTATACTTTAAGGGGGTCTCAATAATATCGCCTACGAATGCAGGCATTACAGCCTGTTTAGAGCCATTTATAGCCTCTATCGTCGCTTTTTTCTGGCTTAGAGAAGGCCTTTCTATTCTTCAAATTGTTGGAGGAATATTAATCGTGTCGGGCGTCGTAATTTTACAAAAATTTGATAATTTAGTATGAACTTAATATTCGGTCCAGCCGGTAATGAAGAGCTCTTTTACAATTCCGGGTTTAAATCAACTGTTTATTCTGCAAAGTATATTACTAAAATGGGATTATTTGCGTTCGAATATCCATTTACACATGGGATAAGATTAAGCGATGAAACTGCGATGAAAATAGGTGAAGCCTTTTCGCAAGAGAGGATAAGGCTCAGCATTCATGCACCATATTATATAAACATAGCAAGCCCTAATCCAGAAATAGTAGAAAAATCTGAAAAATATCTCATAAGAAGTCTGCAAATGGGGAAGTTGATGAATGCTGACAGGATAATATTCCACCCTGGAAGTTCAAAAAAAGAAGATAGAAAAGTACTATTAGATAGGTCTATAGCTTTCTTAAAAAATTTTATCGATAACAACATAGAGATAATAGGCGGCATTAAGCTCTGCCCAGAAACTCACGGCAAAAAAATCAGCATAGGAGACATTGATGAAATATTAAGGATGTGCAAAGTATACCCAGATATCTTTCTACCAACGATAGATTTCGCACACATATATGCTGTAAATGGGGGACAGTTAAATAATGAAGACGATTTTACCAGAATTTTTGAAAAGTTAAATTATAAAGAGTTACATATACATTTTAGCCAAATCGAATTTAATGATAAGGGGGAGATAAGACACAGATCGCTAAACTCTGGCTTTGGACCGCCAATTGATGCCTTTTTATCGAGTCTTATAACAAATCATATAAAAGCAAGGGTGATAGTAGAAACGCCTGGCACTCAATCAAAAGATGCTAAAATACTGTTAGATAGATATTTAGAGTTGGAGGGAAAAAATGGTAAATCCTTATGATAAGGCACACGAGCTTGCAAAATCAATTAAAGACTCAGATGAATATATCGATTTAATAAAATCAACTGAGCTAGTAAAAAAGGATGATGGTTTATACAAAATGGTAAAGAATCTTTTTACGCTAAGAACTCAGATAGAAATAGATGCTCTCTCAGGCAAAGAAGAAAACAAAGACAAAAAAGCAGATCTCAAGAGACTCCACGATCTGGTATCAGCAATTCCAGAAGGAAGAAAGCTAATAGAATCACACTATAGGTTTCAAGTATTAATGGGCGACATATATAAGATAATCGGAGAAGGTATAAATGAAGGAATGGAATTTTTCAACTTTCTCCAAGAAAAAGATTAGTCCCAGATCTTTAACCCAAAGGGATTATATCTAACCCCATAATCAAAAATATCAATTCCTTCTGATCTTTTGATTAGATTTACGATCTTGTATGTAATTGGAGTAGCGAATATCTCATAGGTAACCTTTATAACATATTCGACAAAAATCATACCAAGAATCGCTTCAAATGGGATGATATTAAGAAAGGCTATTATCATAAATAAGAATGTATCTATAAACTGCCCTGTCATTGTAGAGCCTATAGTCCTAATCCAAAGGTACCTTCCACCTGTAATCTTTTTCATTGCAGATAAGGAAACAGAATTGACAAACTCACCTACAAAATAAGCTACCATTGATGCAAGAACCAACCTAGGAGTCATTCCAAGAACAATTTCATAAGCAGCCTGATCTTTGAAAAAATCAGGATGAGGTAATTTTACAACAAGAGAAAAAAAAGATATCATCAAAAAATTGCAAAAAAAACCCATCCATATAATTAGTCTTGAACCCTTGAATCCGTAAACCTCAGTCAAAATATCACTAAAAACGTAAGTTAAGGGAAACAATAAGATTGCAGCAGTAAAATTCAGACCACAAAAACTAACAATCTTGCCAGCGCTAATGTTCGATATCATCAAAGAAGCCACAAACAAACACCCAATAATAACGTAAATTTGACTAAGCCCTCTCAATGGCCCTCCAAATATTTATAATCTATAAAAAGCTTTATTAAAGGAGCTTGTCAAACGGCCTTCTTTCGGGTACGGTCACCCTCTTATCTGGATTCTGATTCCACTCGTGACTTACGTACAGACCACAGTAGCAAGATCCATATTCCTCTACGTCCTTATCTTTATAAGCACAAGGGCATATTATATCTCTATCTTTTTGTTTATCACCTGAATTCAACCTACAAGGGCAGCCTCTATAACCATTTCTTTGTTCGTTTTCAAGTATGCCCTTAATTATTGACATGGTGTGATCGAGATCGTTGTTTAATTCCTGACCTCTTGAATGAGCAAATTTTGTCAATATTTCAAAAAGTTTTTCAGGAGTTGGTGGAGTCACTTTGTCACCCTCTTAAATTTTAAATTATTTAAAACCGGAAAAAAAATTTTGATGGTTGAGGCATAAAAGCTAATTTTTTTATTCTTGTTTCATTAAAACCGATTATAATGTCTTTGCTTTTTAATATTACAGGAAAAACTGGATTAACTTTTGGTTTGCATTTATCAGCAAGCTGTCCTACAGTTTCAAGAATTTTATTCTGTTCATCCTTTGGCAAAAGGTCTACGTCTACGGCCTCAAAAGTTACACCAAATTCCCTTAGAAGGGACTTAGCCTTTTTGCAATACGGGCAGGTACTTAAAGCATAGACCTTTATATCTGCCATTATATCCTCCTGTAACAACCAAGCTCATTATAAATAGCGAATAAATAACAATTAATTAATTGAAAACACCCTATTTAAATTTAAACTTTAAACTTATAAACGTTAAATTCTTAAAGGTTGGTAAGGTGTGGAATAAACACCATCTCTCTTATCTTTGATTCGTTAAAACCTACAATAATATGATCGTCTTTTACAATAGTAGGAAACCCTGGGTTAACCTTAGGCTTACATTTGTCAGCAAGCTGTTTAACAGTTTCAAGAATTGCATTCTGTTCATCCTTTGGCAAAAGGTCTACGTCTACGGCCTCAAAATCGGCACCAAGATCCTTCAGAAGAGCTTTAGCCTTTTTACAATACGGACAGGTACTTAAAGCATAGACCTTTATATTAGCCATTGTAACCTCCTAATTTAAGCTGAATTTTTTTCTATTTCTCTTAGAAGCTTATATATAACTTTAAAAGTTAGAGCTCTTGATGTTCTTGCAATAGCATGAGATAGATCTTCTGCTGAATATACATCACAATCTTGTAGGTATGACGAATCACCTACACTAAAGTTGTTCTCTTCCATAAAAATTTTTGGGTCAAATGCTAACATGCCATCCTGTTCCCCGTAGTAAATTTTCAAAAGAGAAGAAAGCAGTTCAGTAGCAGAAATATAACTTCCTATTTGACTCGATGAATCTACAGTCTGATAAAACACTACGGTTCACCTCCTTAAATTTTAAAACTCATGCATATTCTATAATTATAACAAAAACTATGATTAAACTACTAAAGAACTAAATTAATCTGATAATTCCTCTTCGTTTTCTCCAAAAATAGATAGATAGAGCTTTACAATGTCTTTATCGATCTCAACTTCTAGTGCTGAAAGCTCCTCGTCTAGCTTTGCAAGCTCTTTTTTTGCATCATCCTTCAAGATATCTATCTTATCGTCGTAATTCATTTATATTTACAAACCTCAATCTTAAATACTTTATAAGCATTATATTATATTTTCATTATTTGTGGTATATAATAAATTATTAAGGAATAACAAAAATTCTTCAGGAGGGGCAAGATGAGAATTCTTGTTTGTGTTGATGGTTCAAAAGACTCTCAAGAGGCCTTTGCATGGTCTAAAAGACTCTCTCAATGCTCTGCAGAAAATGAGATTTTACTTTTATATGTTTTTCACATGCCCAGCTCTATGGAAGTGGTACCGCTAAGCGATAGCGAATTGGCCTCGATAGCGAATAATAGTGCTGAATCAGTATTTTCTGAACTTTTAACTCAAGAGGTTCCAAATACCAAAATCGTTAAAATCGTTAAAATAGGCGATCCTGCCCAGACAATTCTCGATATAGCAGATGAACACAGTGTAGATTTTATATGCATGGGTTCAAGAGGGTTGTCTGGCATAAAAAAATTGCTGATCGGTTCAGTCTCAGATAAAGTTTTGACATATTCGTCAAGACCAGTATTTTTGACAAAGCTCCCAAGAAAGACAAATATTTTAGAAGAGGTGGTAGAGCTTCCATGAAAACAATCTATGTTGAAAATTTTGGAGGTCCTGAGGTATTAATTATAAAAGACTTAGATCTGCCAAAGATAAAAGACGACGAAATACTTATAAAAACTATGGCCATTGGAGTAAACCCTGTCGACACCTACATCAGATCTGGTTGGTATTCAGGCTCAAAAATTCCTTATGTCCCAGGCTTTGACGCCTCAGGAATAGTCATCGAAAAAGGCTCTAAGATAAACGATTTTGAAATAGGGGATCGAGTATACTGCTTCAAAAGCATTTCGGGAGCCTACGCAGAAAAGATCATAGTTAAACAGGGGCAGCTATACAAACTTCCAGACAACCTTAGTTTCGAAGAGGGAGCAGCTATTGGCACGCCATATGGAGCAGCATACAGAGCCCTTTTTCATAAGGGGCATGCAAAAAGCGGTCAAAGAGTGCTAATACATGGAGGAAGCGGCAACGTTGGCCTTGCTGCAATAAAGCTTGCAAAATCATTAAATATGTCTGTAGTTGCAACTGCAGGCTCTGAAGAGGGAGGAAGACTTTGTAAAGAAGCCGGCGCCGATCTTGTAGTCGGTCATAATATAGAAGATTTTAAGGAAGAAGTGCTTAAACTTGCAAGGGATGGATTCGACATAATAATAGAAATGTCAGCTCACAACAACCTAAAAACTGATCTTGAATTTATGGCTATGTATTCTGCAATAGTCGTTGTCGGAAGCAAAGGAGAAGTACAAATAAATCCAAGAAATCTAATGTCAAAAGATGCAAGAATAATGGGCTTCGTATTGTTTAATGCGAAAAGCGATGAGCTATTGGATATACACAGTAATCTCTTCAAGCTATTTGCCTCAAAAAAGGTGCTACCTCCAGTAATAGGTAAAACGTTCGACTTAAGAAATGCAAAGGAGGCACATGCCTTAGTCGAGAGGGGATCGTACGGAAAAGTAATACTAAAACCAGATAGTTAAAAGATAGACTATCTTTTTTTGTCAAATTCATTATAAAATATATCAAATGGAATTAGATTTTTATTATGAAAAAGATAAAAAAGAAAGAGAAAATTTTGTAGTATATCATCTACGCGATCGACTTCTTTACGGTCGCAAGATTTTGTTTGAAAGAACAATATCAGGTCTTATTGATCCTCTTCAGGTAGAAAACTATCTAAACAGGTTGTACAGAGAGGTTTGTTCTGACATTCTAAAGATTTGCATAATCGAGTCCAAAGAAGAGGATTTTACTGAAGAGGATATATGCATAGCTGCTGTTGGTGGATTTGGCATGTGTGAAATGGCACCCTACTCAGATATAGATCTGGTTTTCTTATCTCAGAATGAAGAGGGCCCATTTTTAGACAACGTTTTGAAAAGAGGATATAGGCTTTTATCAGACATTTTTTTTGGCATAGCTTTAGAAGTTGGATACAGTTTTAGAACTACAGAAATAAGACACATCGACCACATCACTAGAACAAGCTTTCTTGATTCGAACATCATATCGGGCGATAACAACACGTTTCAGGAATTTAAAAGAAATTTTTGGAACAGGCTGAATCTTACCGAGTTTATATTTGCAAAATTATCAGAAAGGGAAATAGCCTCCTATAAATTTGGCGACAACCCATATCTTCTAAGCCCCAACTTAAAAGAATGCAAAGGAGGCCTTAGGGATTATCATACGTTTAAGTGGATTTTCCAGAGCAGATTCGCTCTGTCTCACTGTTCTATAGCAAAAGATATCGAAAATACTTCTATTTTAGATAAAAATGATATAAATGAACTTGAATCAAGTTATCGCTTTCTTAGGAAAATAAGGATTTTATTGCACATAGTAGCAAGAAAGAGGCAGGATTACCTTTCAAAAAATTATCAGCCAAGAATAGCAGAATTTTTAGGATATGAAAACTCGGTTGAGTTTATGAAAGAACTTATACATTGCCTACAAAATATATCTGAAATATCCACAAGGGGAATAAAGAAGATACTCCAGGAAGGATTTCAGATTACAAGTTGTTTTTCAATAAAGGGGAATTATATTACATATCAGTACAATGCGCCTATTCAGATTTTTAAATTTGATTTTCTAAGAGCTTTTGAATATAAATCGCTTTATGACCTTGAGCTATCAATAGATCTCGAAGAGGAAATTATCAAGCAGCGTCATAGGTTAAAACCAAACAACGAAACTATGAATCTATTTCTCAAAATTCTTAAAAATGGCAGAAATAAGGCATCTATACTTAGGAAAATGCAATCTTTAGGATTATTTGAAATATTAATACCAGAATCAAAAGAGATTTTTTTCACACTACCAAAAGACCCTATGCATGAATTTACAATCGGAGAACACACAATGGTTATGATCGAAACCCTTGAGATGTTCGAAAGAGGAGATTTTGGTCAGGAAATATCTGAAATATTTAACTCTCTATCGGATCCACTTGCCCTATATCTTGCTGCTCTATTTCATGATATAGCCAAACTGAAGGCATCCGAAAACCATGACGTTGAAGGGGCAAAAATATTTTCTAATTGGGCTAAGAAGACAAGGTTGGATAAGAATATTATTAGCAATATTAACTTTATTATTGCTAATCATCTTCAGATGGTTAGAATTTCAAGATTAAGAGATCTCCATAGACAAGAAACTATAGATGAGTTCACACAACTGGTATCAGACGGCGAAAGGCTAAAAAATTTATATCTTATTTCTTGTGCCGATTTATACTCATTGTCGAAAAAGAAACCAAGCCCGATATCTATTTATCAATTAAACGAGTTGTTTAAAAAAAGTCAAGCAAATCTGCTCAAACCGACATCAAATGAAAATTTTGGAGATTTATTTAAGAAAAATATAAGAAAGAATCTTTTAAACAAAGAAGAGATCAATCTCTTCATTGACAATATACCAGCCACATATCTAATGAATTTGCCTCAGGAGACTATCGCATTCCACCTGGATCTAATTTCGAAGTTAAAAGAGTCTACCCCTCAAGTATACTTTGAAGAATCTTTAAACAAGGATTTTTCTAAAGTTACGATTGCTGCGCACGAAATAGACGGGCTTCTCTGGAAAATTGCAGCAGTATTTTATGCTCACAATCTCGATATTCATACAGCCGAGCTATACAGATTTACGACGAACCCCCCTGTAATTATTAACGAAATATGGACGACTTTTAAAAGCCGTCCGGTGCCAGAATACCTTGCACAAACAATACAAAAAGATTTAAAGGATACACTTAGTTTAAAAAAAGAAGTTTTCGAACTTCTCAAACAGAAAAATAAAGATATAGAATTTCCAGTAAAATTATTTAACGTTAATTGTCTAAACAACATATCTCCAAAGTCAACTGTTATAGAAATAGTTGCCGAAGACAGACATGGACTCCTGTATAGGATCACACAAACTTTGACTTCTTTAGGGCTCTATATCCAAACAGCAAAAATCTCCACATGGGAAGGAAGAGCAGAAGATGCATTTTATATTACGAAAGAAAATAATCTAAGACTTAGCGAGCAAGAATGTCAGGAGTATATAAAGAAGATAACACATCACATATAGTTTTTCACTGCCTAAAGCCGACAGAACCATACACTGTGAGGAGGAAAATACAATAGAGATCAAGAAAATAATTGAAGAATTTTCAGAAATTAGTTTAAAAAAAGATGAAATTTTTCGTTCTGGATATTCAGAAGAAGAGGATCTCGCTATAAGATTTGTTTCAAATTTGCTTCCAAAGGAATTTGAGATTAAAACCGACAACATAGGTAACCTAATAGCAATATGCAATCAAGATCCATTGACTCCAAAGGTTCTTTTAGGGATACACCTAGATACCATGCCATTTAGCGGCAAATATTCATCATCACTACCAACAATTATTGCAATTGAATCAATAAATAAATTATTTGAAGAGGATTTTCACCCAAAAAGACCACTTGGATTAATAATCTTCAGAGGAACATCTCCAATCAGGTTCTCGCGCGGATGCATTGGCTCAAGAGGAGCTGTAGGCGAATTAAACGAAAAAGATTTATATCTTTCTGACAAAGATGGAGTCTTATTGCAGGATGAAATCCTAAAAAGAAGTTTGGGCCTTTCAAGCAGTTTCCCCACTTTTTTCAAGGACGATATACATACATTTTTAGAACTTGAGAGCGACTTCTCAGGCATTTTAGAAGAAAAGGGCACTCCTATCTGCGCGGTAAAAAATCAACAAGGTCCTGTAATTTTAAAATTATCTATTATTGGTAGGGTACAGTATACATGCTGCACCCCATTTGGCTTAATTAAGGGCCCTTTAAACGCCAGA
>JAJXTU010000075.1 GCA_021783475.1 bacterium
GATCTGTACCATTCTAACAGCCATTACTATGTCTTGTAATTCTGTAGTAATCTTGTTTAACTGTCTTGCTGATTTATAAAAATTCTGTAAATCAAGATTTTTCAAGTCAGGATTCTGGACAACCATAGCCTCAGCTATTACCATCTCCCCTACCAAATCCATAAGCTTATCAAGCTTGGAGACGCTAACATTGATAATATTTTGATGTTCTAAGCTGATATGTTCTTTCTCAGCTTTTTCAACATCCATCTGACAAGATGGTGAAGGAATTTTTACAGGATTGTTTTCAGGAAGGTTAATCGTTTCAACATTCTTTTTATCTTCATACTCTTCATTTTGTATCTCAGAAAGATCAATTTTTTCTACAAAAATTGCATTGTTTAGAATATTTTGTACTTCATCTAAATTCTTACTCGTCTTAATATAAATCTTAAAACCATCAGTTTTAATAATTTCTATGCTTCTATCATCATCAATATTCTTAGGTTCATAAAGATAGTCATCTCCAAGTTCATCAAGCAGCTTTAATACAGAAAATGCCCTCAGATTTTCCATGCCACAATCTTTTTCAAAGTAAACCTTGGCCAAAAAAGTTTTTTTAACGTCTTCGTCCTGAGGCCTTGAGCTGCTAATATAATATTGTTGAGGTGCTTCTTGAACATAATTCTCGTCAGAAGCAGCTTTATCCAAGGATTCTTGCCCACTAATACTCGATAAAAGAATTTTCAAATTATCGATCAATTTACGCGGATCACCATCTACCTCATCACCATTTTTTATCTTGACTAATTCAACCTTTATGAAGTCAAGACAAGAAAAGACTATATCGTTAACTTTTGAAAAGTCCAATCCTTGAGGTTTTTGATCTCGAATAAAGAAGAACAGATCTTCGACAGAATGTGCAAGCTCGGCAACCTTATCAAAAAGCATCATAGCAGAAGAACCTTTGATCGTGTGCATTATACGAAATATCTCATTAATTACATCTGTAGAATACCCTCCCTCATCCTCAGAGGTAATCAATAATTGTTCTAACTGCTCTATCATCTGAGAAGTCTCAAAGATATATACCTCTAACATAGGATCGTTTTTATAATCATCTGTCAAATTTATCACCTCCTTCTTCTAAAAAATTAGTAATAAATTAAGAACCTAATAGCTTGTTTAAAGTCTGGATAATACGCTCTTCCTGGAAAGGTTTGACAATAAATGTTTTAGCTCCTAAAATAATAGCTTCTTTAACCATGGTTTCTTGGCCCAATGCAGAAATCATCACTACTTTTGCTTTCGGATCAAAGCTGATTATATTTTTCAACGCATCAATACCGCTCATCTCAGGCATTGTAATATCCATTGTCACTATATCTGGTTTAAGTTTTTTGTATAAATCTACCGCTTCCAGACCATTTTTAGCCTCTCCAACAACGTTAAAATCATACTTTTCTAGCATTTTTCTAATAGATAACCTCATAAACATAGTGTCATCTACTATCATCACATTTTTCAAAAAAGTCACCTCCTTTTAATATTAGGACCATTAAAAAGCTTTTAAAATAAATTTTAATATTTCCATAAAGTAACTTTTAAGCGAAAACTGATAATCAAGTAGTCTCCATTTATAAATAACCCCCCTTAAGGTTCCATATATGATATCTGTAAGTTGCTCACTCTCAATATCTAAAGAAACTCTATTTTTCTTTATTGCATCCTTTATCAATTTATTTAAAAATTTGTTTCTCTCAAAAAAGATTTCTTTTATTTTTTGTTTGAAATCATCATTTGAAACCAGGCTTTCATAAGAGTTAAATATTGCAGTTATCTCGGGATAATTTTCATAATAAGAGATAAAAGAATCAAGAAAAGTGTATATTGAGTCCACAGGATCTAACTTATTATTTTCAATCGATCTCATAATTGCTTTGTCATATTGAGAAAAATAATCTAAAATAGCCATTATAAGTTCATTTTTAGATTTAAAGTGCTTAAATATCGCAGATTCAGACACGCCCTCTCTTTTTGCAAGATCTCTGGTAGAGAGTCCACCAAATCCCTTTTCATTGACAATTTCTATTGCAGTCAATATCAATGTTTCTCTACGATGTAGCAAACTTGATAACATTTTAAACCCCTTGTCCCTATCATTATTAGTAAGTAATCACTTACTTACCATACAAATATAATACGAAGAAATTTTTTGTCAATAGGGGAATTTAATAGTCAAAAGATTACTTAATAACGATATAAACTGAACACAGGTAATAACCATATAGCCTTGATACCAAGCTAAATAAAAAGATAAAAATTCTTATAGTCTAAGTTAAATTGAAAGTGAATCAATCTAAAATATGAAAACAGGTTGAAAAATAAAAAATATTCCATATTATAAGATTTATCCAAAATGTTCAAGAAAATCTATACTATCACTTGACAAATATTTATTTAAATATTAATCTTGATTTCAATAAAAGCATCTTTGTATATATCTTAAGCATTCTTCAGAAAGAGGAGGGAGGTTTTACGTATTTAGCTTAAGAAATGTAGAAGGCTTTTATATAGTAAATAATTTTTTCTAAAGGGGGTCTTAAAAGATGAGAAAATTAGCTTTTGTCTTTTTATTAGCATCACTTCTCGTCGCCCTTGCAGTTCCAGCTATGGCAGGACCATTCTCAGATGTACCAGCTAATTCTTGGGCATACAAGGCAGTGCAAGATTTAGCAGCAAAAGGATTGGTCATTGGTTATGGCGACGGAACATTCAGAGGTGACAGACTTGCCACTCGTTATGAGATGGCAATGGTAGTTGCAAGAATGCTCGATATGTATGAAAAAGGTCAGAATGCACAGGATCAAAAGATTCAGTTAAATGCTAACGACATCGCAACACTTATGAAGTTAGCAGAAGAGTTTAAGTCAGAGCTCGCATCTCTAAACGTCAGAGTTGCAGCACTTGAGAAAAAAGCAGCTCTTGACACTGTGAACTTCACAGGAGATGCAAGATTTAGACTTGGCAGCGAAAAAGCGACATATTATGGGTTAAACCCATATTCAATTTCACATTTAGTTGACGCTAATGTCGTTTCACTCAGTACTACTGGACCTTCTGCCAATGGATACATCGTGGGAACACTTACCGATCCTGCAGGATATTATTGGTCTGGGGGCAATCTTTACGATCCAAATGGAAATCTTGAAGAAAATGGTGTTCCAGTTGCCAAAAGTGATGCAAAGAACAATACCTTTATGCGTTATAGAATTAGACTTAACGTAACAGCGCCAGTAGCAGACAACATCAGCTTCAATGCCAGACTTACAATGGAGAAGAATGCTGGTGTAAACAGTAATGGATCTTCTAATAGTAACCCTCTTTATGCATCTCTCACTGGTTACAACGACGACAGTAATACCCTTTATGTAGAGAGATCTTATATCACATGGACTCTGAACCCGTATCCTGTAACCTTCGTCCTTGGTAGACTTCCTACTATGGACTCAGGTGCATATTACAGCAACCTATTTGCAGACACAGGAACAGAAGGTGCTATGGCGATATTTGACCTTAGCAATATGCTCCCATCCACCTCAATATCTGCTGCATGGGTAAAGCTCTTTGACGCAGGCTCAGTTACCTCTACTGCTGAGAGTCAAGGCTTGAAAGACAAAGACCTCTATATCCTAAACCTAAAGACTAAACTTTTTGACACAATAGGACTTGAGGCAGACTACGGCTCTATTTCAAAGTTTAGTATGTTTACAGACTCACTCAATGACATATATAACTACGGTAAATATAGTTCATGGGCAGTTATAGCTAACTGGAACATATACAACATAAATATGTGGGCAGGCTACAACGGCACGTCTACAGATATGCCAAATGGAGTTTCTGGACCTACAAATATGTCTGGATTTGTTTCTCCTTCTCCATACACCTACACAAGCATTGGTTCTGTTAGCGGTGGAGCATTTAGGATTGGCGCTACCATTCCCCTTCCAGTAGGATCTCTCACAGGTGACTTCTGGTTTGGTAACAACAAGTGGTACAACCCATTGATAATAAACACTATGGGCTCAACTGATTACAAGGATTACTACAATGTCTACTACACACTACCTGTTGCAAAGAATGCAACTTTAACGCTTAACTACGACTATTGGAAAGGCAAGAAGCCTTATCAGACTGATGCTGGCAGCATTCACGATTATAATTATTACACCTACTATACATTTAACCCAGATCAGATCGACAAGGATCAAAGATACTATATTCAGATGGACGTAAAGTTCTAAGTCTTACAGCCAAATAATCTTCAAAATAGCTCCCATTTTCTTGGGAGCTATTTTATTTTTAAACATGCCTCACATCCGCCTTACTAATATGCCCTAAATTACTGTTAAAATGATGTATGTGGTAATAAAATTTACATAGGGAGGCAATATTATAAAAGAACAAACCCATATGAAGTGCACAGTCTGCAAAGAGGACGCGGTAATAAAGATACCAAGACACAACCTTAAGCTCTGCGAAGAACACTTTAAAGAACATATTATCTTCCAGACACAAAGGGTCATAAAGCATTTCAATATGTTTAAAAAAGATGAAAGCTTGCTTCTTGCTGTTTCAGGAGGCAAGGACAGTCTGGGGCTCTGGCTTATCTTAAAAGAACTCGGATTCAACGTGAAGGCCCTTCACATAATAATGCCTTTTGGTGAATATTCAGAAAAATCTTTAGAAATGGTCAAAGGTTGTGCAAAGAAATTAAACGAAAAGCCACTTTATATTGAAGCAAACAAATATTTAGAAATAGATTTCTTCAAGGCCTTAAAGATATATAAAAAGCCGATTTGCTCCTTCTGCGGCAAGATAAAGAGATACATACTCTCTACCTATGCGAATAGAAATTCTTATACCACGATAGCCACTGGTCATAATCTTGACGATGAGACAGCATTCTTACTTGGCAATGTATTACACTGGCATATTGAATATTTAAATAAACAGGGACCAGTATTAGAAAGCAATCAATTTATGCCAAAAAAAGTTAAACCCTTAGTTCGTATAACAGATGAAGAGATGAGTTTTTTTGCAAAAACCTCAGAAATTGAATATATTGAAGAAAAATGTCCTTATTCAAGAAATGCCAAATCAATATTCTTTAAAAATATACTAAATGAAATTGATGCACAGATGCCAGGGACAAAGTCTTTCTTTTATCTACAATATATTAAAAATATAAAAAGGATATTCTTTAAAGAATCAGACGAAAAATTAAAAGGGTGCAGGATTTGCCATTATCAGACTTACAATGACGATACTTGCTTTTTATGTAATATAAAATCAAAAATGAAAAGGACAGAAAATGGACATTAATGACGACGAATTAATTGAAGCAATAAATCAAAAAGGTTGGAAAAAAATATTTCAATTTAATAGCAAACAGAAAATACAACTGCAAGGCGGATACATCAGTCCTGAAGATATATTAAACTTAAATGAAGGGGAGGTTTTGACTGCATCAGACGGTTTGAAATATCATATCTTCAAACCCAGTATACACGACTATATAATGTATGGAATAAAAAGACATACTCAAATAGTTTACCCAAAAGAATCTGGATATATTGTCCTAAAACTCGATATAAGAAGCGGCAAAGTTGTAGGTGAAGCTGGTACGGGTTCGGGCTCTCTAACCCTGATCCTCTCTGAGTTGGTTTCAGAAAAAGGAAAGGTAGTCACATTTGAAATAAGCAAAGATTTTATGAATAATGCCAAAAGAAATATAGAAAGGTTTAGCAAGCTTCAAAACATAACCTTTGTAAATGATGATTTTGGCAACTCAGATTATACAAATTTTTTTGATTCATTTTTTATGGATCTAAAAGAGCCCTGGTTTTACTTCGAGAAGGTAAGCAGAGCCCTGAAAAGCGGAGGAAATTTCGCCCTAATAGTCCCAACTACAAATCAAATAACCCAATCAATAAATGAGCTTGAATCGAGCAACTTTTTAGTGGATGAAATAATAGAAATATCCCACAGAAAATATAAGATAAATCCAAATAGACTAAGGCCAGAAGATATTATGACAGGTCACACAGGATATCTAATCTTCGCAAAGAAGATAAAATAATTCTACTTTATCAACACTATTGGGGTTTGTTCATCGGCATTGCCTGCGGGATTGTCTTTCATTATACTCTCAATTTCCTTAGGGTTAACGCCTTTAGAACACCCTACAGCCCACGCCACTCCAAGGTCGTTTGCGTCCACTATAGCCACTCCCACGCCGCCAAGTGACTGACTTATTTCTTCGGCAGTATTATCAGGATCTTTTGGACCCATTACGATTACCTTGTCATATGGCTGAATAGTACCAGCCGTATCATCTATTAGAGCCGACTGTTTACCGCACAATTTATAAAACACCCCCTTTTGGCCAAATACCTTGAGGACTGAACCTATCACAAAAGATACCAAAACTCTGAAAAGGCCTACCTCATTTATCAGAAGCTGCATTGCAAAAGGAGACGCCAGGCTGCCTATCTGCGGGAAAAACAAGCACAGTCTCTTAGCAAAATAGCCTATATTAATATAATCAGGATAATAAAAACGGCCTTGAGTAATAGCCAGAGGGCTTTCTGCAATTACTACGATTGTATTTTTATCTATCTTATCCTTAGCATACTTTTTTATTACATCTGCAATGTCATCCTCAGGTCCAAGAATGTGAGTTTTAATTGGTATACGGTTTTTCATAAACGACTGCTCCTTTTAAAACATTATCAGAAAAGCTGTAATGAAATTTTGATAACTGCATAGACATATCTCTTCTACCAGAATATTTTATTTGAAATTGCAATTTTCCCTTTTCAAAATATTTTTTTGGAAGTAAAACCAATATAGGTATACCGTTTTTTGGATGAGCCAAAGAAGTTTTAAAATAATTTTCTTGAGGATATCCAACCGAGACGATATCCAAAATCCTTGTGCCTGGCTCTACCAAAACACAGCTTATATCATGAACAATAGCTACTATGTCAGATACATTATCAATCGAAAATGGTAGATAATAATATAAATCATCGCTAAATATGCCACTTTTACTCACGTCAAAATTCAATTTTATAGATGTTTCAGGAAGTTTTCTATATTTAACCTCCAAAACCGCAAAGAAACAACAAACCAAGATTACCAATAAATAAATAATTATCATCAGTCATTCTCCTCTTTTATCAAAAGAACTGCAGCCTTAGCCCAGATACCCTCTTCTTTCCCTACAAAACCTAAGCCCTCAGACGTCTTTCCCTTAAGGTTTACAATTCTTTTATCAACATTTAAAGTGGTTGAAATAGTAGAAATTATCTCATCTTTATAAGGCCTAATTTTTGGACTCTCAGCAAAGACTATCATATCAATATTTTGTATCTTAAACCCTTTATTAAGAATAAGAGATGAAACGTTGTGCAACAAAGTCAAGCTTGAAATGCCCTGATATTTAGAATCTGTGTCTGGAAATAGAGTACCAATGTCATCCATACCAGATGCACCCAAAAGCGCATCTATTAAGGCATGAAGTAATACATCAGCATCAGAATGTCCTCTAAGCCCTTTATCGAATGGGATAAGAACTCCCCCTAAATAAAGCGGCCTCTCCTTATCAAATGAATGAATGTCCTCTCCTATTCCTACAAAATAATTTAGTTCTTTTTTAAATATTTTTTCCTCAATTGCATCTTTTTGATCGCATAAGAGTTCAAAATTATCTACAGCCTTTTCCGCCAAAAGAAGGTCTTCTGGGTAAGTTACCTTTATATTTGACGCATCTCCCAATATCATAAAAGGATTTGTGCCCTGAAATTCCATTAAAGAAGACTCATCTGTAAAAATATGTCTCTTTGCCGCAGCGTTCTCAAAAGCATCCAGAAGGTCTTTTCTCTTAAAAATCTGAGGGGTTTGAGCTAAAAATATAGACTTTCTATCCAGCGTCTCTTTTATGAAACCGTTTTCTACCCTCTTTACGGTGTCATTCACACCAATACACACCACACAAGAACCCTTTTCAAATGCTGCACTTATAGATCTTTCAACTATGTCGCTGCTCACAAAAGGTCTTGCAGCGTCATGGACCATTATAAATTCTACCTCTTCAGGAACTTTTAATATTCCCTTTCTAACACTATCCTGTCTCAGGATACCTCCAGGAACTACATATTTTACTAGATCGTATTTTTTTAACAGTTCCCTAACAGTTTGAATATAGTTAGATAGGCAGACAACTACTATGCCCTCAATTTTATTATTCTTTGAAATAGTCTCAACAGAATATTCCAGCATATATTTGTCTTCAATTTTCAACAAGGGCTTATAAGAGCCGAACCTCTCACCTTTGCCAGCAGCTACTATTACAGACCAGATACTCAAGATAATATTCTCCCAAAGACAATTCTTCCAGAAGACGTTTGCAAGACACTTGTAATAGTAATATTTACTTGCGAACTAATATGATTTTTACCATCTTCTATTACTACCATTGTGCCATCTTCAAGATAACCCACTCCTTGACCTGGAGTCTTGCCTTCTCTAACTATTTGGATAGAAATTTCCTCTCCAGGAAGCACTACTGCTTTCACAGCGTTAGCCAGATCATTTATGTTTAAAACTCTTACGTTCAATAGCGATGCAACTTGATTTAAATTATAATCATTTGTAATAATGCTTGAATTAGGGATGCCCTGAGCATATTTTATGAGCTTCTCATCAACCCCATTTAAGCCCTTATAATCAATCTCTTCTATTACGATAGATTTCTTAGCCTCTTCTTTAAATGCATTAAGAATCTCCAAGCCTCTCTTGCCTCTTGCTCTCTTCATAGGATCGGTAGAATCAGAAAGCTGCTGTACTTCTTTTATTACAAAAGACGGTATAAAAATCTGTCCATCCAGGAAGCCAGTCCTCCATATATCTTGAATCCTACCATCTATTATTACGCTTGTATCAATAATCTTTGAATAATTATTCACCTGTGAAACATTTTTCACGTGTTGTCTGTCGCTGATACCAAGAACCAAAGAAGATACTTTCTGATAAAATTTCGAAAACAGTTTGAAAGCACTTTCAATATCTTTCTTTTTCTTAAGAGCCAGATAAACACCTAAAAATCCAAGAACAAGGTTAAACAAAAGCGGTATTAGCTTTAATATGCCCATCAAAGGCAGGAATGAGAGAGGCCAGGTTATTAGCAAAGAGATAATCAGCCCTAAAAATAAGCCTAATAATGGCAGAAAAATATCAAAAAGTGACAAAGAAGTAATTTT
>JAJXTU010000076.1 GCA_021783475.1 bacterium
TATCAGAGAGGCTATTTTATGATTCCCGAAATTAGCACTTTCCCTTTGAAATTTAATACGTCTAAGAAGGTTTTAGTAATTGGCGATATTATGCTGGATGAATATTGGTTTGGAGATATGGAACGAATTTCGCCTGAGGCTCCTGTTCCTGTATTGAAATACCTTAGCAGCGAGTATAGACTTGGCGGAGCTGCAAACGTGGCAAGAAACTTGACATCCTTAGGTGCAAACGTTTCCATTGTGGGTCTTGTAGGCGATGATTTTGAGTCTAACAAGCTAAAAAAACTCTTATCAGATTCAAATATAGACACTTCTGGTATCGTCATATCTAAAAGAAGGCCTACGACAAGAAAACTTAGATTGATTGCCAGGAAACAACAGGTTCTCAGAGTTGACAACGAAGACTCAGATCATTTAGATGATACTGAATTGCAGGATATAATTATCTCATTGAAGCAGCAAATACCTGACTGTGGAGCAATAGTAGTTTCTGACTATAGAAAGGGAATAATTACAAAAGAAGTGATAGAATTCTTAGTAAGTTCAATTGATAATAGAGTATGTGTGGCTGACTCAAAAGCAAAAAATTATCTCCTGTTTAAAGGCTTTACGACGGTTGCCCCAAACCTTAAAGAGGTTGAGACTATTTTTGATAGAAAATTAACAAATGAAGAAGATATCGTTCAATCTGGTCGTGAACTCTTGAGGCTACTGGGTAGCAAAGCCGTTCATATCACAAGAGGTGCAGATGGAATTTCTCTTTTTACTGATGAAATGACTATTAACTTTCCAGCATTTTCAAGCGAGGTATACGATGTAACTGGTGCGGGAGATACCGTAACTGCTGTACTATCCTTGTCATTGATGTCTGGATTTGATATGATTCATTCAACTTTTTTAGCAAATGTGGCAGCTGCAATAGTGGTTAGAAAGGTTGGTACTTCAACCACAAGCGTTCATGAAATTGAAAGATATCTTAGAGAAGAAGAAATTATAGATCTCTATAAAAAAATTGTTTCTAACTCTAAAAATTAAAATTGTTAATTAAATCTTTTTCACTTTAGAGGAAGGTTGGCATATTGAAAAAAATATCTGATGTATATAAAACTTTAGATGAAATTGTCTCAGCCGTAGAGGGCTGCAAGATTGTTTTTACTAACGGCTGTTTTGACGTAATTCATGAGGGACATATTAGACTTTTTGAATTTGCAAAATCTTTAGGAGATTACTTGATAGTTGGTATAAATTCTGATAGTTCTGTTAGAGCCCTGAAGGGTTATTCGAGGCCCGTAAACAGTCAAGAGCAAAGAGCTTCTGTAGTTGCAGGCATCAGATTTGTAGATTATTGCTTTATCTTTAATGACAGCACACCTATTCCATCTATTAAAAAATTAAAGCCTTCTATTCACGTTAAAGGTGGAGATTATAAAGTGGAAGATTTGCCAGAAACTGAGGTTATACGCCAATATGGCGGTGAAGTTGTAATATTTCCATTCTACAGAGATTTTTCTACCACAAGCATTTTGGATAAGATAAAAAGGCTCTAAGAAGACTAAATTTAGTTTAACTTATTTGCAATTATTCTTTAAATTTTTTAATATAGAATAATAAATTTTATCTGAGGTGAGAATGAAAGTATTAATTTTTGGAGGCACTGGATTTATTGGAAAAAAAGTTTTAGACGCTCTTATTGCAAATGGTCATAGCGTCGTGGTCTTCTCTCATAAAAGAAAAATTTCAAATGAAGAGGGCATTGATTATGTGAAAGGCGATATATTGGATTCAAATTCTGTTAAAGAAGCTCTGAAATCCAAGCCAGATGTTGTAATTAACCTTGTAGGGATAATAAAAGAAATACCTGATAGAGGCATTACCTTTAAAGCTATGCATTATGATGCAGCAATTAATTTAATAGAAGCTATTAGAGATTTTGATAAAAATATTCCTCTAATACAAATGAGCGCAAATGGAGTAGAATTAGGCAAAGATATTACCGACTACTTTAGATATAAATATATGACTGAAGAAAAACTTCAAGCGAGTGGTTTAAAATACGCAATCATAAGACCATCAATAGTGGTTGGAAAAGGTGAAGGAATTGTGAGAGATCTTTCTTTCCCGTTGAGCTTGGGAATATTTCCAATACCAAATATAGATGTAAAGTTTTCTCCAGTTAAGGTTGAAGTTGTTGCAGCGAAAATTGTGGAAGCTGCTGAAAATGCTCTAAGCAATAAATCAAAGTCAAGCATTATAAAAATATGTGGTGAAGAAGAAATGAGCTTTAAGGAACTCATAAAATATATAGCAAAGATTATTGGAAAAAATGTATTGTTTATACCTGCTCCGTTGTTTTTGTTCAAAATGGCTGCTTTTTTGGGAGATAGGTTTAATTTCGTGCCACTAAACACTGTCACGTTGAAAATGCTACTTCAGGGAAATGTTTGCTCAAAATAGATAAATTATGTAAGATATTAAAAAACTTAATCTCGGTTGAGGAGGAATTCTAAGTGGAAGAAATTTCGAAGTTTAAGGTTACCCGAAGAGGATATGGTATTGATGAAATTGCTTTGAGGCCAACAGAAAGAACTATCGATCCAGAAGATGTAGATATATCTGTAAAGATTGGTTGTTATGAATTTGGTATTCCTGTTGTAGCATCTGCAATGGATTCTGTTGTTAACCCATTTATAGCGGCAGAACTTTCAAGACATGGGGCTTTAGGAGTGTTAAATCTTCAAGGCATTCAAACGAGATATGATGATCCCGTTCCTGTTCTTGAAGAAATTGCCGCAGCGTCTACAGATGATTTTGTGACAGTTATGCAAAGGCTTTATGAAGAGCCAATTAAACCAGATCTAATAGTGAAAAGAATCCAGGAAATAAAGTCTCATGGTGCCATAGCTGCAGTTTCATCTGTTCCACAGACTGCCGCCGAGTTTGGGCCGATTGCAAAGGACGCTGGTGCAGACATATTTGTTCTCCAGGCTACCGTAATTGCGCCAAAACATATAAGCAGTAAGGGCAATATTTTAGACATAAAAGATTTTTGTTCTATGATGGAAATTCCAGTAATTGTCGGAAACACTGTAGGGTTTTCTTCAACCATAGGTCTTATGAGACAGGGAGCGAGTGCCGTCTTGATAGGTGTTGGTCCAGGCGCTGCCTGTACTACAAGAGGGGTTTTGGGTATTGGAGTGCCTCAAGCTACCGCTATAAGTGAAGCTGCTGCAGCAAGGGAAATGTACTTTAATGAAACTGGAAGATATGTACCGATAATAGCTGATGGAGGTATGGTAAATTCTGGTGATATGATCAAGGCCCTTGCGGTTGGTGCTGATGCTGTTATGATAGGTTCACCTATAGCGAGAGCACAAGAGGCCCCTGGTATGGGATTTCACTGGGGAATGGCTACTCCAAATGGAGTTTTGCCAAGAGGAACAAGAATAAGAGTAGGAACAGTGGGAACCCTTAAAGAAATTCTTGTGGGTCCTGCTAGATTTGATTATGGATGTCACAATATAGCGGGTGCTATGGTCTTATCCTTGTCAACGCTTGGTGTAAGGACCATTAAAGAGTTACACAATGTAGAGGTAATAGTTGCGCCATCTCTTCTTACTGAAGGAAAAGTTTATCAGAAAGCCCAAAAGCTTGGGATGGGCAAATAATGTTTTCAGATAATGATTTTATAGCAGTAATAGATTTTGGTTCACAATATAGTCAACTTATAGCTAGAAGGATAAGGGAGTGCTCTGTGTATTCAGAGCTCTTTCCACCAACCATAAGTGCTCAAGAGTTGAAGAAGTTAAATCCTAAAGGCATTGTGCTATCAGGAGGGCCTAATTCTGTTTATGATGAGGATGCCCCAAGGATGGACCCCGAGATATTGAATTTAGGCATACCTATTTTAGGTATATGCTATGGCATGCAACTAATTTCGCATCAGCTTGGTGGTCAAGTAGAGCAGGGTTTGAAACATGAATATGGCAGAACAAAAATTAAGTTTGAAGATGACAATTTACTTTTTAAAAATATCACAAATGAAATTAATGTATGGATGAGTCACGGAGACGAAGTAAAAGTTCTGCCAGAGGGGTTTAGCTGTTCGGCCTTGACTGAAAACAAAAAGTTTGCGAGCGTTTGTTCACTTGAGAAGGGCATTTATGCTGTGCAATTTCATCCTGAGGTGGCTCATACAGAACAGGGTCAGATAATTATAAGAAATTTTGTCTTTAATATATGTAAGGCAAAACCCACATGGTCTATGGCGACATTTGTCCAAGATTCCATCTCTAAAATTAAAGAGTTGGTGGGCGACCAAAAGGTGATTTGCGCATTATCCGGCGGAGTAGACTCAAGCGCTGCAGCGGTTCTCGTGCATAAGGCTATTGGCGAAAATTTAACATGTTTTTACGTTGATACAGGGCTTATGAGAAAGAATGAAAACAAAGATATAAAAAGAATATTTGGTGAAGAATTTCGCCTGAATGTAAAATTTATAGATGCAAGAGAAAGATTTTTGTCAAAGTTAGAAGGTGTCTCTGAACCGGAGCATAAAAGAAAAATAATTGGCGAAGAGTTTATAAGAACTTTTGAAGATGCGATAAAGGGACTTGGAGAATTCGGATGGCTGGTCCAGGGAACTCTTTATCCTGACGTAATTGAGAGCGCTGTAAGTGTCGGAGGTAAGGCTGTAAGAATAAAGTCTCACCATAACGTAGCAGGTCTACCTGATGATATGAAATTCAAGCTTCTTGAGCCATTTAGGCACCTTTTTAAAGATGAAGTAAGGACCCTTGCATTAGAGCTGGGTTTGCCAGATGAAATAGTTTATAGGCACCCTTTCCCTGGTCCTGGCCTTGCAATAAGGATGATAGGGGAAATAACCAGGAAAAAATTAAGGATCCTTAGAGATGCGGATGCAATTGTAAGAGAGGAAATATTTAATGCAGGTTTGTATAGAGATGTGTGGCAGGCTTTTGCAGTTTTGTTGCCAATAAAGAGCGTAGGAGTTATGGGCGATAAGCGAACATACTCTTATCCTGTGGTTCTTAGAATTGTTTCGAGTGATGACGCAATGACGGCTGATTGGGCGAGAATTCCATATGACTTGCTTGACAGGATCTCTAGAAGGATTGTAAATGAAGTTGATGAAGTGAACAGAGTGGTATATGATATTTCTTCAAAACCGCCTGCAACAATTGAGTGGGAATAAATAGGTTTAGAGTGAAATTTTACCATATCATCAAAAAATTAATTATTTAAAATATGATAAAATTATTCTTATGATTTTTCTGTTTAATAATTGTCTTTTTGATAAAAAATAATGTATGATATTAACATATCTTTATATAGGGAGTAAGAAAATTATGGAAAGTTTTATGGGTTTTTAGAAAATATGAAAAGAACTTTTTTTATTTTTATTTTTTTATTGTTAATGGCGCCGTATGCCTTTGCTCAAAATGAGACGCCAGTAGGTGCTTCAAAAATATTGGATGCAAATATAAGTGTTGCTAAGGACTTAAAGATCATAGTTGATGGCAAGGAAGTAAAGAGTGATGTTCCTCCCTTGGTTAAATATGGTTTGGTTTATGTTCCTGTCAGATTTGTATCTGAGGCCATGAATGCAACTGTGACCTGGGATGAGCAGCACCGAGTTGTTAAAGTATCCTTAGGTGGCAAAAGCATAGAATTTTTCATAGAAAGCTCTCTTGTAAATGTTAATAGTAAAGACGAGAAGATGCTTGCTCCTGCATTTATCTACCAAGACAGAACAATGGTACCACTGGAGCTAACTGCACTTAATTTAGGTGCAAGCGTCGAAAAGGGTAAAGGTACAATAAATATTGGCTTAAGTAAAAATCAACAAGCTCAAACAAAGACTCCAAGCGGCGTATCCCTTAATATGCCCAATCCTCCGATAATCGAGTACGGGGTTCCTTTACTTTGGTTTATTGGATTGCTGTTTTTGTTTTTTACGATGTTCAAAGAATGGTTAAAAAATAAAAATTCTTAAAAATACTCAATTATCGTTGTTTTCTGTTAAAATTTTAATATTATAAAATTAATTGATGAAAGGTGAAATTCAAAGAATGAAAGAAGTAAGCTTAAACGCCAAGAGGTCGGGCTTGATGGATTTTATTGAGGCGAGAATCGATCTAGTAATGATATTGTTTCTACTTTTAATTGTAGCCCCGTTAGTTTATTTTGTGGCAAGAAGCACAGTTTGGGCTGCAATTGTACCTGTGGGGGCTGCTTGGGCGGGTCTTATTTCTAAAGAAGTTCCACAGGAAAAGCTCATTACTATGGGTGGAGTGGCTCAGGGTTTAGGTCTGGTTGTAACTCTTTTTGGTTTGGGACAAGTTATTGGCCCTGCTATTGCTGCTCACAATGTTGAGATGGTAGGTTATGGTGTTTCCATCAAGATTGAGGCGACAATTACTGGTCTTTTGATATCGGTAATTTTGTCGGCTGTTTCGGCAAGACTTTCATAAAATGGCTGCTCCAAAGAGACGCATCACATTTCTGATGCCATTTATTGACTTTGCTTTTATGTTGGTAATTGTATTTGTAGCTTTGTTGTCTATTGCGTATTTTAAACCGCAGGAAGTTTCGTCAAATAATCTTGAACAGCAGCTCCAACAAAGTCAGGCAATGGTTTCTGAACTAGTAAAAGAAAATAATTTACTTAGAAGTAAGTTGCCAGCAAATGAACAAAATGTTTCTCAGAATCAAAATCAGCTTTCGCAAAATGAAAGACAAGGGCTCTTATCACAGATTTCTCAGTTACAAGGAAGGGTTTCTGAGCTTCAAGCTAAAAATGAAGCTCTTCAAAAAGAACTGAAAGGAAAATTTGGATCGAGTGAATATATCGACATTAGAAAATAACTATTTTGGGGAGTATAAGATATCTTAAAGTGTAAAGGGTTTAAAAATAAAAAAATATGTCAAATTAATAGTTTGCTAATTTTTAGAAAGATTTTCTTTCTTTTATTTTTTGCTAACTTTTTATTTGTTTCTTTGTCATTAACTAATTTTCTACCCTTTCACAGAGCTGCACATGCTGATGTTGTAAACTTATCACAAGAAATTGTCCAGATCTGGGATGCAAAAGCAAACGACCTTTCATATAAATATTTTTATACATTTTCAAGGGGCAACCTTCCTAAACTAAAGTCACTTTCTGAAGAAGACTCTGTAAAGGCTATGTACATTCTGGGACACGCACAGGATGTGCCAAATGAGCTCTTTTCCACATATACTAACGCAGAGCATAGATTGAAGGATGAATCACTTCCCATTGACAATCCAGACTTTGAAAAGGCTTTGAACGATAAAGTTGATAAAAGGATGCTTCACTTTCTCGATATTAGGGATGCATTAGAAAGGGTAACATATTTTCCAGATCTTTATAACGTTAAAGAGACGAGCATCTATGGCTTAGATTTTTTGCCGCTACAGGTTAGGATGATAAGGTTAGCATACTCACAGATAGAAAAAATAAATATGGGCGTAGATCAGGCACAGCAGTATTATCTCTTGACCCTTTTAGATCAAGATCCTCCACCAGATTTCGAATCTTATAAAATTTTTATCGATAATTTTTTTAAAAAACTTAGTAAGGTATATTTGATGTGAATATAAACTTGATGGATTTTGATAGATTTAATATTAAGATTTTTGGCATATTACTTTTCCTAACCCTAACATGTTTCACTTTGATACCACAAAACTTTGCAAATGCAGATCCAGAAGACAACGTGGTTTTTAGGACGCAAAGCGGTATAGTAGTAGTTTTTGGTACCGCTAAAGAACTGTATTCTTTGGAAGATGCTTATAGAAAAGATTCTGTAAAGATTGACAACGTTTATGACTGGATCAAAAAGAATTATCCAGGACTTAGGTTGGAGAGATATAACTTATTTATGTCATATAAATTTGGTAAGTGGGGCTTGGATTTAAGACTCAGAGAGGCTGAAGTAATGGGGATACTTCCAACTATTGAGGGACTTTCTATCAGCGATGCGAAGACTATCCTGGAGAAATCCGGTTTTGAAATATTAAATAGCCTGGAGCAAACTCCCGTAAAAAAACGTGCTGTCTTTCTTGAGGGGACATCATCTAGCGATAATATACACATTTTTTTTGAAGGGTTTATTTATCAGGAACCGTGAAATTTAGTATAAATCCTAATAAAAAAATAATTTGTAAAAATACAAAAGATAATATTTTTGATTTTGTAGTTTTTAAAGAGAGGCTGTATCAACTGCGTTTGTTGTTATCAAACACAAGAGAGAGCATTCCAAAGTCATTTTCTTTATCAAAATCGAAAATTTTTACTTCTAAAAAGAGTATTTTTACCTGTGCTCTTTTCTTCCTTGCTATTAGCGCTTGTATGTCGAGCAACTTTTCTTATGCTAACGAAAGTATGGTTATGGATACAAGCAGCGCAAAAAGCGGTCAAATTCTTATGATTGACGGAAAAGTTTTTACATATCAAGATAAAGATGCCAAATCAAATGTTACGAAAACTGTAAAAATTGGAAATGAGACAATTGATATAACCTATAAAGATATGCAAAAGCCAGGCAAGAGCTTTATGGTACCAGTCGGAGTTACTGATAAAGCGCTTGCAGAAGGTGCAAAAGTTCCTGTCTTAATGGCTGATGGAAAAATTGAATATGTAAATATTCCAAGACAAAAGGATACACTCTTTCCAAATACTATATATATTCCTGTTGCAGGGGCAGGGCAGATTGGCAGTACACCTGGTAAACTGGTCCTAGGAGTAGTGCCTATAATTACTAAAAGGTTAAATATTACGTGGTCTGATACTGCAGATCAAGGTTTGGTAATTAATTATGACTATTCTGGACAGGTTGGCGGTTCTATATATGACACCACAAATAGACTTCACAAACTAGACTATTCTTTTTGGGCAAACTTTAATAATACGCATATAAGCGATCAATACGTTCTTGGAAAGGCAGATCCCACTGTAGGATATATTGAACAACATGTTCCAATCAAGTCCTATAAGGGAGATCTTTCTAAGATAGGCAATAATGTAATTACAAATATTTCTTCTGATATTAGATTGGACTATAGCAAATCGAGAGACAGAAGGGGTTTGATTGGGGCTAACTTAGATTGGGACACAAAAAATGCTCATTATGAATGGGGCTACTTTGATAGCATTATGTTCACAAAGCCTCACTTTGCATGGCGATGGGATCTTTATAAGTCAACAGATTTGTACAATCCTGAGTACCTTGGTTTTTACGGA
>JAJXTU010000077.1 GCA_021783475.1 bacterium
TATTCGATCATCTTTGTGACTACGCCAGCACCAACAGTTCTGCCGCCTTCACGTATTGCAAATCTAAGTCCTTCTTCGATAGCTACTGGAGACATAAGCTCTACTACCATGTTTACGTTGTCACCAGGCATTATCATCTCTACGCCATCTGGAAGTTTGATTGTTCCTGTAACGTCTGTTGTTCTGAAATAGAACTGTGGACGATATCCATTGAAGAATGGAGTATGACGTCCGCCTTCTTCTTTCTTCAAAACGTATACCTCTGCATTGAACTTAGTAAATGGTTTGATTGAACCTGGCTTTGCAAGAACCTGTCCTCTTTCTACTTCGTCCTTGTCGACGCTCCTTAGTAGACAACCTACGTTATCTCCTGCTATACCTTCGTCCAATATTTTTCTAAACATCTCTACAGATGTACAAACTGTCTTCTTTGGTTGCATTGAGAAGCCCACTATTTCTACTTCATCACCTGGTTTTACACGACCTCTTTCAATACGACCTGTTACTACTGTGCCTCTGCCTGTAATTGTAAATACGTCTTCAATTGCCATAACGAATGGTTTGTCTACATCTCTTTGTGGATCTGGGATGTAGGAATCAAGAGCATCTGCGAGCTCCCATATCTTATCTACCCATTCATTTTCTCCTCTTTGCAAAGACTTGTTTGCTTGAAGGGCTTCGATAGCCTTTAGAGCAGAACCTCTTATGATAGGAATATCATCTCCAGGAAATTCATAAGAAGATAGTAGATCTCTTGTTTCCATCTCTACGAGATCTAAGAGCTCTGGGTCATCTACCATATCTGTTTTGTTCATAAACACTATGATAGAAGGAACTCCTACCTGCCTTGCAAGAAGTATGTGCTCTCTTGTCTGGGGCATTGGACCATCGTTTGCTGCTACTACCAGAACTGCTCCATCCATCTGGGCTGCACCAGTTATCATGTTCTTGATGTAGTCGACGTGTCCCGGGCAGTCTACATGTGCATAGTGCCTTTTCTCTGTTTCATACTCTACGTGAGCAATGTTAATAGTAATACCTCTTGCCTTTTCCTCAGGAGCAGAGTCAATATCCTCATATTTCTTTGCCAGTGCTTTGCCTGCGGCAGCAAGAGTCATTGTAAGAGCTGCAGTCAAAGTAGTTTTACCATGATCGATATGACCAATGGTGCCAACATTAAGGTGTGTCTTTGTTCGATCAAACTTCGCTTTTGCCATTATTTACCCTCCAAAAACTTATTTTTTATAAGTAATTTTAAAATCATTTTTTAAAAAAGGTTTATCCTTTTTTTGAAGAAATAATTGCTTCAGCAACATTTCTAGGGACTTCTTCATAGTGATCAAATTCCATTGTATACGTTCCTCTGCCTTGAGTTTTAGATCTCAAATCAGTCGCATATCCAAACATCTCGGACAAAGGCACGAGAGCATTTATAATATGCACTCCATTTCTTGTAGTCATTCCATCGATTCTGCCTCTACGAGAGTTTATGTCTCCTAAGACCTCTCCTAAATAATCATCTGGCACCACAATTTCGATGCTCATAACTGGTTCAAGTAAAATTGGCTTTGCTTTTGACATGGCTTCCTTAAAAGCCATAGATCCAGCAATTTTAAATGCCATTTCGGATGAGTCTACATCGTGGTATGAACCGTCAAAAATTGTAACCTTGAAGTCCACCACAGGATAACCAGCCAGAACTCCAGATTGCATTGCTTCTTTTATACCAGCTTCAACAGCAGGAACATATTCTTTTGGAATTGCTCCACCCACAATTTTGTTCTCACAAACAAACTCAGAACCTTGCTCAGTAGGAACCATCTCTATCCAGACATGGCCATATTGACCTCTACCGCCAGACTGTCTTATGAATTTCCCTTCAGCCTTAATCGGTTGTTTTATAGTTTCTCTGTAGGAAACCTGTGGTTTGCCTATTGTAGCTTCTACTTTGAATTCTCTTAAAAGTCTATCGATAATAATCTCAAGGTGCAATTCACACATACCCTGGATAATAGTCTGGCCTGTTTCGTGATCAATGCTAACTCGGAAAGTTGGATCTTCTTCTGACAACTTTTGGAGAGCAACTGAGAGCTTCTCTTGATCTACTTTAGTTTTTGGTTCTATGGCGACAGATATTACAGGTTCTGGTATATGAATGGATTCTAGTATTATTGGTCTATCTTCTTGTGAAAGCGTGTCACCAGTTACTGTATCCCTAAGACCAACCACTGCACAAAGATCGCCAGCGTAAACTGCAGGTATTTCTTCTCTGTGATTTGCATGCATCTGCAAAAGCCTTGCAACTCTTTCTTTGGTTCTCTTTTTAACGTTGTAAATGTATGAGCCAGCCTTTATTTCACCTGAATACACCCTTATATAAGTTAATCTGCCAACATAAGGATCTGAAATGATCTTAAAAGCAAGAGCCGCAGCAGGTTCATCATTAGAGGGCAGCCTTACTTCGACCTTGTCAGTTTTTGGGTTTAGCCCTTCAACAGGAGGTACGTCTTCTGGAGATGGCAAATAGTCGACAACGGCATCCAAAAGTTGTTGCACTCCTTTGTTTTTAAAAGCTGTTCCACACAAAACGGGAATAAGTTTATTTTCAATAGTTGACTTTCTAATAGCAGTTTTTACTTCTTCAAGAGATATCTCTTCACCGTTCATGTACTTATCTAAAAGTACTTCATCGTTTTCGACAGCATTTTCAATAAGTTTTTCCCTGCAGTCTTCAACAACTTCTTTGTAATCTTCCGGCACATCTAAAATTTCAAAATCTCTGCCGCTTTTATCGCCAGCCCAAACGTATGCTTTTCTCTCGAGTATGTCTATTACGCCTAAAAAGTTGTCTTCTGCACCCATAGGAACCTGGATAGGAACTACAGGAGCTCTAAGCTTCTCTCTCATATCAGTTACAACTCTGAAAAAGTCTGCTCCAACTCTATCCATTTTATTTACAAATACAACCCTTGGCACTTCATACCTGGTGGCCTGTCTCCAAACAGTTTCAGATTGTGGTTGTACACCCTCTACAGCTGATAGTACAACTACGACGCCATCTAGTACCCTTAATGAACGTTCTACTTCAATTGTAAAGTCCACGTGACCTGGAGTGTCAATTATATTAATTCTAAAACCTCTCCATTCAACAGTGGTTACTGCTGAAGTTATTGTAATACCTCTTTCTCTCTCTTGAGGCATCCAGTCCATAGTTGCAGTACCCTCATGGACCTCACCAACTTTATGAATTCTGCCAGAATAGAACAAAATCCTTTCAGTAGTGGTAGTCTTACCTGCGTCAATATGCGCAGCAATACCAATATTTCTTAATTGATCAATGGAAAAACCTCGTTTCATAAACACTCCATCCTTAATTTGTTAATTTCTTACCACCTATAATGCGCAAAAGCTCTGTTGGCCTCTGCCATCTTATGCATATCTTCTCTTTTTTTAATGCCAGTTCCTGTACCCCTAAAACCATCAATGATTTCTTGAGCCAAATTTTCTGTCATCGACTTACCAGTTCTAGCCCTAGCTGCGTCTACAATCCAACGAATTGCAAGAGCCAAACCTCTCCTTGGCACTACTTCGATAGGTATCTGATAAACAGCACCACCAACACGCCTTGGTCTTACTTCAAGAATTGGCGTTATGTTTTGTATGGCTTTTTCCAAAGCCTGGACACCTGGTTCTCCGACAGCTTTCTCAACTATGTCAAGTGCTCCATACATTATGTGTTCTGACTTACTCTTTTTACCATCCCACATAACCTTATTAATAATTCTTGTAACAACAGTACTGCCAGTAACTGGATCAGGTATTAAAGGTCTAACTCTTGTTCCACCACGTCGAGGCATAACTTTATCTCCTTTTTAGCTTATTTCTTTGGTTTTTTAGAGCCATATTTAGAACGACTCTGAGCTCTATTTTGAACACCGGCTGCATCTAAAGCCCCTCTTACAATATGGTAACGAACACCAGGAAGGTCCTTTACACGACCTCCTCTTACCAAAACAACAGAGTGCTCTTGTAAATTGTGTCCAATACCAGGTATATAAGCAGTAACCTCAAATCCATTAGTGAGCTTTACACGAGCAACCTTTCTCAGAGCCGAGTTAGGTTTCTTTGGTGTAGTAGTATAAACTCTTGTGCAAACTCCTCTTCTTTGAGGACAGGACTGCAATGCTGGCGACTTTGATTTTCTTGTTAATTTTTCACGTTCATATCGAACCAATTGATTAATTGTGGGCATACTATAATCCCTCTTTTAGAGGTTCACCTCCTAGTAAATAAAATTTTAAAGTATAGACAAAATGCTATCATACCAATAAATAAAACATCTGTCAAACAGGAAAATTACATACGTTATAAAAGATTTCTAAAGATAACTAAAAAAATATCAATGAAATCTAATTATTAAATTTTTCATTATATAATTAAGCTAATTCGAATATCTAAGTTTAAATATTATCTTTTTTTGTATAAACTTTAAAATTGAGTATATCCAGACTTATTGATTACACAAATGCTTCCATCTATCTTTTTTAATACAACTTTCTTGTCGCCACAAACCTCTCCAATTATCTTTACCTTATTGGATAATTTTTTCAAAGAAGAAGAAATATCTAAAAAGCTATCTCTCTTCACTACTGCCACAAGCCCAAAATCTTCTCCTCCATTAAAAACAAAATCAAGATATTCCTTATTTGTAATTTCTCCAATAGTTTTGAGTTTTTCATCAAAAATCTCTTCCTCAAAAAGCACTGCGCCAAAGCTATTTTTAACAACCAAATTTTCAATACAACTAGCTAACCCGTCAGAATTATCCATCATTACGCGCACCAATTTTGATTGCCCCAAAATACGTCCTGCGATAACCTGAGGGTATGGATATAAAAAAACCTCTATCTGTTCATCAAAACCGTCGAACTTATTTTTAATTACCTCCAAACCAGCACCTGAATAACCCAGGGGGCCCACAGAAACGATTAAGTCTCCAGCTTCTATCTCCCCTTCCCTTTTTATGGCCATCGATTTCTCAACATAGCCTATCAAAGTGATAGAAATAATCGTGTTTTCAGATTTAATAGTATCTCCGCCAGCTAAATGAGTGTTAAACTTCTCGGCAAGACCATTTAGACCTTTATAAATATCTTCTATATAATCGAAATCTCTTTCTGGATTTATTCCCAAGGATATAAAATAAAATTTTGGTATTGCACCCATAGCAGCAATATCAGACAAATTAGCACACATAGATCTGTGCCCAACCGCATAAGGGCTGGTATCAGCCAAGAAGTGTTTTCCCTCCACAAGAATATCTGTGGTAATTACTAAATCAAAGCCTTCAGGTGGGGAAATTACAGCAGCATCATCACCAATTCCCAATTTAAGATCGACCACTGTTTCTTTTGGGTTTATGCTATTGATAAAACCAAATTCCCCAAGATCCTTAATTTTCAACATTTTTTCAAATCTACATTTAGATACTCTGCTACAATCTTCATTGCACAATACTTGCCACACATACTGCAACCCTGTTCTTCGGCAGACTTTCTACTGTTATAAACTCTTGATGACTTTTCAGGATCTACAGAAAGCTCGATCTGCTTTTTCCAATCAAGGGCTTTTCTTGCTTGAGCCATCTCTAAGTCCCAGTTAAGAGCGCCTTTTACCCCTTTAGCAATATCAGCAGCATGAGCCGCTATCCTTGAAGCAATAACCCCATCCTTCACATCCTCTAAGGTTGGCAAGCCCAAATGTTCGGCTGGAGTTACATAGCACAAAAAATCTGCTCCATGCATACCTGCGATAGCTCCTCCAATAGCCGAAGTTATATGATCGTATCCTGGTGCCACATCGGTCACTAAAGGACCTAATACATAAAATGGAGCTCCCTGGCAAAGTGATTTCTGTATCTTTATATTAGTTTCTATCTGGTCGATAGGAACGTGTCCAGGTCCCTCAACCATCACTTGCACGCCGTAGTCAAGAGCAGTTTTCGTAAGTTCACCTAAAGTTATAAGCTCTTCAATCTGAGATCTATCAGTTGCATCAGCTAAAGCGCCCGGTCTCATTCCATCACCTAAGGATAATGTCATGTCATACTTTTTCGCAATTTCTAACAATCTGTCATAGTTTTCATAGAGAGGATTCTCTTTGTCATTGTGAAGAATCCAAGCAGTTAGGAAAGATCCGCCTCTACTTACAATATCTACAATTCTCTTTTGTTTTCTCAATCTCTCAATAGATGACCTTGTGACACCGACATGAACTGTTATAAAGTCGACTCCTTGTTCACCTTGTTTTTCAATAACGTTGAAAAAGTCATCAACGTCCATCTTTACTATCGCCCCATATTTTTCAAGCGCGTTTACTGCAACTTCATATATTGGCACCGTTCCAAATGGCACATCACAGTCTGCCAAAAGAGTCTCTCTAATTTTTATTAGATCCCCTCCTGTAGAAAGATCCATTACCGCATCTGCGCCACTTTGAATAGCAATTTTCAATTTTGCAATTTCTTCCTCTATATTTGGAAAATCGCTTGACGTGCCAATATTGGCATTAATTTTTGTTTTTAACCCTTTGCCTATACCTCTATAAGACATTGATTTGTGATTTATGTTCGCTGGGATACAAATTGTACCTGCACTTACTTGTTCTAATATATAATCAACGCTCAAACCCTCATATTCTGAAACATATTTTATTGCCTCGGTAGATACGCCCTTCAATGCCGACTCTCTCTGGGTCATTTAATTTTCCTCCTTATTTGTTGAAATATTAATTAATTTTTTTAACTCTTCATCTCTATCTTTAGCATGCCAAAAGCCGCTTCCCACACAAATCCCATCAGTCCCAGCATCAAAAACAGCTTTAGCATTATTTGAATTAATACCGCCAATAGAATATATAAAAGTTGTAGTTAAAGACTTAATTTTTTTTAAAATGTCTAAACCGTTCAATGTACATTCGGGCTTTGTAGGTGAAGGGTATATAGCTCCAACGCCGATGTAATCTACATTGGCCAATTGAGACGCTCTCAAATCATCAACGCTGTGAACTGTGGCACCCACGACACTTCTACCCATAAGCCTTCTCACTACTCCAAAAGGCAGTTCATCTTCTCCTACATGAACCCCAAAAGACTCTAAGGCAATAGCTACCTCAACTTTATCGTTAATAATAAGTTTTATCTGTGGGAAAAGTTCTTTTATTTTAGATCCTAATTCATAAATCTTCTTAGTAGAAAATTTCTTGGCCCTGAGTTGAATTAAGTTTACTTCGTTGTTTACTAAAATATTAAGTCCATCAAAAAGATCCGACTCATCTTTTACCAAGCTCAAATCTGCTAATATGTAGATGCTTTCAAAATTTTTAGATAACAATTCCTTTTCGATCTCATAAAACTTAAATCGTATTTTCATTATGCGATGACTGATGGAGGTATCTATAAATCTTGAAAACTCTTCTAAAGCCCTCAAGCTTTCTTTAACTCTTGACAGATTGGCCTTAAGAACCTGATCTTCATCTACGTATAAACTATGTGGATAATTTTTTCCCGTGTCAGATTCAATATCTCTTGATTGAAAAAGATTAAAATTTAAGATAAGAGATACTTCATGTCTAATATCTCTAACCTTAGAAGAATTATGCGAATCATTTTTTATAAACCGTAAATAGTCCTCAACAACCCTAAGGCCCTCTATACACCTATTGCGATTAGCATCTAAAACTCTATTAACATCTTTTTCATAAAACATATTTACTTTTACCTCTCTTTAAGAAATAAAAAAACTCCCGACTTTGGGAGTTTTTTTATTTCTCTCCCTTCGTCGGTATTATCCGATTCAGGTTCTGCGGGTCAGGCACTAGCCTATCTCAGCCCTTTCGAGCTCCCCGGGAAAATACATCTATATGATACATTCTAAACAAATTACAAGCAAATTACAAATGAATACATTTTATTTTAAAATAATAAATTTTTTAAATTACTTTAAAACAAAAAGAGGACCGCTTATTCGCAGTCCTCTTCGCTATTACAAAAATGATAAATTACTTAGTCCATATCAGGTAGTGCACAACGTCCAAAAATGTTCATCTCACAACCTTTGGTAGCATCAGCCATGTGATTAATATAATTGAGCTTATATTTAAGGAGCTCTTTGATATGCTCGATAACCTGCATTCCCTCTTCTGATTTAAAGAGGTGAGCATACCTTCCCTGAGTCTTTAAGAAATCCTCAATGGGCTTTAGCTCTCTTGGTTTAAAAGTTACGTTCCACTGTCCATTATCAACTTCATAAAGAGGCCAAAAACCTGTTTCGACAGCAAGCTTTGCAATACTGACAGTTTCTGAAGCAGGGAATCTCCACCCTCTTGGGCATGGCGCAAGAACTGTAATGAAGCTTGGACCATCATAAGTAAGAGCTTTCTCTACCTTTCTCATGAAGTCGTTCCAATGGGACAAAGAAGCCTGAGCAGCATATGCAATATCATGAGCTGCCATTATAGCCACTATATCTTTTCTTAAACTTGCACGCACATTTCCAGGTCTTGCCTTTCCTACCTGACAGGTAGTTGTCCATGCTCCTAACGGAGTGGCTCCTGACCTTTGGATGCCAGTATTCATATATGCCTGGTTATCCATACAGATATAAAGCATTCTGTGCCCTCTCTCCATAGCGCCAGACAAGGCTTGAAAACCTATATCATAGGTTCCGCCGTCTCCACCAAAAGCTATAAAATTAATAGGCTCAGTAACCTTTCCTCTTTTAGAAAGTGCCTTATAGGCAGATTCCATCCCTGAAGTGATAGCAGCAGCATTTTCAAATGCATTATGATACCAGTTAACGTTCCAGGATGTGTATGGGAAAATGCAAGAAGAAACTTCAAAACAGCCTGTGGCCTCGCCCACTACTACAGGATCTTTGGACGCCATTATAGCCTGTTTTATAATCATCGGCTCAGGGCAGCCTGCACAAACTCTATGTCCTGAAGTTATAGGTAAATCCTTTTTAGGTAATTCAGTCAATTTGAAAGCCATATT
>JAJXTU010000078.1 GCA_021783475.1 bacterium
TATATCCTTGAATTCCAATGTCACATGAGCAATGTCGACCCTATCCTCGCTTAAAAAGCTATGACCGGTGCTCGACACTACAATATCTCCCTCTAATCCAAGCAGATAGAAAAATATTGACAGATCGTGCGGAGCAAGATTCCACAAAACTGATTCATCAAAAGACACCTTGCCTAAATTTAGCCTACTTGAGTGAATGTAATGGATATCTCCAAGTTCGCCTTCCATAACAAGTTGATGAAGGGCTTGAACAGCAGGATGATATAAAAGTACATGCCCTACAAGCAATCTTAAATCTTTTGCGCGAGCTATCTCAATCAGCTCCTCACCTTCTTTTGCATTAAGGGCCATAGGCTTCTCTACAAAAACATGTTTCCCACTATTTAGAGCCCTTTTTGCAAGAGAGTAGTGAAAAGATGAAGGAGTAGCAATTACCACAGCATCAATTTCGTCAGACAAAAATATTACTTCTGGATCAGTTACACAATTTACATATTTATATTGACTTTCTACTTTTGCCAGCTTATCTGGATCCAGATCACAGACGCTATGAAGACATCCTAATTCAAAAAAATTTCTTATTAGGTTAATACCCCAATCTCCTGCACCAATTACAGCAACATTTACACTCGTTTTAATTTCACCTCTCTAAATTATTATGTTAATTAATTTTTATCAACGTTAACAGAGTTCTTAGAAACGATATTTGAACTGTTAACAGTTATGTCTTTACTTGTTTTCTCATTCGTTTTCAACGTCGTTTTATCATTTGTTTTCAACGCTGGCTCAAGAGTAGGGACGACAAATGCTATCTCAATCTTTCTTGGATCGTCTGTTTTTAATATAGTATAATTTGGCGCATCTGGAAAGGTCAAAACAATTCTTGATGATTTCAATATATCAGAATCAAAATTCTGGATTCTATACATGTTTACATAATTTATGCCCTTAGGAGTAAACTGACCTGTCTTTACGGTCTTATCAAGGAAGATGTTTGGGATATCAATAATAACCTGATCCGGGAAAGCAAATTGCTTAATATCAGCTTGCGAAATCGGGATTGTGCTCTCTATCAGAAGTATAGCCTTCGTACCATCATTGTAAAGCTTTACATCATTGATAAATTGATTTTTCATAAGATTGACAGGCGGATAATCACCATCAGTAATTTTTAGAGGTTGTACAGTAGTTGCCGTTGATGTAGCAGATGGAGAAGTTTGATTTTGAGAGGTGCTATTATCAGTATTTACTTTAAGATTGCTACTTGACTGAACTGTCTGTTGCGATACAGGCGTTTTCTCTGCCGTATTAGTAGGCAAAGGAGAATTTGTATTTTTAGAATTAATAGTTGTACTAGCAGCACTATTTGTACTAGCAGCACTATTTGTACTAGCAGCACTATTTGTACTAGCAGCACTATTTGTACTAGCAGCACTATTTGTACTAGCAGCACTATTTGTACTAGCAGCACTATTGGATGACAGGGAATTTAGAAGAGCATCTACATTATTGCTCCACTGCTGATAGTTAGAGCTGGTATTAGCTCCCGAAGCCGATGAGCTCTGTTCTTGGGAGTCAGATTTTGAATTTTTCGAACCAAATATTTGAGAAAAAATCGAAGCAGAAGCGTAGTTAGCGGTAAATAAAACTAAAGAAAATGCGCATAAAAGAGTTAGAATACCCTTAGTTTTAAACAATTAATATCTCCTCCTTAATAAACATACAATTTAAGTTTAGCTACATATAAAATGATTTTAACATATTTTACCTAATAAATACAAAAAAAAATTTTAATCTTCTATGATTCGCGGATCAAATAGTCTATTTAAAATATCAGCCAAAAGATTTGAAAGAATTACTAAAACTGATGAAAAAACCACTATACCCATTATAACAGGATAGTCTCTTGAAAATATAGCATTTACACCAAGTCTGCCCATACCGGGCCATGCAAATATTGTTTCTATAATAAAAGCTCCACCCAATACATCAGGAAGAGATAGCCCTAAGAGAGTAATCAAAGGCATAACTGCAACCCTAAAAACATGGTAAAGAATTCTTTTTTTTGAAAGACCCTTAGCAATTGCATACTGAATGTATTCTTCATGAAATATCTCTATTGCCATATTTCTTTGATATCTGAGCACCGAACAAATTATTCCAAACGATATAGCAAAAACGGGCAAAAGGAGGTGCATTATATGATTTGAAAAAAACTGAAGACTTGGATAGGGAATGCCGACAGAAGAAAATCCTAATACAGGAAACCATTTTAGGCTAACAGCAAATACTCTTATCAAAATAAGCGCAAGAAAAAATGATGGAATGGAAAGTCCAAAAAATGAAAATATACTAGAAATGAGATCAAACTTACCTTTAAAAAAAGCCGATAAAACACCCCAAAGAATCCCAAGTGAAAACCCTATTGATATCGCAGAACCCATTAGCTCAAGAGTAGCAGGCAATCTTTCCATTATTAAATCAAACACGGGTCTCGAATCGACAAATGACCTTCCAAAGTTCAAGAACAAAACATTTTTAAACCATATTAGAAACTGTACATAAAGACTTTGGTTTAAGCCAAGGTTATTTCTTATTCTTGCAAGATCTTCGGGCCTTACCTTGGGGTCGATCAACAAAGCACTTGGATCCCCCGGAGCAAGATGAATTATAAAAAAGCTTACAGCAGATATTATAAAAATAAGCGGAATAGCTGATAGTAGTCTTTTGGTAATATACCAAACCATAATAATCCCCACGCAAGAAAATTAAGTGTTAAAATTGTAAAAAAATACCCACCTAAAATTTGAAGTATTCCTAAATTATATATTTTTTTAAAAGGATCTAGCCTTACTTTGTTAACAGTAGCATTGTAATAATTTTTCATAAAATCTCTGCCAGCAAGAATAGCATTCATTAAATCTTTTTCTTCTGGCTCCGTTGTAGTTATATAATATTGAACTTTATTTCCCAAGAATCTCCATATAAAGAGAGCGATTACTATTGCTAAAATCGGATTTATATAGATAACCATAATTTGTAAAAGCAATACCAATATCAGAAGATTTGTACCGCATCTTTTGTGAACTCTTGAATATGAATTCGCTGAATAAGCCGAGAGAATATCTCCAGATTCTATTGCATGGGCCACCTTGTGTTCGGCACCATGTAATTTTGATAATCTTGTGAACTTTATCAAAATTAAAAAAAATGCTAATGGCAAAACAACTGCTAAGGCTGATGTCGTAAGATTTTCTGCATCTCCAAATAAATACTTTGCCACTTCAAAGAAAATATCTCCTGTTAAAAATATCAAAATAGCAAAAAAAGAAAACAAGCTCCCCGTCAAAAACAACTTTATATCACTTAGGCCACCTTTCGCGATGCCATTTGAGAAAAAGACTCCAAATGGGGTCGAGATACCAGATACCCTTGTGGGCATAGAATAGCCATTTAAGAATGCCATTACGTTTTCGTAATATAAAACCCCTAAAGGCATGTTGTTCGAACTGAGTACTACTACAGGCTTTTTATAAGATATAGAAAGTTGAAAAAACTTATCTATATTATCATCTTCAAAAACACATATTGCAGGTGAAATATTTTTCTTTAACAAGAGGTCACCCACTCTGTCGTTCCAATCAGATCCAATAACATCATCTTTTGATATTGCGAAAAAACCATTTGGCGTAGAAAATAAGAAAATTTCACAGCCATGAACTCTAAAAAATAAAATAAGCCTGCCTACAAGATCAAAATTTGAAATAAAATTGACTTTTTTGTAAGCAGGCCTTAGATCAGAAATCAAAAGGGTTTGCATCGATAGCTTGATTATAAATGTATGCTTCCCTTTTCTTTTGTGATTCGAAAAAGGAAACGAAATCTTTTTTTATCTCTATAAGCTGCTCTCTTTGGTGTTTTACAGAGCTACTTGCCGTGCCTCCATATATATTCCTTGCATTCACAGAAGAAACGAAATCAAAATTATTCCAAGCATCTAAATTGATATCTTTGAGGGTTTTCTGAACATCTTCAAAATTAAGTTCAAAAATTTTAACATTATTTTCTTCAGCAAGCCTTACCAAGGACCCTACCCTCGAATGAGCATCTCTAAAAGGAACGCCTCTTTTTGCAAGATAATCAGCAATATCAGTTGCAAGAAGATCCTGGTTAAGACTTCCTCTAATCTTCTCAACGTTCAAAGTTATTCCAGAAACAAAATCTGGCATCAGAGAAAGAATAGAAGAAACAATGTCGAGAGAACTAAATACTGATGTCTTATCCTCCTGAAGATCTCTGTGATATCCTATTGAAAGGCCTTTCATAAGAGCTAACAATGAAACAAGATTTCCTATGTTAATAGATGTCCTGCCTCTCACAAGTTCAAGGAAGTCAGGATTTTTTTTCTGAGGCATAATAGATGAACCAGTACAAAATTCATCAGGCAAGTTCACAAAGCCATACTCAGATGTTGAAAATGTAATCAGATCCTGCGAAAAACAGGAAAACTTAATGCTCATTGATACCAAAGCGTAAAGAAAATCTAATGCGAAATCCCTTGATGAGATAGTCTCTATACTGTTGAAAGTTGGCGTTTCAAAACCAAGCTTTTTTGACAATCTAAATCTATCTAAATCATAAGCGCTTCCAGCGATTGCAGCGGACCCCAATGGCAACATCTTACATGATTCATACACATCCATAAGTTTCTTGGTGCACTCGAACAAACCATATAAGTGTGCAAAAGCCCAATGAGAAAAAATAACTGGCTGAGCCTGCTGGGTATGAGTATAAGATGGCATTATTACTTCTTCATATTTTTGAGAAATGTCAAGAAAAGAATCAAACATGTTATTTAATTTCGTCATAATATTTAATATTTCAATTCTGAGAAACATCTTGAAATCTGTAATTACCTGGTCATTTCTACTTTTTCCAGCATGCATTTTAGAAGCGCTATCGCCTATTCTTTCAAATAACAATCTTTCTATAGCCATATGTATGTCTTCGTCTTGATCAGAGAATTCAACATTTCCATTTACAAATTCCTTGACAAGACTCCTAATACCAGTCTTAATAACATCAAATTCTTCTTTTGAAATAAGCCCTATCTGAGATAACTCTTCAGAGTAAACAACGTTTAGACAGGCATCTTGAAAGAAAAACCTCTTATCAAGATCTAAAGAGGAGCTAAAAGCTATAAGTTCACTTTTGGTATCTGGGAGTCTCCCCTGCCAGGCTCTAAATCTATTTGTCATGCTTTACCCTATGATAGACTCTATTTGGCAAACTAAATATGTCGATAAATCCTATTGCGCTGTTATGTAAAAATGAGTCATTCTGACCATAAGTAGCTAAATCTTGCTGATACATACTAAATTCTGAATTTCTACCTACTACGGTAGCACTGCCCTTGTAAAGCTTCATCTTTACATTTCCAGTAACTCTCTCACTAAATGAGTCGATAAATGCATCAAGTGCGCTCTTTAATGGAGAGAACCAAAGACCATCATATATTAGACAAGAATATTTCTCATCAATCATAGCCTTAAAATGAAACAGATCCCTTGGTAAGACCAAAGATTCCAGATCTCTGTGGGCCTTTACCAAAACAGTTGCCGCAGGGGCCTCATAAACCTCTCTAGTTTTTATGCCTACCAATCTGTTCTCAACCATATCAGAGCGTCCAACTCCATTAGAACCAGCAATTTTGTTTAACTTCTCCACGAGATCTTCTGGCTGCATTCTTACTGAGTTAAGGCCCACAGGAACGTTGTTCTCAAATTCTATATCGACATATTCGGGTTTATTGGGAGCTTTTTCAGGGGAAACAATTAACGCAAAGGCTTCTTCGGGCGGCTCTTTTTCAATATTTTCTATTGGACCAGCTTCAATACTTCTGCCCCAAAGATTTAAGTCAATTGAAAATGGGCTTTTCTTACCAACTGGAACTGATATGTTATTTTTTTGTGCGTAATCGATCTCTTCTTCTCTGGTCATAACCCATTCTCTCATCGGTGCCCATATCGCAAGATTTTCTTTAAGAGTTTTTATTGTAAGGTCAAACCTAACCTGATCATTCCCTTTTGCAGTACAACCGTGAGATACTGCTGATGCGTTATTTTCCTTTGCAAGTTTTACCAAATAAGAGGCAATTAATGGCCTGGAAAGCGCAGCAGAAAGATGATAATTATATTCATAAGTACAATTGGCTTTAAGAGCTTTAAATGCATATTCATTTAAAAATTCGCGCCTTAAATCTAAAGCAATTGCCTTTATTGCTCCTACATTTCTGGCTTTCTCAACAATGGGCTCAATCTCTTCACCCTGTCCGATGTCCACTGTGAGAGTTATAACTTCAGAATCATATTTATCCTGCAACCATTTAATAGCTACAGAAGTATCAAGACCTCCAGAATAAGCTAATATTACCTTTTTCTTCACGATATCCTCCTATTTTTGCTTTTTTCCTCCGCGTTTTGATTCCAAACTTCTCTTTAAATCCAGTAGTCTTTCTTCGCTTTGCTTCTTAAAAATACTCATCTTATCTTCGAAACTAATCGCAGCCTGTTTGATAGAAAGTTCAATTTTTCCATCATTTTTAATAGTCAAAACTTTAACTCTTACTTTATCGCCCTTTTTTAGTACCGTATCAACCTCTTTTACATACTCTTCGGATACTTCAGAAATGTGAACAAGTCCTACTTCTCCCGAAGGAAGTTCAATAAAAGCTCCAAATTTTGCTGTCCCAATTACGACACCCTCATAGAATTCTCCGGGCATGATGTGAACCATAAAATTTTAGCTACCTCCATCTTTTTTTATAATTATAAGCTTTTCATCTTTATGCAAAAAAGAGTAATTTTTTCTTAAGTAAAAATCTAACCAAACTGGATCTTCAAATAACTTTATTCTTCTATCAAGAACACTTATTTCATTTTCTAAATTTCTTTTCTTCTCTAAAAAGGAACTTTTCTCTTTATTCAACAATGACACTTTGCTTATACCATCAACGACCCACAAAGCCAAAATAATCAACAAAATTATTAATACAAAAAACCATAAAGTCCTAAGCGGCCCATATTTATTGGGTCTAGACCTAGGACGAAATTTTGTATCCGATGCCTCTTTTTGGTAATTCATCTTCAACCACAACAGTTAATGGTTTAGGGGAAGAAATTTCAATTTTATCTCCCATCTTTACATTATAATCAGGTTTTCCAGCCTTACCGTTAATAGAAACCAAACCAGAATCGCACATTTGTTTTGCTATTGTCCTTCTCTTTATCAAACCAGTGACTTTAAGCCATTTATCTAGTCTCAATTTTTTTTGCTTTTTCCCAATAAAAATCTAGCTTTTCAATACCAAGTTCTGAAATTTGTAAGTTTTCATCACTAATGATCTTTTCCATAGCCGAAAATCTATTAATAAACTTCAATGTGGATCGCCTTAATGCGTCTTCTGGAATTATGTCGAAAAATCTTGATAGGTTCACCACACTGAAAAATATATCTCCCATTTCATTTATCATTTTATCTTTATTGTCTTCCTCTAAAGCAGCCTTGAATTCAACAATTTCTTCTTTAATTTTATCAAAGATTTCGTCAGATCTATCCCAATCAAACCCAACGTTTTTTGCTTTTCTCTGGGCTTTGTATGCCAATATAAGAGCGGGAAGTGCTGTTGTAAAATGAGAAAAAATACCCTCTTCATCAGTATTTTTTTTAGATTTTAACTTTAAATCTTCCCATTTTTTTAATACTTCATCAGAAGTTTTGACACAGGCATCCCCAAAAACATGGGGATGCCTGTAGATTAATTTTTTTACTAAGGAGTCTATAACGTCATCAACGTTAAAAACCGATCTCTCTGACTCCATCTGTGCGTGGAAGACTACTTGCAAAAGCACATCGCCTAATTCTTCCTTTAGAGAAGACATATCATTTCTATCAATTGCATCTATTACCTCATAGACTTCTTCGATAAAGTTCGATTTTATGCTTTCATGGTCTTGCTCTTTATCCCAAGGACAACCTTTATCTGATCTAAGAATATTCACAACCTCTATTAGATCAAGAAAATTGTAATGTTCTTTCGACAGAATAAATTCTTTGTTCAATTTATTGACTTCCAGAGCTTTGTTGGCTTGGTGCTTGTTGCTGCGTTTGAGAGTTTGTATTAGGAGTATTTGTAGTAGGCTGCGGTCCTTGAACTGGCTTTCCTTCTTTCGTCTTGTTCAACAACGAGACAAGCCAAATCTTGAACTTATACCATGAAGTGAGAATAGGGTTATCCATTGGTGCAACAATAGGATTTGGTGTAATCTTTGACTGTTGTTTTTTCTCCTTGAACCACTTTTCCAAACTTTGAGCTTGTTTGTTTCTAAGCAACTGAGCAGTAAGAGTAGTTTTTACTTCATCAAAAGAGAGCTCTTTTGATGGTCTAGTCCCAAGCTTTTCTATTATATGATAGCCAAAAGGACTTTTTACTGGTTTGGAAAATTCGTTATCTTTTAGAGCGTCAGCAGCTTTTGTCAAATCTGGCACCAAGCTTGCCTTTGAAATCCATCCTAAATCACCACCCTTATCTTTTGTGGGCGTGTCTATAGAATACTCCTTTGCAAGCACAGCAAAATCCTTGCCCTGTTTAAGCTGATCGTTTATGTTGTTTGGCTCTTGCTCGCTCTTACCCAATATGCGTCTGGGC
>JAJXTU010000079.1 GCA_021783475.1 bacterium
CATTGAACGAAGATGTGAAGGCATTTTTGGATACTGATAAAGATAGCGTTTCTTCAGATGAACTAGTTAAATTAATACTTAGTGCAAAGGTTGATTTGTTTTGGATGGGTGGTATTGGCACCTATGTAAAGGCGACCACTGAGACGCATGAAGAGGCAGGAGATAAAACAAATGATATCGTAAGAATAAATGCCAATGAAGTAAGGGCCAAGGTCGTAGGAGAGGGCGCTAACTTAGGCTTTACGCAAAAGGCTAGAGTAGAATATGCACTTCTCGGTGGCAAGATAAATACTGATTCTTTGGATAACTCTGCAGGCGTGGACATGTCTGACCAAGAGGTAAATCTTAAAATCCTGTTAAACGACTTGCTGGAGAGTAAGGTTGTCAAAGATTTAAATGAACGAAACAAGATTTTGAAAAAACTTACCCCTGAGGTCGTTCAAAGGGTTCTTGATCACAACTATATGCAAAGTTTGGCAATATCCTTAGATGAAATTAGGTCTAAAAATGAACCAGAGGTATTTTACGAACTGGTAGAATTCTTCCAAAATCAAAAGTTATTTAGCGAAACAGAGTATAGTTTCCCAAGCAAAAAGGCTCTTGCTGCAAGATTTGATTCGCATATTGGATATACAAAACCAGAGCTTTCTATAATGCTATCTTCTTTAAAGATGTTTATATACACGAGCCTTCTAAAGGAGGTAAATTTTGATAAGCATTTGATTGACAAATATGCGCTTTTATATTTTGCACCTTCCACAAGGCAAGTATATAAAGAATTTATAGAGAGACATTTATTAAAAAAGGAAATAGCATCGACTTACATCACAAATCTAATCGTAAATAGCAACGGCGTTGGTGCAATTGCTAAGATAAACATGCTAACTGGATACTCTTATACAAGTATTATTAAAACTCTAATCTTTATATACGACTTGCTTGATGTACAAGATATTAGAAATGAAATTTTTTCATATGAGAATAAGGTAGACCAAAGCTTTATCTATCAGACAATTATTGATATGTTTTATGCCATTGAGAGATTCGCCACAAATCAAATTTATCTTTTTGGCGACTCGGTAATAGAATATGTCTATAAACAAGAGATGTTAAACTATCTGGAATACTACAAAGAAAATGCTATAAGAGACGGCATATTTAAGTCAAAATTTGAAAACAAAGTCAAAGAGCTATCGAAATATTTTAGCAAAGACCTTTCAGAAAGAATTGCCTATAACTATTTTATAGACGATTTTATATTAGCTTACTATATTACAAGAAAAACTGATAAGAACTTCATATTGACAATCGAAACTATTGAAAAGATAAACGAAAAGTTTGGTATTCAAAAGACAATTGATTACATTAATTCTATTAGAGTTGTAAATGAATGGGATAGGTTTGCACAATTTTCTATGATAAAGAAATATGTATTCTTTATCGTAAAATTGACAATGAAAATTCTTAGCGATTTTAATGGCAACGTAGATGCTCTTGTCGCTGCAAAGAAGCAAATATTTGAGGATTATACTGGTAGATTGAATACTACATCTAAGCTTTCTGCAAACAACTTACATCCAGTTTTACTCTTGTATGACAAGTTAGAGGAACTATTATAAGGTTTTAGAGCTTTTGTAACAAGAAACATTAAGATATTATCACTTTATTTAAATGAAATGGTATTTTGCAATGAATCCTTGTGATTCATGGGGGGGGTAATATTGTCTTGGAATATTTTTTCAAACAAAAGGAAAATAGATTTTAAACTAATTCTCCCTAGGCGTGTGGCAAAAATTCAAACAAATTATTTTTGTAAATAAAATAATTTTGACAAAAAAATTTAATGATATAAAATATTTTGGAAGATTAATTTTTACTATCTTGATATTTAATGGTATCTGGGTTATATAAATTTAAATTTATATTGAGAGGGCTAAAATGGTTAATAAAGATATAATTTTACAAATTCTAAAAGATTCTGTTAAACCAGCATTGGGTTGTACAGAGCCTGGGGCAGTGGCATATGCTGCTTCGAGGGCAAAAGAAATACTTGGTGAAGATATTTCTAAATTAACTATATCTGTAGACAAAAACATTTTAAAAAATGGTATGTTCGTTATCATCCCCGGAACGAAAGAAAAGGGCATTATCTTTGCTGCTGCGCTGTCTATGGTGTGCGGCAGATCTGAGTATGGTTTAGAAGCCTTAAAGGATGTTAACAAATCAGATATAGAGAAAGCTAAAGAAATCATACAAAATAACGTTATTCATTTAGAACTAAAAAAAGATATTGAGGGACTATATATAGAAATTGAAGCAGAGGGTCTCAATCACAAATCAGTAGTGATCATAAAGAGCAAGCATGACAATATTGTTTTCGAGAGCAAGGACGATCTTGTCATAAAGTCAGATAAAGCAAATGATGAAGTTGTAAATAATCATATTGATTTTAATAAGATAAAAGAGTTCTCTATATATGATCTTATTGATTTTGTGAATGAAGTCGAAATTGAAAAGATTGAATTTATAAATGATGGTATTGAAATGAATAAAAAAATTGCATATGCTGGCCTGGAAGATAATATTGGGGTTGGATTGGGCAAATTCATTAGAGCAAAAGTCGTTGATACTGAATCTTTGGCTGTTGCTTTGACAGTGTCTGCGTCAGAAGCAAGGATGTCTGGATATCCTCTACCTGTTATGAGTAGCGCTGGTTCAGGAAATCATGGCCTTGTGGCAATAATACCCATAGCAATCATAGGCGAAAAAAATGGATTTAATAAAGAAGAAGTTATCAGGGCTGTGGCACTAAGTCATTTGCTTACTTCTTACGTAAAGTCTTATACAGGCGTGCTCTCTCCCTTGTGTGGCTGCGGGATAGCTGCTGGTGTGGGCTGCAGCTCAGGGCTTACCTATATGAGAGAAAAAAATAAAGAAAAGATCGAGAATTCAATTAAAAATGTCCTGGCAGGGCTATCGGGAATGATATGTGATGGTGCTAAGATTGGGTGTGCATACAAGCTCTATCTTTCTGCGATGTCTGCAATTGAAGCTTCAAATATTGCTTTAAACGGCATTGTAATACCTTCCGATAATGGAATTTTGGCAGAGAGTGCTCAAGACTGTATAAGAAATCTTGGTAGAGTTTCGGTGGAAGGAATGAAAGACACAGATAACACTATACTGGATATAATGGTAAAGAAACAATAACGTTGTTTCTTGAGTTGTGGTATATTTATAAATTTTGAAATATAATATTTTATATTATTAATAAAAAATTGGAGGTTCGATGACTGTTGACGAGAGAAAAGCTATTTTTGACAATCTAATAAGCATAGCTGATGCTGTGAGTGAGATGTTTGGTAGGAATTGCGAAGTAGCTGTTCACGATCTGAGGACCCCCGAAAAATCTTTGATTCATATTGCTGGAGATATTACTCACAGAAAGAGTGGTGCCCCTATAACCGATCTTGTTTTGAATGCATTAAAAAAATACAAAGATGATGCAAAAAATATGATTGGTTATAGGAGTATGACGAAAGATGGAAGGATACTTAGATCTACTACTAGCTTTGTAAGAGATAAGAAGGGTAAAATAATTGGAGCATTTTGTGTAAACTTTGATATTACTGAATTTTTAGGCACTTATAATGTCTTTAAAGATCTTTTGGAAAAGGGATCTGAGTTTGATAAGAATGAAACCTTCGCAAAGAATCTAAATGAGACAATTGAGACGCTTACTCAGGAAGCCATTCTTGCTTTTGGCAAGCAGCCATCAAGTTTTACTTCTGAAGAGAAAATAAAATTTGTTTCTTATCTTGATGAAAAGGGGGCTTTTCTGATAAAGGGTTCAGTTGAATATGTAGCATCTATTCTTGGACTATCTAAATTTACAGTATATAGCTATTTGCAAAAAGTTCGTAACAATTCTAATTCCAATGATGACTAAATTCTATTTTTATGGAATTTAATTTAGAAGATATTTATAAAAAAATTCAATATAGCGAAATAGATTTAAAAAGGGCTTTAAAATATTTTGACATCCGAGAAAAAGATTTAGACACATTAAGAAATGCTTTAGACATAATAAAAGATGTACCTGTTGAATTTTTCGATCAATTTTATGATCACTTGTTGCAATTTCCTGAAACGGCCAATATTTTGAATAAAGATAAAGATCTAATTGAGAATTTAAAGCTAAAACAGAAAATTTATTTTACCAATATGTTAAGAGCAAATTTTGACATAAGCTATATAAAAGAAAAGATTAAAATAGGTATGGTTCATTTATTCTTTGGGGGTTAAAGAAGATTATTATATTGGTGCATATTCAGAATATTTTTATTCGCTAAAGAAGTATGTGAATCAATTTTTGGACAGACAGCTTACTATAGAATTTAATCACTCTCTGGCAAAGGTTATGCTATTAGATATAAATTTGACTATAAAATTTTATTTTTTTATAAAGGAAGAACAGGAAATATTCTTTAGGAACCTTTCTGAAAACGATCCTTTAACTGGAATTTACAACAAAAGGAAATTTCAAGAGATCTGTGAGCACAGTATTTCTGAGTCTGATAGGTATAAAAAAGAGCTTTCTTTTATATTTTTCGATATAGACAATTTTAAAAAGTTAAACGACACTTTTGGACATGACATAGGGGATGTGGTCCTAAAAGAGATTGCAAACATAGTTAATCTTGAAATTAGAAAATCTGATTATTTTGCAAGATGGGGCGGAGAAGAGTTTATATTGATCCTCCCTGAGACAAATATAAATAGTGCGCTCACGGTTGCTGAAAAAATTAGAAAGTCAATCGAGATCTATGAATTTCCCGCTGTAGGGCGTGTCACAGTTAGTATAGGCGTTACAAGCCGCAAGTCTAGCGAAGAATATTCAGACCTCTTTAAAAGGCTTGACAACGCTGTGTATAGGGCAAAGTCTCTTGGGAAGAATAGAGTCGTAGCCAACTAGATCTAAGAAATTCTTAATATGACAAGTTTAAAATTTCAAAAAGATTTATAACATCTATTTTTAAAATTTCAAAAATCTGATATATTTAAAATCTATGTTTATTAAAATTGTAAATTTTAGAAATTGAGGTTGATTTGATGAAACAATTTAATAAAGAATTCCTTAAAGACACTTGGGATATAATTAAGCCATACTGGCAATCAGAAGAAAAAAAGATTGCGTGGTTTCTTTTAATCATAATAATCTTTTTAAATCTGTTTTTGGTTTTTATAAACGTTCTTATAAATCTTTGGTATAACGAATTTTATAATGCCCTTCAAGAGTTGAACGCTCAAGCCTTCTGGGTGGCTATTCTTCAATTTTGCGGCTTGGCCTTTTTTTATATAGTGGCTGCAGTATATTCACTGTATTTAAATCAAATGCTTCAGATTAAGTGGAGAAAATGGCTTACAGATAATTTTTTGAAAAAATGGTTGGACAAAAAGATTTATTATCATCTTCAGATTTTTAATAATTCTACTGATAACCCAGATCAACGTATTAGCGAGGACCTGAACCTTTTTGTGTCTCAAACACTGAGCCTGTCGCTGGGATTGCTTAGCTCAGTAGTAACCCTTGCCTCATTTGTAGGGATTTTGTGGACGATATCAGGATCAATTTCATTTGCAATATTCGGAAATCAAATTACAATACCCGGTTATATGGTTTGGGCAGCTATCTTTTATGCTATTGCTGGAACATGGATAACTGCTGTTATCGGAAAGCCCCTGATAAATCTAAACTTCAACCAACAGATGTATGAGGCGAATTTCAGGTTTAATATGGTTCGAATTCGAGAGAACAGCGAGAGCGTGGCCCTTTACGGGGGTGAAAAGAAAGAGCACAAACATCTTATGACAAACTTTGTAGACGTATTTGAGAACTACTGGAAGATAATGGTTAGACAGAAAATGCTAAGTTGGTTTACTTCTGGATATAATCAGATAGCAATAATCTTTCCAATACTTGTAGCATCTCCCAGGTTTTTTGCAAGACAAATTCAATTGGGTGGTCTTATGCAGATTGCACAAGCCTTTGGTCAGGTACAGTCATCTTTATCATATATAGTAAATAGTTATCCATCACTGGCAAGCTGGCATGCGGTAGCCGATAGATTGAGAACTTTTGAGCACAATATCAGCTTTATTGAGACACTTCAACAGGACAATAATAAGATTTTAATAAATCGGGCTGAAAATTTAAAAGTGGAAGGTCTTTATATACTTTTACCAGATAACAAGACTCCGATAATAAGTGATTTGAATATGTCTCTAAACAGTTCTGAGAGACTTCTAATAGTAGGGGCTTCTGGTATAGGAAAGAGCACTCTAATAAGAACTCTTGCTGGTTTATGGCCCTTTGGGGAAGGTAGAATTTTTCTGCCACCAAAAGATAAAATTCTTTTTTTGCCTCAAAAACCTTATCTACCCGTAGGATCGTTGAGAGATGTCTTGGTGTACCCAAATGGCGATCCAGATGTAAGCGATGATGTTTTAAAGGATTTATTAGTCAGTCTAAATCTAAAGCACTTGGTGAATAATATTTCTGAAGTAAATATGTGGTCGCAAATTCTCTCGCTAGGAGAGCAACAATATTTGGCCTTTGGAAGGATTTTCCTGCAAAAACCTCAATGGATTTTTATGGATGAGGCTACGAGCGCTCTTGATGAGAGATCTGAGAGGCTATTGTACGAGAGGTTGAAAGTTGTTTTGCCAGATAGTGCTGTGATAAGCGTAGGTCATAGGTCAAGCTTGATATCATATCATGAATCTAAATTGACAATTTTAGGAGAAGGAGATTGGAATTTGGAAAGAATAAACTTATAGACACAGATAATCTCAGTCTATAAGTTTAGATTTATAATAAAAAATATTTTTAATGCGAGCTTAATTTTCTAATTTTATTTATTTTCTATATTTTTTCTCTATTTCCAAATACTTTGGCAGCCCAATAAGGGAATTGAACTCTTCAAAAGAGGACATTTTGTCTGATATATTTTTAGTCGAGCCGTCTTTTTTTATAGTTTCAAAAACTGCTGTAAATGTTTTTGCAGCAGAATATATAGCGCAAACAGGAAATGCTACAGCAGCAAATCCCATATCTTGAAGCTCTTTTGACGTTAGGAGAGGTGTTTTGCCTTTTTCTATCATATTCGCAAGAAGTGGCTTGCCCAAAGGTTTTAGAGAGCTAACAATGTATTTCATTTCTTCTATGGATTGAGGGGCTTCCACAAAGAGCATATCAGCACCTGCCTTTGCATATTCTGTAGCCCTATATATAGCGTCTTCAAGGCCACTGACAGCTCTTGCATCGGTTCTTGCCATTATTACTAGATCTGGATCTCTCTTTGATTCGGATGCAGCTTTAATTTTCATACAGTGCTCTTCAACTGAGATCAGCCTTTTTCCTTCCATGTGCCCACATCTCTTTGGCCATTCTTGATCTTCTATAAATATTGCTGCTGCACCTGCATCTTCATATTCTTTTACCATTCGGCGAACGTTCATAAAATTTCCGTAGCCAGTGTCCGCATCAGCTAAGACAGGCACTTTTACTGCGTCGCATATCTTTTTTAATACAAATGTCATTTCGGTAAGAGTTAAATAGCCAACATCAGGCTCACCAAGCAAACTGGCTGAAACCTGATAACCTCCCATAGTAATAGCGTTAAATCCTGCTTTTTCAGCTATTTTCGCACTAAAGGCATCGTATACGCCTGGCAGTTCTAATATGTCTTGTGAATATAGAAGTTCTCTAAATAAGGTCGTCGCTCTTTTTGACATTGTACCCTCCTGAGAATTTTAGAAATATGATTATTATCTAAAATTATATACCTATTAGCTTGTTTGTTAATTATTTTTATTTTAAACGTCTGTATCTGCTCATATGAATTGAGATTCATTATCTCAATTCATATAGGAAGGAGTTAATTTTGAAGGATGAAAACGGTGTATGACGTGGCAAACATTTTAAAGAATTACAATGAAACAGACTCTATTAGAGAAGTCCAAAGAACAACAGGCCTATCCTGAAACACCATTGCAAATTATTTAGCCAGAGCTGAAGAAAAAATTTCTAAATCTTAGATATACAGCAAAGAAAGTATGACGCATTATAATATCTAGAGGCTATGATTTGAGCTATAGCTCCGTAGTTTTCATCCTCTCTTTCAAACGTATAATTTGACGTTTACTTAATCCTAAAACTTCAGTTGCTTGTTCAATTCGAAAACTCTACGTGATTTTTTAGCACTCAAAAAACTCTGCTATCATAGTGACAAAATTAGCGTCTTCTTAAGGGGTGAAATCAGCGTCCGTTAAAATAACAAAATGTTACATTTGACAATAATAAGATTTAAATTATAATTTGAATTAAGTGAGGTTTTTAACATATAAGGGAGGTGTGATATATTTTTATTTCTTAACTATTTTTTGTCTTTGGTATGCTATACAAACACTAAATTTAAGGGGGATTTATGATTATTAATCAAATGCTTTTAAATGAAATTCAGGATCTATACATTGCATTTTATGATAGAGCTGCAGATCAAGGCGGCTTAAGTTATTGGGCGGGAGTTGT
>JAJXTU010000080.1 GCA_021783475.1 bacterium
GATTTAGTTTTTTATTCTTCTCCAAGATTTGTAAATCATATTGACCTTACTGCTATTGAACATATTTCTTCAATTTATGGCGAATTACTGAAACCAAATACTGATATTCTTGATTTTATGTGTAGCTGGGATTCTCATCTTCCGAAAAATGTTAAGTTTAATAGAGTTAGCGGTCTTGGTTTAAATGAAAAGGAACTGTCCGAAAATAAAGCTTTAGATGATTGGATATTGCAGGATCTAAATTCTAATTCCATACTGCCATACGAGGATAACTCCTTTGATTCGGTTATATGTACCGTTTCAATTGAATACTTAAATAATCCTTTTAAGATTTTTAATGAGATTATTAGGATATTAAGACCTGGTGGGATTTTTATTGTTACCATTTCAAACAGATGGTTTGCCCCAAAGGCTATTAAAATATGGCAGGATTTGCACGAATTTGAAAGAATTGGTATGGTTTTAGAATATTTTATCCAATCTGGGTTTAGCAATATTAGTACCTTGTCTATAAGAGGTTATCCTCGTCCTGAAGGTGATAAATATTTTTTCAAAGAAGAATTTTCAGATCCTGTTTTTGCAATATGGGGAGTTAAAAATAAGTAAGATATAATTTTAACTATATTTAAAATTTAGAATTTGAGGTATGTAAACTATGACAATTGCAAAGCCAAAGATTGTAGTTAGCGCCTGTTTAGATTTGCAGCCAGTTCGTTATAATGGATTATTTGTTAAAGATGATTTTGTTATTAAGCTTAAAAATTACTGCGAATTTATTACAATTTGTCCTGAGTTATCAGTAAATCTTGGTGTTCCTAGGGACAGAATTATAGTGTACAAGTCAGACGACGACTTTAGACTGTACCAAACATCCAAAAATATAGATTTAACTGATGAGATGCGCTCTTTTTCAAATAAGTTTTTGAATTCTTTGAGCGGTTTCGATGGCTTCCTGCTTAAGGGAAAATCTCCCTCTTGCGCAATAGGCAATGCACTAGTATACAAGGATAAAGAGGCAAAAGTCTATCACGCGAAGGGGAGAGGGATGTTTGGGGCCGAAGTTATAAAAAAATTCCCTAATTTTCCTACAGAAGATGAAGGCAGACTAAAAAATGTAAATATTAAACAAAATTATCTAATTCGAATATTCTCTATCGCAAATATTAGAGAGTCGATGCTTAAAATTAACAATATTAAAGGATTAATGGAATTTCACAGAGAGAATAAATATTTATTAATGGCGTTCAATCAGCAGAAATTAAAAGCAATGGGATCTTTAATCGCCAAATATCAAAAGGATAGCGATTTTGAAGAGACAAAAAAAACTTATTTTGATCTATTTGTAAGCTCTCTGGCTAGTAGAACTAGCAAGGGGAAATATTTAAACGTATTACAGCATATTTTTGGATATTTTTCAGATAAATTAAATCCAAATGAAAGAAATTATTTTATTTCTTTAACTGAGAAATACTTTAATAATATCGTGGATTTAAAAACTCTAATTGAAATTTTAAAAATTTGGTCTTATAGATTCGAAGACAAGTATATCTTGGAACAAACTATTTTAAGTCCATATCCAGATGATTTAGGATAAAGATTTGTAAATATTATTTAATTATTACTAAGCATTTTTATTTATTGTTTCCTGTTTTACTCAAATCTTGATCAAAAAATCCTTAAAGATTTATATATCTTTTTCATGCATGTTAAAATAAGATATATAAATTGAGAGGAGATAGTTTTAATTGATTTATAAGAGAAAGATATTAACACATCCAAATTCACTATTGAAGATGCGAAGCCTTCCAGTGCTGAAGTTTGATAAAGATCTTGAATTTCTTGTTGAAGAAATGGCACACATAATGATCTCAAACAATGGAGTAGGGCTGGCGGCGCCTCAGGTAGGTGAACTTAGCAGATTTTTTATTTACAAAATTGATGATAATTTGCAGGTAGTTGTTAATCCCGAAATTATTGAAAAGGTTGGTTCAGAAGTTGACACTGAAGGCTGCTTAAGCGTACCTGGAGTTTTCGGGCCCGTAGAAAGGGCTTTTAAAATAATCGTTCAAGCCCAAGATTTATATGGAGAAACAATTCTTCTAAATAAAGAAGGCTATGAAGCAAGAGTCATACAGCACGAATTCGATCATCTAAATGGCAGTCTTTTTATAGATAAAGCTGAATATCTGGAAACGGCTGAGGATAGATCCAAAAAACAAAAAGAAAAACTTGAAAAATAAAATTTTTATATATTAATTTAGGAGGAAATGCTTTTTGAACTTGATTTTTCTTGGAACCCCCGTTTACTCTGTCAATGTGCTAAAAGTATTGACTCAATCAAAGCATAATGTTTTAGGTATAGTGACCAAAAAGCCATCCTGCTATGGAAGGAAAAAGGTTCTTAAACCTTCTCCAGTTGAGATATTTGCTAGAGAGAACAATATACCCTTATATAGTGGAAAAACTAAAGACCCTGACTTTTTAGATTTTTATTCATCCTTGAAACCAGAAATAGGAGTCGTTGCCTTTTTTGGAGAGATCATACCCTTGAGAGTTATTGATCTTTTTAAATATAAGATGATAAACCTTCACCCTTCCTTGTTGCCCAAATATAGGGGTATCGCTCCTGTGCCCAGAACGATCTTAAATGGAGAAGATCTTTTTGGTGTCACAATTCATGAGGTAGTAAAGGAATTAGACTCAGGAGATATATACGACCAGATTTCTTTTAAGATATCTGAAAAGAAAAACACTGAGGAGATATTAAACTTTCTATCAATTGAGGGTTCGAAACTATTGATAAAGGTTTTAGATTCAATAGAAAACAATTCTTCAAAAAAATATTCTCAAGATAATTTCAAGGCTACTTATGCCCAATTGTTAGAATTTAATGAAGCAAAGTTCTCATTTGAAGATTCTGCAATAAATATCGAAAGAAAAGTTTTGTCGGCCAATCCAGATCCTATTGCTAGGACAACTTCAAGCAAGGGTGAACTTTTAGTTTATAGTGCATATTCATCTCAAGGTAGTGCTAAGCCATTTGAAATCGTGGGTGTGGAGGGAGAAGCTCTAAAGGTCGGAACAAGCGATGGGATAATATCTTTGGTAGATGTTCAATTTCCAGGGAAAAAAAGAATTAAAGGCAAAGACTTATTAAATGGTTTGAGATTGAGAATTGGAGATTTTTTATAACTTTTGGGCATTACTAATTCAAGGTTATATGCTTTTAAAATATTAAAGAGAATAATTTATCAGGGTGCATACCTTCACCTTGTTACCAAAAATATTGATCTATATGGAAGAGATAGAGCTTTTTTTAAGCTAATTGTAAATTCTGTTTTAAAAAATGGTTATAAATTATTTGAAAAATTATCAAAGGAAAGATTGTCAAAAAGTGAAGTGATTGCATTGTTGATGGCAATAGTGGAGCTAAAACTTCTTAATAAAGAAAGACATATAGTTTTTAGCCAATATGGATCAATTGCTGAAAAGGATTTTTATAAGAAAAGATTTCATAAAAACTTAACTTTGATCGAAAATGATGAATGTATAAATAGTGAAATAAGTTTGCCAGATTTTATAAATAATCAAGTTATTGATGCGAAATTGGATATAAAAAGTGTAAATAACTTTAAACTTATTCCATTGCCAGGGTTTTTTGTTCTCTCTAAGGACATTGAGATTTCTAATATAATAAATTCTCTTTCAGATAAACTTTATCCTGGCAAAATTTTTAAGAATTACTATTACACTGATTCTTTTTCTGAGGTATTGGAAAAATTACCTAAAGAAAGCTATCTTGTTATATCCGAGAGCTCTATGTTATCAGTCTTAATCCTTGATCCAAAACCTGGGGAGCATATTATCGAGGTGGGGGCTTCTCCCGGTGGCAAGAGCGTGTTTTTAGAATACATATTGAAAGATTATACTTTTGATTCAAATAGGGCTGAAAAGGTTATCTCTGTCGATATCTCAAATAACAGAATTAGCGCTCTCAAGAAAACTTGCGAGGAATATAATCTAGAACTAATTACTCCAACTCTATATAATTATGATACTGCTTTCGATATCTCGGACAAAATTCTAATTGATGCCCCTTGCAGCGGACTTGCTACAATAGGAAGCAAGCCTGATATTATTTTTCATTTAAAAGAGAATGATATAAAGTTATTGTCTGAAAAACAAGAGACTATTTTAGATTTTTTTAAGAAATTTTTAAAAACTAATGGCAGGGTTGTTTATTCTGTCTGTACTTTTACAGCATTTGAAGGAAAGAGTCAAATTGATAAATTTTTACAAAAGAACAAAAATTTTAGAACTATAAATGGTGTTATATCTTCTAAATATATACATCAAGATATAATTATAGAGAACTCAATTCCGAAAATAGACTGGGTTGGTCTCGACTTAGAGCCATTTTTTATTTGCTGTTTAGAGAAATATTGTGAATAAAAAAAAGTTTTTTGATTTTTCTTTAAGTGAGCTTGAAAAATATTTTTTAGAATTAGGTTTGCCAAAATACAGAGCAAAACAAATTTTTTTATGGGTATATAAGAATAATATTTATGATTTTCAACTTATGTCTAACCTTAGCTTGGATTTAAGAAAATATTTAGATTCACAATTTGATATCTCTTTTTTATTAACAGAGAATGTTGTCCAATCGAAAGATATGAGCATGAAATTCTTGTTTAATCTTGGGAATTCAGAACTTATTGAAAGCGTTTATATAAAACACAACAATAGAAATACTATATGCGTTTCTTCTCAGATAGGTTGTCCTGTGGGATGCACAATGTGTTCGACTGGAAAAATCGGCTTTAAAAGAAATTTGGATACATCAGAGATTATTCTTCAAGTTCTTTCAGTTGAAAACTATATCATGCCTAAATCTGGGAAAATTGATAATATTGTTTTTATGGGAATGGGCGAACCCATGTTGAACTTTGACAATGTAATTAAAGCTATTAGAATATTAACCGATAAGAGTGGGAGATCAATGAGTCCAAGGAGAATGGTAATTTCTACTAGCGGATATGTAGATGGCATTAAAAAGCTTAAAGATGAAAATCTTCCAATAAAATTGGCTATTTCTCTTCATGCAACTACTGACGAGGTTAGGTCTAAGCTTATTCCTGTAAATAATATTTTTAATATTGAAAGACTTCTTAGGGCAGCAGAGGAATATGCCATAAGTTCCAAAAGGCGAGTAACCTATGAGTATATTTTGATGGATGCTATAAATGACAGCGATCAGGATATTATTAGATTAAAAGATCTTTTAAGAGGACTGCATGCTCACGTTAATCTTATAAAATATAATCAGTCTAATTCTAATGTTACAATAAAATCTAAAATGCAAAGGATTAAAATCTTTGAGGAGTCGCTTAATAATTTTGGCATAAAAACCACCATAAGGATATCTAAGGGTGAAGATATAAATGGAGCCTGTGGTCAGCTGGCACTCTTAACAGAACAGCTTGCAAAGGAAAATATTGTAGAAGATGAATGAGTCCTAGATAGAGAAAGGGAGTGAGGGATATACTTATGTTAGATATTGATGTTGAAGACGAAATGAGTCTACATGAATCTTTTATGAAAAGGGCTTTGGAGCTAGCCCTAAATGGGAAATACTTTACTTCTCCAAACCCTATGGTTGGATGTGTGATCGTAAAAGATAAGAAGATTATCTCAGAAGGCTATCATATGGCTTTTGGCGAGCCTCATGCTGAGGCAAATGCATTGAAGCCTAAAGATATAGATTTTAGTGGTGCTGACTTATATGTTACATTGGAACCATGTCTTCATTATGGTAAAACTCCTTCTTGTACTTCAAAAATAGTTTCTTCAGGGATAAAAAGAGTGTTTATTGCCACATTGGATCCAAATCCGAAAATGAGTGGGAAATCAGTCGAAATACTAAGGTATGCAGGAATAAAAGTAGTAAACGGAATTTTAGAAAAAGAAGCCCAATTTATAAATAGACACTTTTTTAAAGCTATGAATAGATCACTGCCATGGGTGATATATAAATGTGCAATGACCTTAGATGGTAAGACAGCGGATCATAATTTCAAGAGTAAATATATTTCTTCTGAAAAGTCGCGAAAATATGTTCATGAACTTAGGGCTGAATGCGATGCTATTATGGTCGGTTATAGGACTGCAATTTTTGATGATCCACTTTTAAATGTGAGACTTAAGGGTATAGAGAAAAAATTAACAAGGATTATAGTAGATCCCAGGGCTGCTCTGCCAAAAGATTTGATGGTTTTTAACACTCCAAATGAGGGCGATACCATACTTGCAATTCAAAAAGGTTTAAGGAACAAAATTTCTGATCAGATTGAAAGTCAGGGTGTACGAATCCTTGAATTAGAAGAAAAGAAATTTTATACGAATCTCATGAGAGAGCTTTGTAAGAGAAATATTATAAAAGTTTTGCTTGAAGGCGGAGGATCTCTTGCCTGCCATATACTAAAAGAAAAATTGATAGATGAGTTAAACTTTTTTATAGCTCCTAAGATATTAGGTGGGAGAAATTCTCCTACACCTTTTTCTGGTCCCGGGTATGAAATCGATCAAAACATAGTGATATTGAATCCTCTTAAAACGAAAAAAATAGGCAATGATGTCTTGGTTACTTCTCTTGTAGAATATAATTAACATAAATATATAAATACAAAGATTCTAAAACTGGAGGAATATATTGAAGATAGTTGTAGGTCAGGTTAACCCCATTATTGGAGACTTTGAACATAATTTTGTGTTAATTGAGAAGGCATATAAAAATGGCTTAGAAATAAATGCTGACTTAGTGGTCTTGCCTGAAATGGTAGTTACAGGTTATCCCCCAAAAGATTTATTGGAAAGGGAAAACTTTTGCGCAAGGGCATTCGAGTACAACGAAATGGTTGTTGGGTTGACTCAAGATATTCCTATTCTTTTTGGTTCTATTCAAAAAAACAATGAAGTTGGTAGAAAGATTCATAATGTGGGCATCTTAGCAAAAAATAAAAAAATTATCGGTTTTGCAAAGAAAATGCTTTTGCCTTATTACGATGTATTTGATGAGACCAGGTATTTTGAACCAGGCCAGAGTCCATTTTTTATAAATATAGATGGTAAAAATATACTTGTGACTGTGTGTGAAGATCTTTGGGGATTAGGCGATGAGTGTAATTTATATGGCGAAAATCCACTCAAGGATGCAATAACAAGAAATAAAGAAAGTCAGAAAATAGATTTTGTAATAAATATTTCTGCATCTCCTTACCATTCTATAAAATTTAATCAGAGAAAAGATATTTTTTCTAAAATTACTAAAAATTTTGATTTTGATCTGTTATATGTAAATTGTGTTGGAGCAAATGATGAATTGATTTTCGATGGTGCGAGTTTTTATATGTCAAAGTTAGGGCAGATAAAATATTTGGCACCTTTTTTTGAGGAAAATATCTCTTCTATTGATACAGACGAACTTATTTCAGGTAGAGTCTGTGTAAGTGAAGATTACGACTTAACAGAGTTAATGTACAGGGCTTTAGTATTTGGCCTTAAAGAATACGGCCGAAAGACTTGTTTTAGCGGAGCAGTTTTAGGCCTTAGCGGGGGAATAGATTCTTCTATAACTGCTTGTATAGCTGTTGATGCTTTTGGTTGTGAGAACGTAATAGGACTAATTATGAACTCACCATATAACTCAAATGAAAGTCTTGAGGATGCTTTGGAGTTGTCAAGGAATCTTAATATTAAAACAGTAGTAATTCCTATAGAATCTTTAATGAATTCTTTTGAGGTATCTTTGATGGATGTTTTTAAGGGCTGTGATAAAGATGTTACAGAAGAAAATCTACAAGCAAGAATAAGAGGGAATTTGCTTATGGCAGTTTCGAATAAATTTAACAAACTTTTGTTAAGCACGGGGAACAAATCTGAAATGGCTGTTGGTTACACTACTTTATATGGTGACCTTACTGGTGGGGTAGCTGTAATTTCAGATATTTATAAGGAAGACGTTTACAATATCTCAAGATGGCTAAACGCAAAGAGAAAAGTCATACCAGATAGGGTTCTTATAAAAAAACCATCAGCAGAACTAAGACCTGGCCAATACGATCAAGAAAAGTTGCCTCCTTATGAAATTTTAGATAAAATTTTAAAATTATTTATTGAGGATGCAAAATCGATAAAAGAAATTGTTTCTTGTGGATTTGATCAGAAAATAGTTTCTGAAGTTGTTTCAATGGTTATTAGAAATGAATACAAAAGGAGGCAAGCTCCGCCCACCCTGAAGGTCAGCGGAAAAGCCTTTGGTTATGGCAGAAGATATCCAATTGCAATGAAACCAAAGTTGGAGGATCTATAAAAAACAAGGAGGTTTTTCAATGATAAAAATTGCTATTTTAGGTCTTGGGAATGTTGGCAGCAGCGTTCTAAGCATAATAAGAAATAATCAAGATGTA
>JAJXTU010000010.1 GCA_021783475.1 bacterium
AAATATCTTCATTACTTTTTAGAAAGTTCAATACATCATCTGCAGATTTTATTTTATATGGGTAGGTATAAGGAAGATATGTGTGATCTTTTAAAAGATCGGATATTTTAATATTGGTTTTATATTCGTTCTTTAGCTCTGGCAGATATTTAAATATCGAATCGTCTAAGTTTATCTTTCCAAGCTCGCTAAGTCTAACTATTTGTGCCCCTATAAATAATTTTGAAAGGTTTCCTATATCGTAACTTTCGTTTACGCTATCAGAATCTTTACCAAAATTCTGCGAAAAACTCTTATCACCATAGACAATATAGACTGACGCCCTCTGCCCAGTCTCCAAGGTGGTATTATTTCTTACTATTGTGCTCAAATCGTTACTAATATTATCCAATTCTTTAGATATTCCAGGCTTTTGTAAAATTAGGAGAAATAGAATAGCTAAAACTATTGTTTTCATATAACCTCCTTAAAATTGAAAAATAATATATAATAATTTATAAGCCATTTTATCATAATAATCATATGCTACTTTTAATTATTTGTTTAAAAAGTTTTGAAAAAATTTTTTAAGTTCTCAAAAATCTAAGGAGGAATAAAATTGAAAGATTTTAAATTTTCATCTGTAGAAGAGGCCCTAAACGATATAAGAAATTCAAAAATGATCATTATAACTGATGATGAAGATAGGGAAAATGAAGGAGATCTATTTATACCTGCAGAAAAGGTAACTCCTGAGCATATCAATTTTATGGCAACTTATGGAAAAGGTCTCATATGCCTTCCGCTAACCGAAGAAAGGCTAAACCAACTGGGAATTGAAATATTGGAGTCAAACAGTCCAGATCCATTTTATACTGCCTTTACTATGCCAATTGATGCCAAGAAAAATACAACCACAGGAATAAGTGCCTTTGACAGAGCCCAAACTGCAAAGATGGCAATTGATCCAAATGCAACGCCAGATGACTTTGTCAAGCCAGGGCACATTTTCCCACTTAGGGCAAGAAAGGGTGGAGTCGTAATAAGAGCAGGACACACAGAAGCAGCAGTCGATCTCGCAAGCATTGCTGGAATGCCCCCCGCAGGCGTTATATGTGAAATTATGAAAGACGATGGAACAATGGCAAGGATGCCAGACCTAATTGAATTTTCTAAAAAGCACAACATAAAAATATTAACTATCGCAGATCTAATAAAATATAGATTACAAAGCGAAATATGGGTACAAAGAATGGCCGAAGCTCATCTCCCCACTAAATATGGAGATTTTAAAATTTATGCTTACACATACTTAATGGACAAGAGTGAACACGTCGCCGTTGTAAAAGGTGATGTAAGAAATAAAGAAAATGTACTCGTAAGAGTTCATTCAGAGTGTCTTACAGGAGATGTTTTTGGATCTCTCAGGTGTGATTGCGGCGATCAGCTGCATGCCGCTATGAAAATGATAAACAAAGAAGGTCTTGGCGTAATCCTTTACCTGAGGCAAGAAGGAAGAGGAATAGGGCTTGCAAACAAGATTAAAGCATATCACCTGCAAGACTCCTGTCACTTAGATACAGTAGAAGCAAATATAAAACTCGGTTTTCCGCCAGATCTAAGAGAATACGGTATGGGTGCAATGATGCTAAAAGATTTAGGACTCTCCACAATAAGAATTCTCACAAACAACCCAAAAAAGCTGCTTGGTATAAAGGGCTTTGGGCTTCAAATAACAGAAAGAGTGCCGATAAAAACTGATCCAAACCCATACAACAAAGATTATCTTAAGTGTAAGGTTGAAAAAATGGGACACATATTTTAAAGACAATTAATTTAGATATTTTAATTTTTAACCTAGGAGGAGCTTTAATGCAAATAAATGAAGGAAAACTGATTGCAAAAGATCTTAAGATAGGCATAGTTGTCAGTAGGTTCAACAGCATAATTACTTCGAAATTATTAGATGGAGCCTTAGATTGTTTGGGCAGACACGAATGTAAGGATAAGGACATAAGCATTTATTATGTGCCAGGAGCCTGGGAAATACCCCTCACATTAAAAAAGCTTGCAAAATTAGAGAAATTTGATGGGCTTATCGCCCTGGGAGCTGTAATAAGAGGAGAAACCCCGCATTTTGATTATGTGGCCGCAGAGACATCAAAAGGTGTTGCTTTGGTTTCTCTAGAAAAAGAGATTCCAATTTCTTTTGGTGTACTCACAACTGACACCATGGATCAAGCCTTTGATAGAGCTGGTGGAAAAGCAGGCAACAAGGGATTCGACTCAGCACTTTCTTTAATTGAAACCATACAGCTATTGAAGATAGCATCTATGGATGGTTAATTCGGATTTAGACGAAATAACTTACAATATTTATGGCAATAAAAAATAGAGAACCGTCTGACCTTATAAGAGAACTATCTCTGGATTCTATTGAAGATATTATCTATTCTTTTCCAAAAAAATATAAAGAATTTACGGTAGTCAAATCAGCAGAAGACGTAATCACAGGTAAAAACCTCGCCTTTAAGGCTCAGATAGGCATGCCTGTATACTATCCAGAGAGGAAAAGACTGGTAAAGGTAGACTTAAATATCGAGGGGAAAAGAGCAAGTGCTTGCTGGTTCAACCAACCCTATAAAAAAATTCAAATTTTAAAATTAAAGCCCAGTGCCTATTTTGCTGGAGAAGCAGTAGCTAACAATAGAGAGATTGTTTTCTACCACCCCATGGTCGGGAAAGAACCCATATACCAAAATTCTGGGATATATCCGGAATATTGCCTTGAAGTTAACGACAATGAAGTTAGAACGATCATAAAGAAGGTATTTGATGGTAACGGGATCATAAAAGAGACGTTACCAGAGTCGTTAATAAATAAACTAAAACTAATGAAGCTTAAAGATGCGCTTTATTTAATGCACTTTCCAAAAGATCTATCGAATCTGGAAAGGGCTAGAAAGAGAATTGCATTTGATGAGCTTTTGCAGTGGAAGCTGACAATCCTAACTGAGAAACAAAAATACAATTCAAAAAATGCTCCAATATTAAATCCTGATTCCGAACTAATAAAAAATTTTATCTCTTCATTGCCGTTTAAATTAACCATAGATCAGAAGAGAGTAGTGGAAGAAGTTTTTTCAGATGTTAAAAACAACAAACCAATGCACAGGCTCTTGCAGGGAGACGTGGGCTCCGGGAAGACCGTAATTGCAGTTAGCGCTCTACTATGTGCAATCTCTTCTGGTTTTCAAGCGGCATTTATGGTGCCATCAGAAATATTATCAAAACAACACTTTGAAAAACTTAGAGAATGGCTGGCTCCTATGGGGGTAAAAATCTATCTTTTAACGGGTTCAACCAAAAAATCAGAAAGAAATCTAATAATAGAAGAGATAAATAAAGGCGTACCATTAATACTGACAGGAACACATGCTCTTATTACTGAAGGTCTTGAATTAAAAAATTTAGGCCTGGTTGTAATAGACGAGCAGCACAGATTTGGTGTAAGACAGAGATTGAGCTTAATAGAAAAGGGTATCTGTCCACACACGTTAGTTATGACAGCTACTCCGATACCAAGAACATTAGCATCAATTTTTTACGCTGACCTGGATTATTCTGAGATTAAAACTATGCCAGAAGGAAGGCAGGAAATAGTTACAAAAATAATAAATAAAAATGATGTCAAAAAATTATACTCAATAATAAAAGAAAATTTGAAAAATTACGACTCAAGAGTTTTCTATGTATGCCCACTGATAGAAGATTCAGACTCCCTTAGATTAGAATCAGTAAAAAAGAGACACAAAGAACTGGTAAACCTTTTTCCTGAGTTTGAAGTTGGCCTTATACATGGGAAGATCAAACAAAGCGAACAAGATAAAGTTATGCAAGATTTTAGGGCAGGAAAGATTAAAATATTGGTTTCTACTACGGTCATTGAAGTGGGGATTGACATACCTCAGGCAAATATCATGGTGATTGAAAATCCAGAAAGATTTGGCTTAGCTCAACTGCACCAGCTTCGAGGAAGAATTGGCAGAGGAAAACTCGGCTCAACCTGTTATCTCCTGGTAGATGAAGAAGCATATTCCTCAAAAAGAATACAGATCTTTGAAAAGGTAAGCGATGGGTTTGAACTTGCAGAAAAAGACTTAGAATTAAGAGGTCAGGGCGAGATAATTGGCTCTAAACAAAGTGGTATCGATCAAACTTTAAAAGTTGCAAATCCTTTAAAGGATACCGATATAATGAGAGTGGCACAAAAAGTGGCAGAGGTAATTATGCAAAAAGATCCAGATCTGCTGCACTTCAAAGAACTAAAATTTAAAATGGAAAAGACATTTAAAGATAGAGAGGTAATAAAAGCAATTTGAAAACTTCAATAGTTGGAGGAGAATTTAAGAATAGATCTTTGCTAAGCCCAAAAACCAATGAGGTTAGGCCCCTTAGCTCTCGAGTTAGAAAGTCTCTAATGGATATTCTTGGTAACACAGTTGACAATTGTCTCTTGTTAGATCTTTTTGCTGGTATAGGATCGGTTTCCATAGAATTTTTATCTCGTGGTGCAAAAAGCGTAATTAGTGTCGAAAAAAGTCCAAAGATCGCATCATTTCTTGAAAAAAACTTAAGCAATTTTAACCTTCTAAACAGATGTACAATATTAAATTACTCTGTTGAAAGGTTTATGCTTAATTGCCATGACATAAAATTTGATATAATCTATATGGATCCACCTTTTTCTTATGATTTAGACGCTTTATTAAATAGTTTTTCCGATTTTAAGTGTTACCATGAAAATTCAATATTTATTTTGCATCACTTTTTCAAAAAAAAGCCAAAGGAGCAAATAGGTTGCTGGAAAATATCAGACTCAAGGACTTACTCGAGCAATACAATTACATTTTATACTCCAGAAAAACTTTCTGCAGATGATTAAGAAAGCGATTTATCCTGGCAGTTTTGATCCGATAACTCTTGGTCATTTAGATGTAGCCAGACGCGCATCGCATCTATTTGACGAGGTAATTATTGCAGTAGCATACAATGAAAAAAAACGAGCCCTCTTTAATATGGAAGAGAGGGTAGGCCTCATTAAAGAATCGCTAATAGAGAGAAATATGCCAAAAAATGTTTTTGTAACGAGCTATACTTGTCTAACAATTGATTTCGCGCGATCGTTAAACGTAAATTCAATAATAAGGGGGCTAAGGGTAATTTCTGATTTCGAGTTTGAATTCCAGATGGCTCTCACCAACAGAAGAATGGAGCCAAGAATAGAAACTGTCTTCTTGATGACTCATGAAGATTATTCGTACATAAGCTCCACTATAATAAAGGAGATTGCGTCTTTAAATGGAAACGTAACTCCTTGGGTAACTGATATCGTAAAAAATGCACTAAACACAAAATTAATCGAAAGTGAGGGAAAATAATGAGTCAAACTTTTTTAAAGGTCATTGAAGATCTTGAACTTCTAGTAATGAGCTCTCCGAAGATACCGCTTACAAATATGGTTTTTGTAAATGAACAAGAAATCTTTAGAATCATAGATTCAATAAGAATGAACGTCCCGCAAGAGGTTGTTGATGCTCAGAAGTTCTTGCAGGAGAAAGAAGATATTATAAATGACGCTCAGAAAAAAGCAGACGAGATAATCATTAACGCCGACTTAAAAGCGAAGCAAAAGTTAGACGAGAACGATCTGGTTATAAGGGCAAAGGAAGAATCAGAAAAAATAAGGAATGAGGCAAAGAAAGAGGCCAATAGACTCATGAAAGAGGCCAAAGACTATTCAGAAAATGTCTTGATCAAGCTCGAATCTGAAGTTGACAAACTTCTAACTTCTATTAGACGGGGGAAAGAGGTATTAAGGTCAAAAGAATAAGCTTATTTTTCAACCTCTAAGAGATTCATGGGAACTATAATTGCAGGGATGCCAGCTCTGAAAAACATATTTTGTGAAAACTCTCTTATAAATGGCCAAATAGCCTTGACAGAAGCTTCAATAACAAGACTGTCCTTCTCTTTTATTTTTTGATTTTCTGTTATTACCAAAAAATAGGTAGCTGAAAACTCAAGCCACGGTTTTTTTCTTCTAGTACCAACCTCTTCTAAGTCTTCATTTAGCTCTGTGCCTCTAATGTTTGTGACAATTTCCACCTCATGTGTCCTATCTACTGTATTCTTTATCAAAGGCTTAATATCTACAGAAATAGAGCTCTCTGGGGCATGCAATGGCTTCATTTTAAAAGTGCAATTTATAAGTGACAGGGCTTCCAGCTTATAGTCATTATTCGCATGGTCAACGTCTTTTTTTTTCATAACTCCTCCTAAATTTCATAGGAATATTATATCAGATTTTAAAAAAATTAATTAATTTTTTCTTATAATATCAATCAATTCTTGTCTGTTAGAAATATTACATTTTCTAAATATATTTCTCATATGAGTCTTAAAAGTGTTTTCTGAAATGTGCAGGTTATCAACAATATATCTACCATTCCTGCCCATCAATATATATTTAACAATCTCTTTTTCCCTTGGGGTTAATCCAAAAATAGCGAAACTTTTATCAAAATCCAGCTTAAATAAGGCATTTTCACTCAGGATAGGGGGCATTTCTTGTCCGAAGAACAAAAAAGGGTTGTAATCATCGGCTTTTACAAAGACAAAGAACAAAAGCAACATTATGCTTACCGCATAAGACGCAAAGTTAAATATCTCATAATTTTGCGAAATGTTATGAATAAAGAAATACATGACTTCTCCAAAAAATAGAGAAATGGTGATTATAAAATAGCCAAAAGACAATACCCTTATGTCATTTTTTTCCCTAATTGCAAAAGAGAGTATTAATGATAGAGAATAAAAATCAAAAATTGCAAACCCAATCTGAAAAATAGCAAAAATTATGTTAGAAAATGGATGTGCAAAATAAACTGGTAGCCAAAAAAATGCGGCTATTAAGAGAGCCAGAGACGGTCTATACAGACTTGAGATTTCCAATTTCCTAAAATAAATTATCGAAGGCAATAACAAAATAGTTAGACAGTAGGCTATGCTTGTAAAAAAATAAATATAAATTGAAGAAAAATTTAAAAGATAATTGTATACCGCCCCACCGCAACAATAATATCCAAAAAATAAAAAAATAACCTTTTTGGGAAAGATATTAAAGCTAAACTTACTAAAGCTTCTTGAAAAAAATAAGTTTAAATCATATTTTGGCAAAATAAATAAAAATAGTGGAAGTAACGAAAAGATAAAATATGCCGCATTATTGTTTAATGCATTTAATAAAAACATAGCAATTGTAGCAAAAAGGGTTGATATAGCAAATATTATTGCCCAAGAAACAAATTTTTCTTTGAAAAACGTGGAGAGTATTAAGACAAATAAATATGAGAAAAGGATAGAACAAAAAACAACCAAAATTATAGGTAAAAAAATAAAATTTATCATGGGATGCCCAAAAAATAGCACAAGTAAAAAAATAGAGAAAAGGATAGAAAAAATTTTATTTAAAAATTTAATTATTGAGAGAATATGCTTATTTTCAAAAAATTTAATGATAAATAATAAAGTTATAGACTGAGTAAATAAAAAGATCCTAAAGAAGAGAGCATGTGAAACCTGCCACCGATCCGCCACCACATATAAAAAGGGGCCACCAAGAAAAAATAGCCATAGAATAACAAATAACAAGCCTAAAGAAAAAGAGAGATGAAATCTCTCTTTTGTAAAATAAGATAAATAATACCTTAAAATCAACAAAATAACCCCTTTTGAGTGATATACAAGATTTGTCCTAAATTATAACATCTATTTATAAATAAATTTTTGGAAGGAGTTTGCTATGAAAAATTCATTTAGGAATGGAGAAAAGTTTAAATGGTCAACTGTTGTTGGGATTCCTAAATGCCTCACTTTTCCAGAAACTAAAGAACCAAATTACAGGACAAAAAATGGTTACAAAATTGAATTTTCTATGACGCTTGAGGGTTTGGAAATACACAATGCATTACTCGTTGAAAAAGAAACTTCATGGAATGGTATAATATAATCAAATAAAACATTAAGGTGTATTTTTGAAAAACAAAAAAACATTAATTATCTTTAGTCTAATATTGGCAGTATGTGTTGGCATATATTGGATTATAATTAACAGGGAATCTCCAATCAATTATTTAGAAGTTTCTGGTAACATTGAGGCAGATCAGTACAACGTTTCCTTTCAGGTTTATGGAACCCTATACTCATTAAAAGTGAATGAAGGCGACAAGGTAAAAAAAGGCGAGCTACTTGCCACTCTCTCAAGAAAGGATCTTGCAGATTCTCTTCAAGCAGCTATACACAATAAAGATAAAGCAAAAGCTCTCTACGATCAATATCTTTCAGGATACAGATCTCAGGATATAAAAATGGCTCAAGCCGATAGAGACGCAAAGCTCGCAGAATTTGAGAAGGCAAAAAATGACTATATTAGATATGAAAAACTATATAAAGAAGACGCTATACCTGCATCAAGTTTTGATAGTGTAAAAAGTGTCTATCTCTCATCTAAAGAGGCGCTAAATTCAAGCGAACAAAAGCTCAAAGAATTACAAATTGGCTACAGAGAAGAAGAAATTAAGTCTGCGAAAGAAGCATATGAGGCAAGCGTTTCTCAGGTGGAACAAGCCAAGACGATATTAGGATACACAGCGATTTATTCACCTATTGATGGAGTCGTATTTTCCAAAGATTCAGAACCAGGGGAATTCGTTTCTTCTGGAACTCCAGTCCTAACTTTATACGATCTGAACAGCACATATGTGAAGGTATATGTTAGTGAAAAAGATATTGGCTTTGTAAAATTGAACGCGCCCTGCACCATAAAAGTTGATTCCTTCCCAAATAAAAATTTTAGCGGCTATGTAGAGGCAATATCAGACAAAGCAGAATATACCCCTAAATTTATCCAAACTAAGGATGAAAGAGTAAAATATATGTTCTGGGTAAAGGTAAAAATTAATAATCCAGATGGAGTCCTAAAACCCGGAATGCCAGCTGATACCATGATCGAAAAAGCACAATGATATCAATAGAGAATATATGCAAAAGTTTTGGAAACAAGAAAGCATTAGATGATATAAATATAAATGTAGAAAAAGGAGAGATTTTAGCAATACTTGGATCGGACGGTTCAGGAAAATCAACCTTAATAAAAATTATCATTGGAATGATAAAACCTGATTCAGGAAAAATATCAGTAAACGATATAGACATAACAAAAGACATTTCTTCTACCAGAGAATTATTGGGCTATAAAGCACAAGAATTCTCCCTATATCAAGATCTTACAGTCAGTGAGAACATAAGATTCTTCGGGAGTCTATATACGCTTTCCGGCAAAGATCTCGATGAAAGAGAGAGTTTTATACTCGACTTTATAGGTCTAAAGGACTTTAAGCAAAGATTTGCAGAAGCACTTTCAGGCGGGATGAAAAGTAGGCTTGCTATTGGCTGCGCCCTTGTTCACAATCCCCTAGTACTTCTATTGGATGAGCCAAACGTAGGCGTAGATCCTGCTTCAAGAAAGAGCGTATGGAAACTCTTAAAAGAGCTCACTAAGTCTGGAAAGACAATCGTATTAACTACCCCTTACTTCTTGGAAGGCGATCTGGCAGACAAAGTAACTTTTATTAAAAATGGAAAAATCGTATTGTTTGGTAAACCAAAAGACCTTGTAGAAAATCTTGATTTTATACCTTACACATTGACCAAAGATAACTTACAAGAATTTTATTTTGACTTAAAAAAGAAAAAGTTAGACTTTAAATTCTGGTTAAAAAACGAGCACATAAGAGTACTATTAAGTAAAGATATAGAAATTGATAGGCTCTCAGAAAAAATTTCTATAAGTAGGGATTTAATAAAAAGAGATGACCCCGACCTGGAAGATATCTACCTATGGCACTCGGCATAGAAAATGCAATTGAAGTTGAAAATCTCACAAAAAAATTTGGAGATTTCACTGCAGTTGATAAAATTAGTTTTTCAATAAAACAAGGCACGGTATTCGGCTTTTTAGGACCAAATGGAGCAGGAAAAACGACAACTATAAAGTTGGTCCTGGGGCTTATCAACAAAACTAGTGGCAAAATAAAGATATTTGGAGACGATATAGAGAAATTTACAAAAGAGAGATTGGGCTATATGTCTCAAAAATTCTCTCTATATCCCGATCTAAAGGTAATTGAAAATATGATTTTTTATGGTTCTATTTACGGTTATTCAAGAAAAGACTTAGAAAAAAGGATAGACTTTTTGTTGGAGTCATACAACCTTGCAGAAGTAAAAAACACTATGGTAAGAGATATTGGAGGTCTAAGGCAAAGAGTAGCCTTTTGCACGGCCATTCTTCATAACCCAGACATACTGGTCCTTGATGAACCGACAAGCGGCGTAGATCCAGATGCCAGGATAGACTTTTGGGATGCTATCTACAGTTACGCAAGAGAAGGTAGGACGGTTTTGGTTACAACTCACTATATGGATGAAGCTGAATTTTGCAACCGGATAGGATTCATCATTTCGGGAAAACTAAAGTTTATAGGCAGCCCAAACGACGCAAAAAAAGTCTATTACGATAACTCACATAAAATTGGAAATCTTGAAGATGCTTTTTTGTGGTTTATGGAAAATTAATTAGATAAAAAAGTATCTTTTAACCTTCTTCTTATAAGATTCATATCTAGAACCAAATCTCTTTGTAAGCTCTCTCTCTTCAAAAGGGATCACCAAAAAATTATTTATTAAAAAATCAAATATGCTCACAACAAGAGACAGTATTCCCCCACTAATAAGAAATACTCCAAAAAACAGCAAGGAATGAGAAAGATATGTTGGATGCCTCATGTATTTATATATAAATCTCGTTTCCAAGTCTCCTGGATCCTCTAATACGATTTCATTTAACCCAAGAATTCTGCCCTTTAAGATCGACAAAGTTAAGAGTTGAAGAAATGCCCCAACAACAAATATAAAAAAGCCAAATAGCTTTAAAGTAAATGAAATCGGAATGTACATATTTAATAAGTTCTGGTTGTTGATCAAAAAATACAAATATGGAATATATAATATGTATATTAATATAAAAGTTAAAAATTTAATTTTTTTTGCAAAGTCAGTAAAAAAATGTACAAATAGCCAATACATAGGGATTAGAGGCCAAACAAAAACCAAAAGATGGTTTAAAATGTTTAAGTAAGAAAAACTAAACATATTTGAATTTGATAAAAGATATATAATGTAAGTCCATGCATTAATTATATATTAAAATGGTTTCTATAATAAATTTTATAATTATTATTTTTTTCTTTGTATAATTGATAGATAAAGATTATTCTCAGAGGAGGTGAAAAAGTGAACAGTTTTCCAAAGCTTACTTCTTTAGTTCGTTGTGCTGGCTGAGCAGCAAAACTCAATCCAAAGGACCTAGGTGAGGTCTTAAAAGATTTACCAAAATTTGAGCATCCTGGACTAATTTTTAGCTCTGATGGCCTTGATGACGCAGGAGCTTTTGTGATAAAAGACGACTTAGCCATTGTTCAATCTGTTGACTTTTTCCCTCCTGTAGTAAACAGCCCCGACTTATACGGGAAGATTGCCGCTGCTAATTCGTTCTCTGATCTGTATGCCGTTGGAGCAAAGCCGATAACTGCATTAAATATTCTTGGATTTCCAAGATACGACATTGAACTCGATGTGATAAACGAAATACTTAGAGGCTCTCACGAAAAAGTTAAAGAAGCCGGTGCATTGATTCTTGGTGGGCACACTGTCGACGATTTAGAATTAAAATATGGACTTAGTGTTACTGGAATTGCAAAAAAGGATGAGCTGATTGCCCACAACAGAGCACAGCCAGGCGATATAATCATCCTTACAAAACCGCTTGGTACAGGAATACTCACTTCTGCCCTAAAAATTGACTTGATAGATGAAGAAGACATGAAAGACGCTCTCCAGTCTATGCAAGAGCTAAATTATTTTGCAGGCGAAGCACAGAAAAAGTTTAAAGCAACTTCTGGCACAGATATAACAGGATTCGGTTTAGTTGGACATGCAGTAAGTATAGCAAGATCCAGCAAAGTCGTATTTGAGATATATTCTAAATCACTGCCTATATTTGAAGGAGTTTTAAACCTTGCAAACGATAGCGTACTCCCTGCTGGGATATTTGCAAATATTGATTTTTATAAAGAGAATGTCATTGAAATAGGCAAAATTGATGAAAATTATAAATACGTTATATACGATCCACAGACCTCAGGTGGACTTCTTTCTACTTACAGTCCAGATGTCGTAGACGATGTATTAAGATTTTTGAAAGACAATGGAGTTGATGGACAAATTATAGGTAGTGTAAAAAAAGGAGCTGCGTTTAGTTCTGGTACAATCGTTTTTAAAGAAGGATCATTTAGATGAGCGCATCGCTCCAAAGAATATGGGCTGTATTCATTAAAGAATTCATCCAATTTTTCAGAGATAAGGTTACATTTATAACAGCTATTGCTATCCCATTAATACAGCTGATTTTATACGGATATGCAATAAATACAGATGTAAAACACCAGTCCACAGTAGTATACGATCAATCAAAATCAGTGATGTCAAGAGACATCCTATACAAGTTTCAAAGCTCACAATATTTTGACATAAAGGGATTTCTAAATAGTTCAAATGCAGTAGGCAAAGCAATTGACGAAGGCCAAGCGAAGGTGGGAATTATTATTCCGCCAAAACTCGAATCAAACATATTGGGCAACAAGTCAAGTCAGATATTGGTAATAATTGACGCATCCGATCCTATGTCATCAAGCTCCGCCCTGTCGGCATCTCAGATGATAGGTCTCATGGAGAATCAAGAGATATTAACGAATAAACTTCAACAAAACGGAATAATATTACCCAATAAAAACCCATTTGAAGTGGATGTTAGGGCATGGTATAATCCCGACCTATTGTCAACGTATTTTCTTGTTCCAGGTTTAATCGCTGTTTTAATAAGTCTATCGACATTGGTTTTAACAGCGATGGCGATTGTGAGAGAGAAAGAAAGAGGCACATACGAGCAGCTTATAGTTACTCCACTTCGGCCAATTGAGCTAACCATCGGGAAGGTTATGCCTTATGCAATTATAGGATATGCTCAAATGTCTCTTGTTATTATAGCCGCCGTAGCGCTTTTTAATCTCAACATTAAGGGGAATTTATTTTTATTGTACATTTTCGCCCTACCCTTTATACTTGCCAATTTAAGCCTTGGATATATAATTTCTACTCTTGCAAAAAATCAACAGCAAGCTCTCCAAATGTCATTCTTTCTTATGGTGCCTATCTTCTTACTGAGTGGGTTTATGTTCCCAAGAGAGGCTATGCCGGGCATAATATATTATTTAAGCTATATCGCACCAGCCACATTCTTCCTGGTGGTAGTACGAGGTATTATCTTAAAAGGTTTAGGCTTTTTCGAGCTTTGGCAATGGGAAGTCGGATTGATAATATATATTATAATTGCTTTAAATATATCAAGGTTCTTGCTTAAAAGAAAGTCATAAAATAAACTATAAGCGTTAACTTAGGCGCAAGGGGTATATATCACACTATAAGTATTGGGATTTTTGATTTCTCAATCAAAAATCTAGCAATGGAATGGTGCATAATAGACGCCTCAAAACCAGTTTTTCTACCCAACACAATCAGGTCAACATTAAATTTTTTTGCAGCGTTATAGATTTCCATTGAAGGATTCTCTCCTTCTTGAATTGCAATTCCATCTATAATATCTGGATCTTTTATTTCTTTTTTTAGCTCATCTACAAGCGCGCTAGCCCTGTTATATCCCGCTTCTTCGGCATCAGGATTAAGGTCGGCAACTTGTGTAGGCATTTCAATAACATGAAAGAGTATTATTTTTGCACCATTTAATTTTGCCAACTCATAGCCTATACTCATAATATCATGTCTTTTAGGCGTCGAATCAACTGCAAACAATATCTTCTTAAACATTGTCCCTCCTAAAGAGATGATTATATAATTGCAAACCCCTTGAGAATGCTCATCAAGCCAGAAACAGAAAGCAAAATAATTACTAACCATCTTACAATTCTAGGCTTTGTAAGGGCTAACAATCTGACTCCCACCTGAGAGCCCAACATCATGCCTACTACTGATGGCACTGCAATAATAGGCAGCACAGCACCATTGTTTAGGTATATCCAGGCTGCCGATGTATCGGTAATAGATAATAAAAAGTTGCTAGATGCTACTGATATCTTTAAAGGAGCTCCAAGAACCAGGTTAAAAACTGCCACATTGGCCCAGCCAGCGCCTAAACCAAACATGCCTGCAATAAACCCAACCAGAAAAAACAGTAAAAGCCCAATGTGAGAATTTTGAATTTGCCAATTAATATTTTTCCTTTGTGTAATTTCATAGTAAATACCGTGTATACCAAGAATCTGAGCGATTTTATCACGCTTGGTTATCTCAGGGAATTCAGATCTCTTGGATGTAAGAAGCACAAAACAAATTGCAAGAATAACCAATCCCAATGCAATTCTTACTATGTTTTGTGGCAAGGCCAACCCTACCATAGCACCCATAATAGAAGAGATCGACGCGATTAAAGCCATGGGCATACAAAGTCTCAGTGAAGCAAGGTTTCTCATCAAAAGTCCAGGACCTGCAGAAAGCGATCCTGCTAAAGCCACCATCAAACCAGCACCCCTTACAAAATCCATATGAAATGGGAAAAATGTGCCAAGTATCGGCACGAAAAGAACACCGCCTCCAACACCTGCCAAAACTGCTACAATTCCTAAGCCAAAACAAAAAACAAATAAAGACAGTGGCCATATCCACCATGGAATTCCGACAGATGTCTCTTCAGCAAGAATTATATCCTTTGCAGCAAATGCATGTGGTACTAAAAAAAATACAAAAAATAAAAACATAAAAAAAGAAAAAAACAATACTAAATTCTTTGAAGAGTTCACAGTATGCCTCCTATTCTACCTTGAGAAATCCGCTAGCTGCCAAAGCAAGAATGGATATCTCCAATATTACTATAAAAATCATTGCAAATTCTTTCTTCTTAATATATATTGGCAAAACTGTTAAGTAGCACAAAATTGGCACAAAAGCCAAAAAAGTAAGCGCTGCCTTTGCCATCATATCAGATTTAAAAATTAAATTCATCCAACCCCAACCCGTTGAAATTCCAAAGCTTTCATTAAGCAGCGCAGAATTTTTTACCCATAAGCGCGGCAGCTTATCCAAAGGTATTACGGGAGAAATCAATCCAGAAAGATAGATAAAAAAAGTAAGCAAAATAGAAAAAAGGCCAAATCTTGCCGACCACTTAAGAACAGTAGCGTATTTCTTTTGATCGATTGGCGTTTCAATATTCTGCCCGGTACTGCTAGCAGTTTTTTCCATAACCCAAAACTCCCTTCAAGTTTATTTTTCTCCAAATTATATGTAATGGCAAAAGCTAATTTTAATAAGGTAAAAATACCTACATGATGTAGTAAATCTTAATGTCAATTATAACATATTCTTATGGAATTTATATGTTTTAGTTATGCATATAAAAAATAAAAATCTATGTCGTAAGGGATTTTGCTTACATTAATACAATGCTTTCCCTAATAAAAAGTTCATCTTTCCCCAACTATTTTTTTATATAACGAAATTTTATCATTAATACAAATAAAATTTATGAATAAATTTTATAAACGATTCGAGGAGGTGACAGAATAATTTCGCTCAATTCTAGATAGTAAGGTATAAAAATTTTAAGGGAGGGAAACAAAAATGTTAAAAGGATTTTTTGGAAGGCTCTATAAGACAGGAGAATTAATTAATGAGGCATCAAAGGCTCAGGGTAAGTGGCAGTTGGAAACAAGCAATACTATTTTAATGAAGAGAAAGAAATTTTTGCTCATATTATTTCTGCCAGTGCTTGCAGGATTGGCGATGCAGTGTGCATTTGCAGCGGGGCCAACATATATTGGCGGCGGGCATGCCTATATGCCAGCTGTAGCTACTACTCAGATGCTTTGCGGTATCCTTGTAATCGGTTTGTTGTCAGGTCTAATCACTGGAGTCATAGGAGCAGGAGGAGGATATGTTCTTACTCCTGCGCTGATGACGCTTGGAGTGAAGGGGATAATGGCAGTTGGAACAGATCAATTTGCAATATTTGCAAACGCAATACTTGGAACAACACTTCACAAAAAGTTAGGCAACGTAAATCTTTGGCTAGCAGTATGGTTTGTAGTAGGTTCATTCGCAGGAGTTACTATAGGTGCATCTATCAATAGACAAATCTATGCCTTAAGCCCTGCTCTCAGCGATGCTTTTATTTCCACAGTATATGTAATATTGCTCGGAATACTTGGATTTTATTCAACCATGGATTACATTAAGCTAAGAAAGGGACAAAAGGATACCTCAAGAAAGGCAATCATGGATGTTAGAACTGGATTTGCACGCTGGCTTCAAAATATCCCATTAAAGCCAAGAATCAAGTTTGATGACCACATATTCGAAGGCGGAATGAGCATATCTGTATATCCAGTTGTTATATGCGGCTTTATAGTAGGTTTTGTAGCAGCAATAATGGGAGTCGGCGGAGGATTCTTGACATTTCCTCTCTTTGTATATGGGTTGGGAGTTTCAACCTTTACAACGGTAGGCACAGACATACTTCAAATAATCTTTACAACAGCCTATTCGTCAATCTTTAACTATGCAATATACGGTTATATCTTTTACAGCATAGCCATAACAATGCTTCTTGGCTCCCTGATAGGAGTCCAAATTGGCGCTATGGTAACAACATTTGTAAAGGGCACAACAATTAAGCTCTTTTATGCACTAACCATATTAGCTGGATTCGTAAACAGGCTTGCAGCACTTCCACCAAGACTATCAGATGCAAATATTATCGCTATAAGCAAGGAAACTTCAAGTATCCTAACAATGATCGGAACAGTAGTATTCTTTGGGTTGGTAGCGCTATTTGGATTCTTTGTGCTGTATACCTTTTACACTAATATAATAATATCAAAAAAGCCAGCCAAGGAAGCTGTCGAATCAAAGAAGATCTCTTAAGAAAAAAATACGAGAGGAGTGAAGAAGATGTTATCAAATAAGAATAAGCTTCAATTAGGTCTTATAGGAATAATAAGCTTCATGGCAATGTTAATAGTATGGCTTAGTCCTGTTGCACCAGGACACTTGACAGGACTTCAGTGGACTGATCAATTTTTCAACAGTCTTACAAAGGCATCAGCTTATCAATTTCCAAAAGTGTTCAAGGATAGCGAGCGCTTTATGGGCAAAACATTTAATCTAAGCTATCGTGCATCAAATGAAAACGAAGCAAAAATGCTTGAAAAGCTATACGTATCCTTTGGTGCAAAAATTGAGGCTCAAGGAACTTCCCTAACCATTAGTGGAGATTTAGGAAGGGTGTCACAAGGGATACTCTCATATAGCGAGGACTTCTTCAACAATAGAAGAAAGGATATGACAAGCGTATTAGGTTTTGATAGCAAAGACGGACTATATGCAATATACCTATCTCAACAAGCCCTTGAAAAGTCCTATTTAAGAAACAATCAGGCATCAGAGCTACAGTTTGTAAGAGAAATTCTAGAGAGAGCTATAGAACCAGCCTACAATTTTGATGGGATAGTTGCTGCTGGAGCTCCAAAGTCCGTTGAAGGAGAATATGCGCTGGGCGCTCTTAGAAGTTATCCAAGCATAGAACAAAGCCCCGTTGGGATAAAAGAAATGATAATTCTTAGCGCCTTAATAATATTTTATCTACTATATACCTGCTGGTATGGTTTTTCACTAATGTATCTATTAGAAGGTGCAGGAGTATCAAAGCTAAGCAAGAAGTCAAGAAAAGAAGCATAGGAGATACCCAGACAGAGGGCACATTAAAAATGTGCCCTTTCAAGAAAAAGTCTCATAAAAGAGGTGAAGAAAATGAATCCAATATTAATAGTTATAAAAGATATAAAAAACGATAAAAATGTCTTAAAAGGGGGGTTCGACAAGGCGATAGAAGAGGGAAGACCTGCAGTCATAGCTAAGATAATAGAAAAATCAGAGTATCTTGGAGTGTACAATCCAGAAGCAGAAGAATACTTCGTCCAAAAAGCGTGGCAGGAAATTGAAAAGGCGATAGAAGAGGGAAGGAAGCTGGGAATAAACGCTTATGGAATAGTGAAGATAGGTTTGCTAGAAGAAAAGATAGATGAAATAGCAAAGGAAGTAAAGGCAAAACTCATAGTGATTGGACAAAAGAAATTGAGCGGTCTTAAAAAACTCGTGTTTGGCCACGGTAGCAAAGAAGAGGGAAGCTTTGAAAACGTTTGCCCAGTATTATTAATAGGGAAAAAATAAACAACGCCCTTTAAGCGATAAACATTTTTTGTGCTAAAATTATTAAAAAAAGTGGGGGTATTAAAACCTTTAAAAACTTTAATCTGTCAATTTTAAATTTAGCAAAAAAACCATATCTATTTCTGATAGTTGTTTTAATATGCGCATTTTTAGCTTTTTTATTGTTTGTTATGAGGGCAGATTTCAGCTTAGAACCCAGCACATATATTAATCTAAACGAAAAGATTTCCAATAGCTATTTAGAAAGGGGGAAAACCGACATACTAAGGGTGGTGGTCTCGTCGACCCTCAGTCCAAAGGAGACAATTCACACCTATCAGCCTTTGCTCCAATATATTTCAAAAAAAACTGGCCTACAATGCATCCTAATACAAAAAAAGACAAATTTTGAAATCAAAGATTTGTTCAACTCTAAAGCGGTAGATATAGGAATAATAACGGCAAGCGCATATGTCCTTGATCAGGATCAGATGGACATTTTGGCGATACCTGTAATAAATAATGACTTAACTTTTTCATCAGTCATAGTCTCAAACAAAAATAATATAAGAACATTTGAAAATTTAAAAGGAAAATCAATAGCATTTACCGATATCGCATCTTTTTCAGGATACCTAATACCCTTGTACTACCTAAAGGAAAATAATTCGGACATAAACTATTTTTCCAATCACATTTTTACATTTAATAGTTCTGACTCTATTCGCGCTCTCTTGGAAAACATCGTAGATGCCGCAGCTTTAAATAGTAAATTTTTTAGAACTTATATAAAAGAAAACCCTGAAATGTCAGAAAATCTACATATTGTCTGGCAATCTCCAATCAGAATAGGAAACCCGCCAATCGTTGCCAGAAAAAATATAAGTCCCGAGGTTGAAAAAAAAGTTAAAGATGTACTATTAAATATGTCCAACGACCCTGAAGGGCAAAGAATTCTCAAAAATATGGGATACGACAACTTCTCCAAACCACAATCATTACTATATTTGCCTATAAAAATGATACTCCAAAAACTCGAACAATGAGCTTAAAAGCAAAGATTTTAATTATCAATATATTTTCAATATTTATAATAACCTTAGGGATAGCTTTAGAAATAAAGATAGTTCTAACACAAAATCTTGAAGATAGGCTTATCCTGAGGACTAACAACATAGCATCCACCCTCTCAGACAGTGTTATAGAACCATTGTTATCAAATAATATTTATTTAGTTCACCAGATACTTGTGCAATACAAAGAAAACAACCCTGAGGTAAGTTATATAAACATAATAGGCAACCAAAAAGAAGTAATTAGCAGCACCTTTAGCAATGGTTTTCCAAAAGAACTTTATCTTTTACAAACTAGCGATACAGGGAATAATACAAAGGTGTTTTCCTCTGAAATAGGTAAAATTATCGATATTAAATATCCTATTGCAGATGGCTCTTTCGGATATATCCACATTGGTGTCACAGAAAAAGAGGTTGAAAAAAGAATACAAGAAATCATAGAAACGATTCTTTTGTTTGGCTTCTTTATTAACCTACTAGCTTCTGTTTTACTTTACAAGCTTACAAATTCAATAACCAATAATTTGAAAAAGTTGACTTTATACGCAAAAAACATAGCTATTGGCAATAGCGTTTCTCAACCAGATATAAAAACCAATGATGAGGTAAAAGAACTCTTTACGTCATTCAGACACATGCTTATGTCGCTGGAAATATCATCAAAAGAAGAAATAAAACTAATTACAAAGTTAAAAGATGAAGAAACAAAAAGAGAGCTTCTAAAAAAGACTATGGAAACGCTCGAAAAAGAAAGAAAAAGAATTTCGATGGAAATACACGATTCTGTAATGCAAAATCTTGCATCTATAAATATAATGCTTAAAATAATCCAATCAAGGCTAAATCAACAAGAAAGATCAGAAATAGAAAATTTACAAAAATTAATAGAAGAAACAATAGAAGAGCTTAGAAACATCGCAAGGAATCTTAGACCGCCTCAATTAGAAAAATTAGGTTTAAAATCAAGTTTAGAATCTTTTTTTGATGAAATAGAAAAAAGACATAATTTAAAAATAAATTTTGACTTTACAATAAGTGAAGAAAAATTAGATTGGACATGGTCAATTAACATCTATAGAATAATTCAAGAGGCCATATCCAATATTATCAAGCACACAAGTGCAGATATCGCTGTCGTTTTAATAAAAGAATTAGATGGCAAAATTGAGCTCGAGATAAGAGATAATGGAGAAGGATTTAATGTCGAGGGCACCTTAAATAAAAAGATAACTCGTCTTGGAATAGCTGATATGAGAGAAAGGGCAAAAACATATGGAGGCCAATTTACTATAAGTTCCACAAAAGGAGGTGGTACATTTGTCAAAATCTCTTTCCCAAAACCTAAAAACAATGATATTAGTTGACGATCATGCCATATTGAGAGCAGGTTTAAAAGCTTTAATTCAAGAGCATCAAGAAAAATTTAAAGTAATTGACGAAGCTTCAAGCGGAAAAGAGGCTATTGAAAAAATAAAGAGACTGCAGCCAAATATAGCTGTATTAGACATTTCTTTGCCAGACACAAGCGGATTAGACCTAATAGATTCAATCAAATCCAATTCTCCAAATACAAAAATTCTTATATTAAGCATGTTTGAAGATGAAACTATGATAGTTAAAGCATTGAAAATGGGTGCAAACGGATTTGTGCCAAAAAGATTGGCTTACGAGGAGTTGATTGAAGCTCTTGAAACAATTTCGAGCACAGATGACACTTATATTCCATCATGTCTTGCAAAAACAGTCTTGAGAGGAATGTTAGACAGGGAAAAAAGGGTAAAACTCAGTACAAGAGAAAGCCAAGTTCTAAGATATACAGCCTTAGGATATGGGAACAAAGAAATGGCAAACAGGCTTAATTTATCGGTAAAAACAATAGAAACCTACAAGCTCAGGATTTCAGAAAAAATAAATGCTCAAAAAAAGTCTGATCTTGTAAAATACGCGATAAAAGAGGGTCTTCTAAAAGAAGAGGAAACAATAGACACATTAAATCATGAGGACACATCCCAGTAGATGCGCACTTTGTTACAAATAAACTACCCCGATGTGAAAATTATAATTTCATTATTAATTCTATTATTTTTACTCTTTGTATTGTCAGCGGGGAGGTCTCCATATCTAAAAATAAATAGGGCGTCCAGCGCGATCATTGGCTCATGCTTTATTATAATATTTGGAATTCTAAACTTCGATCAAGCGGTAAGCTCTGTGGATATCAGGACAATAGCAATACTATTCAAATGATGATCCTGTCAGGAAGCTTGAAATTGGCTGGGTTTTTCCCAATGGCAGGTTCATTTCTAATCTCAAACGCAAAAAACAGAATTGCCTTGCTATATTTAACTATTTTTATTACAGGAATTTTTTCTATGATAATAATAAACGATATAGTTTGTTTATTGTTTACACCAATAGTTATAATAATATGCTCTAGAACCAAAACCTACCCTATACCATTTTTATTAGGAGTAGCACTTGCATCCAATATTGGAAGTGCATGCTCTTTAATTGGAAACCCACAAAATATAATGATCGCAAATTTGTCCAAAATACCGTTTACAGTATATTTTATTAAAACATTGCCGATAAGTTTGCTTGGATTAATATTGGTTGCAATATTTTTACATATAATGTATAGAGATAGGTTGCCAAAAGAGATTTTGGATACAAAGTATAGAAAGTTTGTCTTTCACAAATATTTAGTTTACAAAAGTATTTTAATTTTGTTTTTTGTAATTTTAGGATTTGTGCTAAATCTCAATCAAGTTGTAGTTTCTAGTCTTGGCGTTGCGTTTCTAATGTTAACCAGAAGAATAAAGTCTGAAAAACTCATTAAAGAGGTAGATTACAGCCTCCTTCTAACTTTTATCGGACTTTTTATAGTGATAGGGGGAGTCGAAAAAAGTGGGGTTATAAATATATTGGTAAACGATATAGGACATAACCTTTTTAAAAATACAAGTTTTTTCTCATTTTTAACAGCAATACTATCAAACATCATCGGAAATGTTCCGGCAGTAATGATGCTCCATTACCTTATCCCAAATGAAAATGCCAACTACGGCTGGACAATGCTGGCTATCATCTCAACATTGGCAGGCAATCTAACCCTTACTGGCTCAATTGCAAACCTAATAGTTGCTGAAATTGCTAAAAAGAATAAAATTGAAGTAAAATTTTTAGATTATCTGAAAATTGGCTTTCCAACTACGATATTTCTTATATTTTTGAGTGTATTAATTATAAAATAATTAATCAAACCTTCTAAAAAGATCTAAAACCTTGCCAAACAACAAAACAAATAAGATTGTTACGGCAATTCTGCCAAAGAAGATAACAACAAAGTTTGCTCCAATAGCAACAAATATCGCTGTATCCTCGATCATTGCATGAGATAAAACCAAAAAGATGTTTATCAGAATAATCTCTTTTGTGCTTATTAAACCCTTTTTTACTTCGTCCATCACAGTACCAGCTCCATATATAAGACCAAATATAGACCCTGCAGCCAACGGTATAGCAGAATTTTTTGAAAAACCGAGATATTTAATAATATTTGCAACACTATTGCAAAAGCTGTCCCAAAACGGACTCCTCTTAAAGGTCTCTATAAAAATCATAAGTGGGATGACTATCATAGTGATGGTCAAAAGGGTGCCCAAGGAACCGAAAACAGCCTCTTCTAAAACTTCAATCATCTTAAAACCATATTAAGCAAAAAGCCCGCAAGAAAAGATGTAGAAACTCTAAAAATTGTTATAAAAAATGGATTAACGCCTATTCTCGAACAGATTGCCCCTTCCAAAATAAGGCTGTGAGCTATCAAGACCATTATTGCAAGAATCGTTATCTCTCTTGAATTAAGACCCAGCCCGACAATAACCCCCACAGCAGAATATATATTTAAAAGATAGCCTGTTATTAAGACCAAGGAAGCATCGCCCGGGAGGCCAAAATATTTCATAAATGGAGAAAAGATTGTATCAAGGTAATACATAAGAGGAGTAGCCTTAAGAATTGTGACCAAAAAAAATACAGGCACAACTATCTTTGCAAGATTTAGAGTTGTGACAATACCCTTATGAAAGCCAACCTTTATGCCGTCTAAAAGATAGCTGTTATCCATGTGTATAATTATATCAAACAAGATTATAAAGGACTCTTTATGAGAAAATCAAGATATATAATATTTTTATACACACTTATTAGAATTGGAGAGAGAAATGAAAATAATACATATTTTTTCAGGTGGTTTAGACTCTACTACTCTTTTGTATTATCTATTAGACAAGGGGCACAATGTTAAAACAATAAGCTTTTTTTACGGTCAAAAGCATAAAAAAGAGCTGAAATGTGCGCAAAATATTTCTAATATACTAAATATAGAAAATAAATTGATTGATTTGAGATCTTTAAAGACAGTTTTTGGAGACAGTTCTTTAACGAGCGATTTAGATATACCCGAAGGAAGATACAACGATTCCAATATGAGGTCTACTGTGGTGCCAAATAGAAATATGATATTTTTATCTATCGCAATCTCGTATGCAATATCCTCAAATTTTGAAGCAGTGTCATTAGGAGCTCACGCAGGCGATCACGCAATATATCCAGACTGTCGCCCTATATTTATAAAAAAAATGAACGAAGTCGCAAAAGTATGTGATTATAAAAAAATCTTAATATGCGCGCCTTTTTTAGACCTTAAAAAACACGAAATAGTAAAAATAGGACTAAAATTAAAAGTCCCCTATGAGTCGACATGGACATGCTATAAAGGAGGGAGGAAACCCTGCTTGAAGTGTGGTTCATGCTCAGAAAGATTGGAGGCATTCGAAAAAAACAACGTAAAAGATCCCCTACTCGTTATTTAGACTCTTTTTTGCTTCTTCCACTACACGGTGGACATCAGCTAAACATCAAGTCCCCTTTGGGTTGTTTAAATGGCACGCGCATTGGCCATCTTTCTTTTTGCTTACTATGAATTGTTGAATCTTAGAAACGCCATTGTGCGATATTACATCTTCTTTAATCTCATCATCAGTAAAACCAAAGCAGTAACAAATAGTTTGACTCATAACTCACCACTTTTCTAAAATATTATTATTTTTATTATAATATAAATATAATTATAAATAACTAAAGGAGGTGTTGTCCGTGATTATAAGATGATTTTGAAATATAGCCCCTGATAGATACGTAGTTTACGTATCAAAAAACTCTAAATCAAAGGAGAAATATTATGGACAACACCGAAATGTACCAATCGCTTGACATAGATTTAAAGGCTCACGACACCCTAATGGGAGCACTTCCAGTATTATTTAAAGAATGTTTTTTAAACAAAGAGCAAGAACTGACAGGTCTTTCATATTTTTATTCAGTGGTTGCAGACATACACGGAGCAAGGGTGAAAGAGCTAATAGACCATAAAAACAAGGGCCCAGTCATTGGGTCTTTTTGCATTTACGTGCCAGAAGAAATAGTTTTAGCAGCATGCGGTCAATTGGTAGGACTTTGTGCAGGGGCTGACTTTTGGGTTCCATACGGTGAACAGATAGTGCCAAAAAATCTGTGCCCCCTAATAAAGGCAGGAATTGGAGCAAAGTATTCAAGAACCTGCCCATATTTTCAGGTAGTGGATCTGCTAATAGGAGAAAATACCTGTGATGGCAAGAAGAAGGCATGGGAAATATTTTCTGATATGGTTGATATGTACATTATGGATATGCCAAACAAAAAAAGCGATGCTGGGTTAAAGCTTTGGCAAGAGGAAGTAGAGAATTTATGCAATTTTCTTGAAAAAAAATTTAGCAAGTCTATTAGTTTTGACTCCCTCCTAAAAGGTATCCAAAAGGTAAACGCAAAAAGAAACGCACTGAAAAGGCTCTATAACACAAGGAAGCTCTCCCCTTCTCCAATATCAGGAATAGACGCCCTATTGGTTACTCAAATAGGATTTTATGATGATATAGAAAGATACACAAAGATGGTAGAAGCATTAGCCCAAGAATGCGAAGAGAAGGCATCATCAAATTCGCAAAGCAAGAACAAAAAAAGAATATTGGTTACCGGTTCACCAATGGTTGTACCCAACTGGAAGATTCATCACGTAATAGAAACAAGCGGCGCTGATGTAGTAGTCGAAGAAAACTGCACGGGCACAAGATATTTCAAGGACAACGTTTCAATAGAAAATGCATCAAGCAAGGGAGATTTGCTCAAGAACATATCAGATAGGTACATAAAAAACATAAATTGTGCATGTTTCTCGCCAAATACAGGCAGAGAGGAAGATATATTAAACCTTTGTAAGGATTATAGAGTTGACGGTATTGTGTATGCCTCCCTTAGCTTTTGTACTACATATATGGTAGAAGCAGAGAAAATAAGAAAAACAGCAAAAGAAAATAATATACCTATGATTACGGTAGAATCAGATTATTCATTTGGAGACCTTGGACAGCTTAGGACAAGAATAGAGGCTTTTATAGAAAACTTATGAAAATACTTGGTTTGGATATAGGCTCAAGAAGTATAAAATGGGTTCTTTACGACAAAAGTTCAAATTCTATGTTAGAAAGGGGGATATTAGATAGCACCCCTGCCAATCTTGAGAGGGTGGAAGATAGCATCCCCCCTTTCGACCAAATTGGCCTTACCGGTTATGGCAGACATAATTTAAATAACGTCCTAAAAGTAAAGTCTCCAAAGATAGTCTCAGAGATAACTTGCCACGCTAAGGGAGCAAGATACATTGAACCAGAACACTATTATCTCTTAGATATCGGCGGACAGGACACAAAATTTATAATGGTAGATAGGTCTGGAAAAATTATAGATTTTAAATTGAATGACAGGTGCTCGGCTGGAACAGGCAGATATATTGAAAATATGGCAAAAATATTAGATGTAAAAATCCAAGACTTTATAGACATGGCCGTTAGATCAGAAAAGCCATCCAATATAAACTCGATGTGCACTGTTTTTGCAGAAAGCGAAATAATAAGCTTGATTCATTCCAGGGAACAGATAGAAGACATTGCTGCGGGAGTTATAAAATCTCTAATATTCAGAACAAAAGCTTTGATTGGAACAAATAAGACAGACGAAAGCATGTTGCTTTTAGGGGGACTCTCAGAACTGCAGAATATAGAAATTTTATTCGAAAGATTTGACTTAAAAATCAAAAAAAATTTACTCTCAAGATACACGGGCGCCCTGGGAGCAGCATTGATTTTAGTCGACTAAATAGATAGTTTAATAAAACTCACCCCTATTGACATTTTATCATAAAAAATTTATTATTATGAAAAATAAACAATAGGGGTGAAAAAATGCAAAGAACTGGTTTTCCATCTCCTGCAAGAAATTACGAAAAGCTTGATTTAGATTTAAACAGGTTGATAGTAGATAGTCCATCTTCAACTTTTTTCTTTAAGACAAAAAAGGATTATAAAGACCTGGATCTAAAAAGTGGCGACATCATAGTGGTCGACAGATCAAAACAGCCAAAGAGCTCGATGTTATCGGTTGTTTTATTGGATGGGCACCTTGCAATAAAGGATAACTCTGACCTAAAGCCAGAAATAGAAATATTCGGCAAAATTACCTATGTCATTAGAAAACTTTGAAAGTTTTTTCGCGCTAATAGATTGTAACAACTTTTACGTGTCTTGCGAAAGGCTGTTTAATCCCAGCCTACTAAACAAACCTGTCGTGGTATTGTCAAATAATGACGGTTGTATAATCGCAAGATCCAATGAAGCAAAGGCTTTAGGGGTAAAAATGGGTGCTCCATACTTTCAAATAAGGGGTTATTTAGAAAGAAACGGAGCTGTGGTTATCTCATCAAATTATGAAATATATGAAGACATATCAAAAAGGTTTATAAACATAATAAGATCCAAAATATGTTTCGTAGAAGCATACTCAATTGATGAGGCATTCATAGAATTAAAAGGGATATTGAAAAAGAAAAGATTTGAATTTTGCAAAGAGCTAAAAGATGAAATATATCGCCTTATAGGCATACCTGTCTCGATAGGCATAGGGAAGACAAAAACTCTTGCAAAGGTTGCAAACAAGATAGCCAAAAAACAAAAAGACCTAAATGGCGTATTTGACATAACTAACAACGAAGAAGAAATCTTAAAAAACTTTGAAGTAAAAGACATTTGGGGGATTGGCAAGAGCAAGTCTAATTATTTAAAAAACATAGGCATACAAAATGCCTTAGAATTATCAATGATAGACGACTCATTTGCCAAAAAATCTCTTAGCATAAAGGGGTTGACTACAGTACTCGAGCTGAGAGGGATAAAGTGTATAAATCTACAAGAAGAAAGACCCAAACAAAAAGAAATAATAGTATCAAGATCTTTTGGACTCGATGTTGATAACTTCAAAAGCTTAAGAGAGAGCGTGTCTTATTTTGCAATTGCCGCTGTAAATAATATGAGAAGCTTAGATTTATATGCCAAAACTCTATTTGTTTTTATAACGTCAAACCCATTCAAAGAAAATTTTTGCTCTTATCAAAAAGAAGTTAACTTCGATTTCTATACGCAGGATGTATTTCTTATATTAAATGCAGCCGAAGACTGTCTAAATGATATATTTAAATGCAACGTAAATTACAAAAAAGCGGGAGTTATATTGAAAAACCTATCGACAAGACAAGCCGCATTGGGGAATTTATTTACAAGCTTAGAGGATGAAAATACATACAATCTTATGAGGTCTATCGATCTGCTGAACAAGAAAATAAAGAAAGACGCAGTTTTCTTCGCAGTTGAAGGAGTAGATAAAATTTGGCAAGCAAGAAAGGATCACAAAATAGCTAAGCGAGCAAGTGAAATAGACATTATTTAACAAGATGTAAAAAATTCTTGGTATGTTACAATATACAAGCCTATGTCAAGAATTATAAGATGAGGGAGGAGAGAATTAGATGGATTTTTTACTTGCAATTAGTCCAATTGTACTTATTCTTTTAGGAATGACAATTTTTGCAAGATCGGGTTTTCTAATGTCAGTAGTAGCATGGATTTTCACGTTTTTCTTAGCGCTTATTTTTTTTAAAACTCCATTCGACATTTGTTTAAACGCTACAATATTTGGCATCTTAAAATCTCTAAGCATTTCATTAGCGGTATTTTTTACTATGTTACTGATTTTTATAATGAAAATCACAAAGGCACTTGATTCAATTGCATACAGACTTAAGAGTATATGCAAAACAAAAGAAGAACAAATAATGTTCTTAGGGCTTGGCTTTGGCTCTCTTGCAACTTCTTTGGGAGTGGTAACCCCTGCTCTATTCCCACCGCTTCTTCTTGCCCTTGGATTTAGCCCGGTTACATCTATAGCAATATCAGTTCTCTGTTACGATCCGCTAACATCATTTGCCCTTCTATCTATCCCGATAACAGTGCCTTCAGAAGTCGCATGGCAGGCATTCAAAATTCAACCTCAGGGTATAACAAATCTTGAAAACTTTATAAACTCATTTACATTAAACATATCAATATTTTTGCCATTTATTTCAGTAGGCTTTGCGTTTGTAATGCTATATTTTGTTGACGGAATAAAATCTATAAAAAAAGGATTTCTCAGCGCTCTCTTAAGTGGCTTGGTGCTTGGGCTTAGCTGTTTGTTTTTTTCTATTACGAAGATATTTCCCGTTCAAATAATAGGAACGCTTTCAGGCTTCGTAACTATGATTTTCGTACTCATATATCAAAAAATTACAAACGCTCAAAAGGAAACAGCCGAAGAAGAGAAAAAACCAGAGATGTCACTTTTAAGAGCAATATCCCCATGGATATTGCTCTTTTCATTTGCGCTGATCACCAACCTTCCAGGCAACAGCAAGTTTTTATCAGATTTGCCTGGAAGATATGAAATAATACCCCTTTACAAAAACCAGCTGGTAGACCTTAACGTATTGTCATCTATATGGTTTTGGATAATGATAACAGCAATATTATCAGTCTTTTTGTTAAAACCCACCAAAGATCAAATCTCTTCAACTATAAAATTATGGCTAAAGAGATCCTTTTCCCCTTTTGTAGCATATTCTATATGTTTTTCAATCGCAATGATAATGGCATGGTCGGCCATGTCAAATAGTTCTGGCGTGTTAATACCAGGCACTTACTACTCGTCTTTTAATATGGACAGAATTATAGCTATCAAGATAGCAATGCTTTCAGGAGTAGTATTCACTACTCTAATACCATATCTTGGGCTAATAGGCTCATTTATAGGCGGTTCAGAAACAGCTTCAAACGTATTCTTTGCAAAAATATTGTATGAATCTGTAAAAAGCGTCGGTTATGAGAATTATTTTATGATAATTTTTGGCGCACACGCGGTAGCAGGAGGAATTGCCTCTGCCATAACTCCGGCCAAGATTACTAACGCAGCTATGACAATAGGATGCAGCGGAAAAGAAGAATCAGAATTTATGAAAAAAGCCATATTGCCAGTTATAATTGGCACTTTTTTAACAGGAATAATTTTAACTGTATTTATAGCTTTTAGTGTTAAGTAATAAATAAAGCCTCCATTAGATCTAATGGAGGCTTTATTGTGAAAAAATACTAAATTATTTTCCTATAACAGGTATCAGGTTTGGAAATACATAAGCATACATCAAGCCAACAAGTCCTACTAAGATTGCAAGCAAGAAGCTGTGGACAAGAGCCGACCTAAACAAAGGTCCGAAAGACTCCTCTGCTACTTTTCTATCGGTAAACGTAGCAGCCAAAGCAACGACAATTGACTGTGGGCTTATCATCTTGCCCATTACACCACCGGCACTGTTAAGTGCTGTAGATAAAATTGGATTTATATGCAATTGCTCAGCAGTAATCTTTTGAAGGTTGCCAAAGAGCGCATTCGAAGACGTATCTGATCCTGTCAGGAACACACCTAAGTATCCCAACATAGATGAGAAAAACGGAAAGGCTGAACCAGTAGATGCAAACGCCAATGCAAGTTGTACATCCATACCAGCATATTTATAAAGAAATGCTATTCCAACAATTGAAGGCACAACTATAAATGGTGCTTTCATTCTATTGAAGGTTATTGTAAAAGACTCTCCCCATTGTGCTGGAGATAGCTTTAGCCACAAACCAGAAAGAATAGCTGCAAACAAAATACCTGTACCTGTAGCACTAAGCAATGGTAGGACAAAGACTGCATCCTTTAGGACTGTAGGCTTGGGCACTACAGGAGGGATCTTTGTAACGAGGCCATTTAAGCCCTCCATTGGAAACTTGAAAACAAGCATTGAACCAAGAACTTTTGATATTGATGGGGTTCCCCACATAATTATAATAACAACCAAGATTAGCCATGGCACCCAGGCATAGAAAGTTTCGCCAACTGAGTAATCTTTGGTAGCATTCTTTGCCCAATCTGCCATCCAAACGTTCTTTGGAGACCAAAAGCGAAGAAATATTGCAAGACAAGCGATAGAAACAATACCTGCAAGAATGTCAATCAATTGAGGACCAAGATGCTGAGCTAAAAAGTATTGTGTTAGCGCAAAGGATATTCCTGACACAAATGCAGCAGGAAAAACTTCAAATAAGTCTGACATACCCTTCTTCTCAAGTAAAATTACATAGGTAAACATAATCCAGAATGGAATTATAAATGAGAAGAATGGCAAAATTCTTCCTACCATTGCAGTCATATCGTTTACTGGAAGACCTGTAACCGATCCCATTATGATCATTGGAATACCTACACCGCCAAATGCGACAGGAGCAGTGTCTCCCAAAAGACAAAGAAGAGCGGCTTCAAGAGGTGCTATTCCCATTCCTACCAATATTGCTGCACATACCGCAACAGGAGTTCCAAAGCCTGCAGCGCCCTCCAGGAATGCTCCAAAACCGAAAGCAACGATTAGGACCTGGACTCTTTTGTCCTGAGTAATCTTCATAATGCTGTGACGCATAACGTCAAAAGATCCGGATATCACTGTCATTGCATAAAGGAACAAAACTGTTATTACTATCCAACAAATTGGATACAAACCAATAAGTGCGCCTAAGAACCAAGCAAGAAATGCCTGAGTCGCCGGCATTCTAAAGACACCCACAGCAATAATAAGAGCTACTACTGCAGCAGTCACAGTTGCAAATCGTGCATCAACTCCAAGTTTTCTTCTCCCCTGAGAATCTTTCCCAGGATGAAGCGCTAACAAGTAAAGCAAAATAATCAAAGGCAAAGCAGCACAAAAAACTGATAGTGCAAAATTGTTTAGTGGATCATAATTCTGTACGAACATAAATTACCCCCTTATATTTTTTATTGAAACCATAAAAACTACTAATGTATATCACCGCCCTTCTTTTATCTAAGCCATTTACTTGCCTTTGGCATTTTATTATATTTGGTATACAAGAGAAAATCAAGAACAAATCAATATTAAGAATTGATTGACAATTCAAATAATTGCGAAAATACTTCATTATAATAATGTTAATTTAAAGTCATTTAGATATTCATCTATTTTTATAACTATGAAATATATTAAAAGAAAATTTTATTAACTTTTCAAAATATATTACAAAAAAAGTTTGCGCAAAAATGACGATATAAGAAAATATAAACAGTAAACATATAAGATTTAGTAAAATTAATTTTATAGTTACAAATATATAAATATATGGTATATTACTTTTAAAAAGATATATAATTATGATAAAAATTTTAAGTTTTTAAGGAGGGCCAAAATGGTCAGCGATAACGAAAGAAAGCTTTCTAAGTTTAGTTTTGGAAAGTTATGGAATACCATAGGTTCAAGATTAACGCTATCAATCATTTTGATTATTGTAATTTTAGGTGCATCCGTTATGCTTGTCTCAGATTACGTAATAAAACAAAGTGTAAAAGATCAAACAATTGCTGCAATGCAAGAGACCACAAAGGATTCAGTCGCAGGGATAAACAACTACGTAACAAATAGAATTGAAGCTCTTCAAAATCTTGCAAAAAATCCATCATTTCAAACTAATGATCCAAAGGTTATAACAGATACTCTAAAATCGGTCTTTCCGATGTTTCCAGAAGCTGAACTTATATTCTTTGCTAAAACCGATGGCAGCTACATTACTGATACAGGACCAGCCAATGCGAACTTATCCGATAGAGATTATTTTAAAGAGGCTATGTCCACCGGAAAAACCGCAGTATCATCTTTACTAATATCCAAAAGCACTGGGAAAAAAATATTTGTAATTGCTGTACCCGTATTGGATCAGTCAGGTAAAACAATAGGTGTCATTGCTGATGCCGTAAGGGCTGATGCCATAGATGAAATGATATCAAATATAAAATTTGGCAAATCAGGATATGGCTTCTTACTCGATAAGAGCGGCCTCTTTGTAGTGCATCCTCTTAAAGAAATGGTTATGAAAGAAAACATTACGAAAGTTAGCAAGCTTATAACACCATCCCTTGCTGAGCTTGGCAAGAGGGTAGTAAGTGAGCCCACAGGATATGGCACCTATAGTTTTCTCGGACAGGAAAAGATATTGGTGTGGGATAGGATTCCTTCTACTGGATGGGTATTAGCAATCCCTGTTTTATTATCAGACTTTTACTCAGGACTATATAGTCTTCTCACAATAATATTTTTAGCTATCATAATAATCTCTATAATATCCTTCATAATATTTAAGTTCATATCAAGAAGCATTACAAAGCCTCTTTCAGAGATAGTGGAAGTAAACAAGAAGATTTCAGAAGGGGACTTAAACGTAGATATAAATACGAATTATTTTGGTGAGTTGGGGATTCTTTCAGGTAGCACTAAGAAGATGGCAGAGAACACAAGGTCTGTGATACAGAGCTTAAAGGGTCTTGTATCAGATCTACAAAATGCATCTGAAAAGGTAAAAGAAAACGCAACCATATTGTCTCATTCATCAGGAGAGGTCTCTCAGGCAGCTTCGAATACTGCACACGGAGCAGAGGAGA
>JAJXTU010000081.1 GCA_021783475.1 bacterium
ATATAAAAAAAATATTCTAAAAGCGCTTTACTATTTATGTATTCTCATCTTGATAGGTACGCTTATAAATTCTATACATGTAAATGACACCGATAGCTACAGACAAAAATTTACTATTTTACAAGGAAATTTCAGGCCAATTTTTTTATATGATAAAAATTATGAGAACCTTATAGATAAACAATATATAGATTTATTTGATTTAGGGAAAAAACATCCAGATAGCCTGATAGTAACTCCAGAGGTTATATTTAGAACGTGTCTAAACGAAAATAAGGTGATAACTCCAAATCAGCCCTCCTTTGTAGGCTCGATTTACTGTAAAAATAATCTATATTACAATTCCATATACTATATAAATGATGAAGAAAGCAAAGTGATATACAAAAAAGAGCACCTTGTTCCATTTGGAGAGTTTAACCCAATACCGAAAAACCTTAGTTTTCTAAATAAATTTTTGCCACAGTTGGGAGATTTTGAAGGAGGCGACAGATCAAAACCGTTTAAATACAAAGACCTTCACATAGGATTTCTAATATGCTTCGAAGATACTCTGCCGATGCTGATATACAAAAAATTAAAGGATAACCACATAAGTCTCTTAATAGTAGCATCCAACGATGGCTGGTTTAAAAATACCTACGAACCCATAGAACATCTAAACGCATCCAGATTTAGAGCTATTGAATTTGGAGTGCCAATAATCAGGGCAGCAAATACAGGCCCATCTGCCTTTATTAGTTCAAATGGAGATATTATGAAAATACTTCCTGCAGACAAAACAGGAATTTTATTTGAAAACTTTTATATTAAAAATTCTGAAACTATCTACTCAAAAATTGCATCAAAAGAAAACGAATTTATAATAATACTTTCAATGATTATCCTGGCATTAACTATCTTTAATATCTTTAGAAAATTCCTTTAGAATTCTTATTACTTCTTCGTCCTTCACTTCTCCAAAATCTGCATAAAACTGCCCCACAGCCCAAAATTCTTTCGGAGCCGCCAGATAGATAAGAACGTCAGCTTCTTTTTTAATCAAGTCGATTGTTTCAAAAGGCAATACAGGCACTGCCACAACAATTGATTTTGGCTCAAAAGTTCTTAGTCCTCTTATGCTTGCGATAACAGTAGATCCAGTAGCTATCCCATCGTCAACTATAATAAGATTCTTGTCTTTATAATCAAATCTCTTTGTCCTATAAAGACCACTTCTTCTTTCAATCTCTTTTTTCTCTCTCTCAATAACCTTATCAAGATAGCTCTTGTCGATCCCCAATAGCTTATATGCTCTATCGTTAATCACCAAACCACCATGTTCTCCAATAGCTCCTACAGCAAGCTCAGGATTTCCAGGTGCACCAAGTTTCCTGGGTATTGTAATATCCAGATCCCAGCCAAAAAACCTAGCAACTTCAGCACCGACAATGATGCCGCCCCTTGGTATAGCCAGGACTATGGCATCATTTATATTTCTCAAATTTTCTTTTATCTTCTCAGAGAGCAGCTTTGCAGCCTCAAGTCTATCTTTAAACATAATTTATACCTTTTATATTAATATTTTTTCCACATTTAGGACATTTATCGCTTTTTAGTTGATTTCTCAGAATTTCATATCCATTCCTTTCTATTAGGAGTTCACTGCAAACAGGGCAATAAGTATTTTCTTCTCCATTAGTTAGATTGCCCATGTAAACATAATTGAGGCCAATACCTTTTGCGATTTTATAAGCTTCTTTTAATTTTTCTATAGGAGTCGGCATTAAATCTGCAAGTTCATATTGAGGGAAAAATCTTGTAATATGCCAAGGCGTATCTACGCCCAATTCATTTTTGATCCAGCTAGCAGTTTCGGATATCTCTTCTGAAGAGTCGTTGTATCCCGGAACTACATTTGTAACAATCTCTATGTGACAATTATACTTATCCTTAGCAGCTTTTATGGCCAACAAAATAGGCTTGATATCTTCTACGCTTGCAGCTTCACGATAATATTTGCCCCTTATGCCTTTTAGATCTACTCTGTAAGCATCAATATACGGCGCTATGACATCAAGAGCCTTTAAAGTGATGTATCCATTCGTCACCATCACAGTATATAAGCCGCTTTTTTTAATTATCTTTGCAGAGTCCAATACATACTCTATCCAGATAGTTGGCTCATTGTATGTCCAGGCCACACCTCTGCACGAATATCTCTTAGCCAACTCTAAAAGATAATCTGGAGATATATCCTCACCTGCGGTAGGCTGAGAGCAAGCTATTTGCCAATTTTGGCACCCTAAACATCTGAAGTTACACCCAAATGACCCTACTGAGAACACCCTGCTCCCTGGGAAGAAGTGAAAAAGTGGCTTTTTTTCTATTGGATCTACAGCAGCAGATGAAACCAAAGAATAGATTAGAGTTTTTAGCTCTCCAGATATATTCTTTCTTACACCGCAATAACCCGTTTCTCCCTCAGACAATGTGCACAATCTCGGGCAAACAAGGCATCTGACTTTATTTTCTATATGAGTATATAATATAGCGTCATGTATGTTCATTTTACAAAATAAATATAAACTTATTTATTCAGTTGTCTTGACTGGAAGGCTTTTGCCTTGATTTTCTTTTCCATTTGCTTTAAGCTCATTTGTATATTCTTTGTTTATATCTTGTTTCTCTTGCTTTAATTGATCGAGCTGATTTTGTTCATTTGTAATATCTTCTCCTGAACCGCCATTATTCTTAATTTCGTTTTTCTCTTGAATTTCGTTTTTAAATTCGTTTTGTATTTCTTGTTTTTCTTGATTTTTTTGAATATTTATGTCTTTAATTTGTTGGCCGTGATTATTGTCATTTACAAAATCTCCAAAATTTACAGCTTTATTTTGATTTGGCATAGCTCCAGGTCCCTTTGAATAAGAAACTCCCGAGAAAACAAAAGCAGTCAACATCACAAAAACTATAAAATATAAATATATGTTTTTCACAACAACCCCACCTTTCTAATTTGAATATATTAATTTATTTTAGCACAAAAAAATTGTAGCTCTAATATTTTTTGTATTCTAAATCAAAAAATTTTATTAACTAAGAGCGCCTATAAGTTCAACAAATTGGTAGTAATTTTTATTAGTTTATAATTTCAATCTTTAGCTTTTATTAAGCCTTACAATAAATCTCTGCTACCGTAAGTTTAACTTTATAATCCATTTACCAATAAAATTTAAATAATGCCTCTACAATATCAATATTATCATATAATGCGATATATAAGAATACAAACTAAGCAGATTGATACAGAATAAACTATCATGAATAATTATTTCACATAATAAAACAATCACATGGTCGGGGCGAGTGGACTTGAACCACCGGCCTCTCCCACCCCAAAGGAGTGCGCTACCCCTGCGCTACGCCCCGACGAAGTAATATTATAAATTAAATTAAATACAGATGCAATAAAAATCTTTAATCTAACGAAATAAAGATAATATTATATTTGATTTATTGCCGAAAGCTCCCATTTAACTGAATCTCTGGATACAAAGCTCCAAAGCTCCTGAAAATCAACCGCCCTATCTTTATCGCCTCTGACTATACTTCCATTGCTGTCTACATCGTAATCTGACATAGTTGCCTCAATTTTGTAGGTCGCGTATATAGATTCTCTCTCCATCCAGGCATCCACTAATTCCATTCTTTTTACTGAAATATTCTCTACAATATTGGTTGTACCATTACTGTTTAGCTCTTCAATTTGCTTTTGGAAATTTAAAAGCATTTCATCGGTAATAAGATTTTTCAATCCACCAATGTTCTTCTCTGACCATGCTTTTTGAATATTTAAAAACATATCCTTAATTTTAGGCCTTAACTCTTCTTCTGAAAAAGAAGGAAACAATTTTTCAATTTCTCTTAGACCGTTGTCAACGTCCATCTTTGCTTGAACTGATCCCAGAGCTACCCCTTGAGTAGAATCAGTATTTGAATAACTCGAAGTTTTATAGCCTTCACCAGTTGCTTCTCTATTATATACATTTTCTTGAGAGGTCCTTCTTTTTGAAAAAAAATTAATCAAATAAACTACCAAAATTCCAAGAATTATTATAAGAAACAGCCCTGCCACAGAGCTATTTGGCCCGCTAAATCCGAACAAACTGCCAAACATCGAGAATAACGCAATGCCAGCCAACGCACCAGCTATCCCACCAAGAAAGTTCCTCAAAAAAGAAGGTTGATTTTGATTAATAGTTGGATTAGTGGGAGATGTAGGCTTAGGCGTATTTAAGTTTGGGGCTACGTATTTGTTTCCTCCAGAATAGCTATGTGTTCCTGCAGAACCAAAACTCTTACCACCTCCTGCTTTCGAAAACGCACAGTCCACATTAAAAGTTAAAGAAACACATATCATCAGCAAGAACAAAATAAATATTTTTTTAATCAATTCTAACCTCCATCAAATTTTTATTGTATAATCTATGATATGAAAAGAATGAGAAGACAGAAAGTTACGAAAGCTCATATAACTTATTATTTAGTGCTTTTTATTATCTCCACGATAATATTATGGCCTGTATATTGGATATGGGCTATACCTCCATTTTTACCAGCTATTTTAATTGTGATTTTTGGCCCATCATATGAAGAGTTCTCCAGCTTCTTTGGAAAACTCTTCAAAAAAGAAAAGAAAATTTAAATTTCACTTGCTACCTTTACAACCTTATTGAACAACAGTGAACCATAATTTCTCTCGATTTTATAGGGGTGGTGAGTAATTAAAAAATTCCTTTCAGGATGAGGCATTAATCCCAATATCCTGCCCGATCTGTCTGTAATACCAGCAATAGCTTCTTTCGAGTCATTTGGATTGTACTTATCATAGGCAAATACTACCTGTTTATTGGCAAACATCTTCTCTAAAACGTCTGTTTTAGCGTAAAACCTTCCTTCAGCATGAGCTATTGGAAGCTCTATTTCTGAAAACTCATTTGGTACAAATAGACATCTATTTTCCAAAACCTTCATATTTACCCATTCACACTGAAAAGCCCCTGAAGTGTTATATGTAAGGGTGACATTCTGTTTAAAGCTATTTTCTTCCAGACCAGGCAAGATTCCTGTCTTAACCAAAACCTGAAAACCATTACAAATTCCAATGATTAGCAGCTTCTCGTAATTATTTATATCTTTAAAGATCTTTGCAAACTCCACTGCCATAATTTTTCCAGCTGATATGTAATCTCCGTATGTAAATCCTCCAGGAAGAATCAATATTCTATACTCATCAAATTTTATTTCGTTATTGATAAGCCTGTTAATGTGAAAAGATTCAACCTCAGCCCCACTGTTTTCAAGTGCGCGTATAGTCTCGCCGTCACAGTTTGCGCCAGAAGCCCTTAACACCATAGCTTTAGGCTTCTTGTCCAGGGTTATATTTGGGATCGAAAAAGGCTTTTTGCCAAAAGAATGAGGGGTTTTCTTTTTCAAATAATCGGGCAAAAGAGGACTTCTCCATGACTCTTTCAAAGCATATATATTTTCTTTAAGTATTGTTTCTTCACTTAACCCTTTTACAGTAAGATATGGCTCCTCGCAAGTCTTCCCTATTACAGAAAAAGGTGAATCTTCTAATAGCTTTTCAAATTCCTCCTGGTTTTCAGGCTTAACCTCTACCAGAAATCGGCCGTTTGATTCAGAAAACAAAACAATTTCATCCTTATCTATTGGTTCGGCGCATACCACATCCTTTAGGTGAATTCTCGCACCGAAATTGCCCGAAAAGCTCATCTCAGAAACGCATACAGCCAAGCCTCCATCAGACAAATCGTGACAAGAGCTTACCAATCCAAGCTCAATAGCCCTTGAAAGCCTTTTCATCAAAGGGAAGGAATCTTTTGCATATACTTTTGGTACATTGCCCTCAGAAGAATTAAACATCGCTTGTAAGAACTGTGAACCGCCCATTTCGTTATAGGTTTTGCCCAAAAGATAGAGAATGTTTCCCGGACCTTTAATATCAGATGTAATAGCCTTTTCGACATCTTTAACTATAGCAATAGCAGATATTAACAAGGTAGGAGGGACAGATATTACCTTATCCTGATAAGTAAACTCATTGTACAAGCTGTCTTTACCTGATATAAATGGTACCTCAAATTCTAAAGAAAAATCGTGACAGGCCTTCACGGATTGATACAAGTTCCATATATTTTCTGGCTTTTTAGGAGAACCCCAGGCAAAGTTATCCAATATAGCAGCCTGGGTTATATCAGCACCCACGCATACGAGCTGTCTAAGAGCCTCCTCTATTACCGATGCACTCATCCAATATGAGTCCATAATTCCATAAAGCGAATTAATTCCATTCGAAATTGCGAAGCCTTTAGTTTTATCCCAAAAAGGCCTTAAGACGGCAGCGTCAGAAGGTCCATCCCTATACAGACCCACCAGGGGCTTGACTACACTCATACCCTGTACCTCAAAATCATAGCCAGAAATGAATTTTTCTTTTGAACATACGTTGTATGAAGATAGAACTTTGTGAAAGGCTTCAGAAAAATCTGTTATCTTTTTATTATAGATATTATCATGTATATCAAAATTAGGCTTTTTAGATATTATTTTTTCACTTGCACCCTTCCAACCATTGAACAAAAATTCATTTGAAAGGCTTGATACTTCAAAATCCTCATAATAGAGCCTTAACTTCTTATCATTAGTAAATTTTCCAATAACAGTTGCTTCCACATCCTCAGATTGAAAAATCTTTAATACTTCATCTTTGTCCTCTTTAGCTATTGCCAGAACCATTCTTTCTTGTGACTCAGAGATCCATATCTCAAAATAATTCAGTCCTTGATATTTCAATGGAACCTTGTCAAGGTAGACCTCGACTCCAGTTTCTTCTCCCATTTCTCCTACAGCGCTTGAAAGTCCACCTCCGCCACAGTCGGTAATTCTCTTTATATATCCTTTATCTCTTACTTTCAATATTGTATCTATAAGTTTTTTCTCAGTAAAAGGGTCTCCGATTTGCACAGCGCCAGATGAAACTACCTCAGATTCTTCTGATAATTCAAGAGAAGCAAAGTTAACGCCATGTATCCCATCTCTCCCTGTCTTTCCACCTACCAATAAGACAAGATCACCTGGATCTTGCTCTCCCTTTAATGAAAATTTCTTAGGCATAATTCCCACAGATCCGCAAAAAACCAAGGGATTGCCAACGTAGTCATCATGAAACAATACAGCTCCGTTTACAGTAGGAACACCAATCCTATTCCCATAATCTCTAACTCCTCTGAAGACCCCTTCTAAAACTCTCTTTGGGTGCAAAGATCCTTTCGGCAAGTCATCCTGTGAGACGTCAATATTGCCAAAACAAAACACATCAGTGTTTGCAATAGGCTTTGCAGATAGACCTGTACCCATAATATCCCTAACCACACCGCCAATTCCCGTAGCGGCCCCTCCATAAGGTTCTAAAGCAGAAGGATGATTGTGCGTTTCCACCTTGAAACAAAGAGCCCAATCTTCATCAAAGCTTATAACTCCAGAATTATCATCAAAAACTGAAATCAAATATGGTTTCTTTGGTTTTAAACTATCGGTAGCATCTTTAATCAGGGTAAACATTGGGGGAAGAATTTCTCCATCTACCTCAACCTCAGATTTAAATGTCTTGTGTACACAGTGTTCAGACCAACTTTGAGCAATAGTTTCCAGCTCTACGTCTGTCGGATCTCTATCTTCATTTACAAAATAATTTTTTATAATTTTCATTTCACTCAGATCAAGGCTTAAGGCCCTCTTAACAGATAATTGCTTCAACTCTTGATCTGTCAAATTTCTTATAGGTATTATAATTTTCTTAAATTTAAACGACGGCAAATCGAGTAAAATTTTTTCTTTTCCCTTTACAACATGTTGTATCAATTTATTCATCAAAACTTTTTCGCAAATCTTCGAAATATCTTTTTTAGATATTGACTCGCCTGTGAAAATATACCTCTTT
>JAJXTU010000082.1 GCA_021783475.1 bacterium
CCGATCTTGCAACAAGAGAAGCAGGCTATATTTGGGAATATAAGGGCAAATCTTACAACCGTATGACGACTGTAAACGGCTTGTTTACGTGTGCAGACGGCGTTGGAGCTTCTGGCCACAAATTCTCTTCTGGGTCACACACAGAGGGACGTATAGTTGGAAAACAGGCAGTAAGATTTATTCTTAACAACAAAGACTATACACCATCAGTTGATAGGACTGCAGAGGAATTGGCAGCAGAGATATATGCTCCAATGGAACTCTTTGAAAAATATAAGACAGTTTCAACTACTCCATATTCAATCAACCCACAGTATATTACTCCTAAGCAGTTTCTTTTCCGTTTGAACAAGATTATGGACGAATACGTTGCTGGAACCATTGGCTGGTATTCCACATCCGAGACTCTTCTCACAAAGGGACTCTATTATATGGAGATGCTTGAAGAGGATAGCTACAGGATGGCAGCATGGGATCTTCACCAGCTTATGAGAGTTTGGGAAAACTATCACAGGTTCTTGACTGCTCGTATGCATCTTAGGCATATTATGTTCCGTCAAGAAACACGTTATCCTGGGTACTACTATCGTGAAGACTTTAATTTGATTGATGATGCTAACTGGAGATGCTTTGTCAACTCTAAGATGGATCCAAAAACTGGTGAGATCAAAGAGTTCAAGAGAAATTACGTCCAGCTCATTCCAGACTAATTGATTAATAGATAAATAAATTAATATTTAAGTGCTGTGGGGGTAAAAACCTCACAGCACTTATTTTTTAAATTCTTTGGAGGTAGGGTAGATGATAGAATTTCAAGGAAAGGTACTGGTTATCGGCGGCGGTATTAGTGGTATTACTGCAGCTATAGAGGCCGCTGAAACAGGTGTTGAAGTTTACCTTGTCGATAAAAATCCTTATTTGGGTGGTAGGGTAGCTCAATTAACCAAATATTTTCCAAAACTATGTCCTCCAACATGTGGTCTGGAGCTTAATTTCAGACGAATGAGGGAAAACAAGGGCGTTGAAGTTATGACGCAAACCGAGGTCTTAAAGGTTGAAGGCTCAAAAGGCAACTTTAAAGTTACTCTTAAGAAAAAACCTCGCTTTGTTAATGAGAATTGTACTCTTTGTGGAGAATGCTTTAACGTGTGTCCGGTGGAGAGAGATAATGACTTTAATTTTAATATGAATAAGTCAAAAGCTATATACAGCGTATTTGAATTTGCCAATCCTCCTTATGCCGTTATTGATCCAAGCGTTTGTTTGGGCGAAAAATGTTCAAAATGTCTTGATGTTTGCAAATACAGTGCAATTGATTTAAACATGAAGGAAGAGATTATAGACATAACAGTTGGCTCAATTATAGTAACTACTGGATGGCAGCCTTACGATGCTGAAAAGATTGATAATTTGAAATTTGGAATAGTCCCAAATGTTATTACAAATATGATGATGGAGAGACTTGCATCATCAACAGGACCTACGGGTGGAAAAATATTAAGACCATCTGATGGCAAACCTGTCAAAAACGTAGCATTTGTCCAGTGTGCAGGCTCAAGAGATGAAAACCATCTTCCATACTGTTCCTATATATGTTGCATGGCATCTCTTAAACAGTGCACCTATTTGGCAGATCAAGATCCAGAAGTAAAAGCTACAGTATTTTATATAGATATTAGAACTCCTGGTAGATATGAACAATTTTACTGGAATGTCAAAGAAAATCCAAATATATCCTTCGTAAAAGGGAAGGTTGCAAATATTGAAGCAGATCCTTCTGGAGATGTGTGGGTTGAAGCAGAGGACATATTGGCTGGATCGAAGAGCAAAGAAAAGTTTGATATGGTAGTTTTGGCTACAGGAATGCAACCAACTAGTGCCAACTGGGATTTGCCATTTAGCGCCAAAAAGACTCCTGAAGGATTTATAGATCCTGATAGTTTGCCTGATGGCATATATCTTGCAGGTTCTGCGGTTATGCCTTTTGATGTAATACGCTCTTTGCACTCGGCAACAGGTTCGGTGCTTAAAGCCCTTCAAAGCATATCAGGAAGGGGGAATTAATAATGGATAAAAAAATTGGTGTTTATATTTGTTCTGGATGCGAAATTGGAGATGCAGTTGACCTTGATAAGCTGGTAGAAATTGCTAAGGAAAAAGGCGTATCTTTAGTTAAAACAGGTGCAAGCGTTTGCAGTCCTGCCTTTGTAGAGGAAATAAAGAGTGATATTGCAAATGAAGGCGTAAATACTGTTGTAATCGCTGCTTGCAGTCCAAGAGTGAGGACTGATGTATTTAACTTCCCTGGCTGCATAGTTGAGCGTGTAAACATTCGAGAATTTGTCGCTTGGGTTATGGAACCAAAAAGTGACGATGCTCAGCTCGCTGCACAGGATTACCTGAGAATGGGCATTGTTAAAGCGGAGAAGACCAATTTGCCTGAGCCATGGATTGGTGAAGACCTATCAGAAGAAATTCTGGTTATAGGCGGTGGCACCTCTGGACTCTCTTCTGCAATCGAATCATCAAAAGCAGGCTTTAAGGTAACCGTAATTGAAAAAGAGGACAAACTTGGAGGTTGGGCTGCAAAGTGGTATAAGACTACTCCTACAAAGTACCCCTTTACCTCAATAGAAGAGCCTGCTGTATTTCAAATGATGAAGACCGTTGAATCAGATCCCAATATAACAGTTTTATTGAATACTACTATTGTTAAAACTGAAGGAATGCCTGGTCTTTTCGACATAACGTTGAACGTATCAGGCCAAGAACAGGTAAAAAGAATTGGGACTATAATAGCTGCTGCTGGTTTTACTCCTTACGATGCATCAAAACTTGATAAATTGGGTTTTGGCGTTTCGCCTGACGTAATTTCCAATGTAGACTTTGAGAGAATGGTAAGAGAAACTGGAAAGATAACGAGGCCATCTGATGGTAAGACTGCTAAAAGAGTTGCCTTCGTGCTGTGTGCTGGTTCAAGGGACCCAGAGCATCTTCCATATTGTTCTGGATATTGTTGTGCTGCTTCATTGAAGCAGGCGAAGTATGTCAGAGATATCAACGATGGAGTTGCTTATGTACTTTATAAGGATATGAGAACGCCTTCTCAATTTGAACTGTTTTATAAAGAACTTCAAAATGACCCCGGAATTTTATTAACAAAATGCGAGATTAAAGAGGTCTCTTTAGGCGAAGATTCCTCATTAAACGTTGACGTAACTGACACATTACTTGGCGATGAGTTAGCTATCGAAGCAGATCTGGTTGTTCTTGTAGTTGGTATGGTATCAAATGCAAATCAAGAAAAACCTGATATTTTAAATCTGCAATACAGACAAGGGCTTGAACTACCATTGCTCGATACTGGTTATTATCCTGATTCCAACTATGTTTGTTTCCCTTATGAGAGCAGAAGGACTGGGATATATCCATGTGGGACCATAAGGGCTCCAATGGAGACATACGGGAGCATACAGGACTCTATAGGAGCTGCCTTAAAGGCAATTCAGTGTATCTGGCACTACGAAAGAGGAATGGCTGTTCACCCAAGGGGATGGGAGAAGTCTTATCCTCAGGTGTTTATGCAAAGATGTACTTCTTGTAAGCGTTGTACTGAAGAGTGTCCTTTTGGCGCGATAGACGAAGACGAGAAAGGAACACCATTTTATAAGTTTAACCGTTGCAGGAGATGTGGTACATGTATGGGGGCATGTCCTGAAAGGATTATCTCTTTTCATGATTTCTCAATTGATATGGTTAACTCTATGATAAAGGAAATTGAAGTTCCAGAAGATGACGATGAGAAGCTTCGTTATCTGGCTTTTATTTGCGAAAATGATGCTTATCCTGCTCTTGATGCTGCTGCGTTCTTAAAACACAGATTCCCGCCAGGTATTAGATTTATTTCTCTTAGATGTGCAGGAAATATGAACCTGGTATGGATTGCTGACGGGCTTGGCAATGGCCTTGATGGAGCCTTGGTTTTAGGTTGTAAGTTTGGCGAAAATTATCAATGCCACTATATTAAGGGTTCAGAGCTTTGTAACTATAGGTTCGGTAAAATTGGCGAAACGCTTGATAGGCTAGGTTTGGAATCAGAAAGAGTAGAGATGATGCAGGTTCAAATCTCCGACTATGTAAATATAGCTGATACTCTTAAAGACTATGCCGATAGGGTTAAGGAAATTGGTCCTAACCCATTCAAGGGTTTTTAGGGGAGGATGAACATGGCGAAAAGGATTGTTAAAGCAGATTTAGATTTTATTAAGGAAATTATGGCTAATGGCGGGGATAGCGTAAACAAATGCTATCAATGTGCTACATGTTCAGTTGTCTGTAATCTTTCTCCCGATAATTCACCGTTTCCACGTAAAGAGATGGTGATGGCACAGTGGGGGATGAAGGATGCGCTGCTAAAAGATGCTGATATTTGGCTTTGTCACCAATGTGCAGATTGTACTGCGTATTGCCCAAGGGGTGCAAAACCGGGCGACGTTTTGGGCGCACTGAGGAAAATTACAATAGAAGAATATGCTCCTGTAAAATTTTTGGCTAAACTTGTAAGCAAACCTGCAATGTGGCCGTTCGCTTTTCTCTTGCCAGTTGTTATACTCTTGATAGATTTAATGTTCAATGGCAAGTTACAATACCTTGCAGATCCTCAGGTTTTGGTTAATATGTCTATTAATGGCGAGCCTGAAAGTGCAGGAAAAATTGTTTTTGCAAAATTGTTTCCTACTGTTACTGGTATAGATATCTTCTTTATGACGGCGGCAATATTTGCTGTGGTTTGTTTTTGGATAGGCTTATCGAATTATTGGAAGGCTTTGAACTCAGAAAGATCTTATCCAGTTACGTTTAAAGGCAGTATTATAGGCTTGTTTGCTGGAGTCATTTGGGAGGCGCTTACTTCTGTAAGATTTAAGCTTTGTAACACAATGAGTGTCAGGTCTACCACTCACTTACTTGTTTTTTGGTCTTTTGTCGGATTAGCTCTTACAACTGCTACTGCTTCGGTATACGAGTGGGTTTTAAGATACCCTTCTCCATATCCTTTGTACGATCCTGTAAAAATACTCGGTAACGTTTCAGGCATAGCGCTGGTTATAGGATCGATCTGGATGATAAATACAAGATCTACCCTAAAGGTTGGGGCGAACTCTGGTTTTGATTGGCTTCTTCTAATTATTGTAGCTGGTCTTGGTCTTACAGGAATGGGTTCGGAGATATTTAGGCTTATGAATCTTGCAAGCGTTGCATACTGGACATATTTTATACATCTTACATTTGTAATGTTTTTGTTTATATATGCACCTTTTTTCAAGATTGCACACCTTGCTTACAGAACCCTTGCTCTGGCTTATACCAACTTAGCTAATCGTGGAGAGCCTAATGCCCTTAAGGGATAGTCTAGGAATGAGGTTTTTCAATGCCTAATATGGATGCTGTTGATAAAGTTGCTCTTGATAGAAGTTCTAAATTTACATTTAGCTGTAATAAGGGTATAAGTTGTTGGAATCTTTGCTGTAGAGACGTAGATATACTCTTGACCCCGTACGATGTTTTAGAAATGAGGACTGCACTTGGGCAGTCCTCAGGGGAGTTTTTAGAAAAAAATACCAAAGTTATTATTGATCCGAAAACTGCCATTCCAATGGTTCAAATTATGCTTAAACCTGACGAGCGATTATGCGTCTTTAGTTCACATGAAGGGTGTGGCATATATAAAAATAGGCCTCTCCTTTGCAGAACCTATCCTATTGGGATGGCTGCGCTCAGGAAAAAAGGTGAGGCAAATCCAGAAGACGAATTTTTCTTTTTTATTAGGGAGAAATTTTGCAAGGGATTTTCACAAAACCAAGAATTTACCGTGGGGGAATGGCTCAAGGATCAAGGGGCTGATGACTTAATTGACAAGAATAAAGACTGGCTTGAATTTATCCTTAGAAGAAATGTAATGGGGGTTGAGCCATTTAACGAAAAGGAAGCCTCTTTATACTTCATGGCTCTTTATGATTTGGATAAATTTAGAAAATTTGTTTTTGATACGAAGCTTTTAGAATATTTTGATTTGAGCGATGAGAGAATTAGTGCTATGAAGGAAAGCGATGAAGAACTTTTAAAATTCGGTATTGATTACCTATTTTTTATGTTTAAAATTAGAAAGGGTTTAGAACCGAAAAAAGCGTAAACTTTCTTTATAAAGATCCGGGGAAACCCGGATCTTTTTATTTGTAGCTACTTATAAGCTTTTTTATGTCCAGAATCTTTATTTGCTTTTTTTCTAATTTTATAATTCCTCTTTGTTGTAACATATTTAGCGCTTTTGTAGTTGTTTGTCTGCTTGTTCCTACTACCTGAGCTATCTCTTCATGTGTTAAATTTAGAGGAATTTTTATGCCATCAAAATCGTCTACCCCCCATTTAAAAGAGGCTTTGTACAAAAAAGATGCAAGTCTCTTTGAAACATATTTGGAACTTAGATTGTGTACATTTTCTTCTGCTTCTCTCATGCGTTCAGCCAAAAGTCTCATTACTTTTAGAGAAATATTAAAGTCTTCTTTTATTAGATTATAAAAGTCTTCTCGCCTTAAAAAGCCTATTTCTATATTGGTTATAGCAACTGCATTGCAGGTTCTCTTTTTATCTAAAAGAACTTCAGCTAATCCTATAATCTCTTTTGGATTTCTTATGCAGCCAACTACAGATTCTCTTCCCTCATTGGAAATTCTTGATATTTTTACCCATCCAGATTCAATAATAAATACTCCCTGTGAACTCTCTGCTGCAGAAAATACAGTAGATCCCTTTGGTAGCTTCATCTTAACTGCCTTTTCAAAAAGTTTAGACCACTCTTCTTCATTAAACTCTTTGAGTTTTTTATTTAAAAGCAAGATGCTATCCAAATCCACCTCTTAATAATTTTATAAATATATTTTATTTAATAAGTATAGTGTAACATAGCTGACATTTTTTAGTAACAGATATGACTGACAAAGTGCTTATAAGAAATAATAATTTATATATCAAATATATTAATAAATAAGGAGGAATTATGCAGAATTATTCTGAGATTCAGGATTTTCTAATGAAAGAGTTTAGATTTATGCACTTGCCAATCGCAGTAAAATTTATTTTTAAAGATGAAGAATTACAAGATTTCAAGAAAAATGTAAAGGATTATTATGTACCAAATAAGCCTCTTACATTTTGTCAGGCAGAAATTGGCGCAAGAATGAAAGGAATTACAGTTCTTCAAGAAAAAGACACTATGGGTTGCTCTAATGCTGCGTATGTATTTGGGTGGAAGGGTTTCGATGAGGCTGAGATAAAGAGCCACTTAAAGTATGTAAGAGATATTGCACAGGCTGAAAAATTCCTTCTTTCTAAACCGAGATTAGAGGAAGGCAAGCTAAAGGCAATTGTTGTTTCACCTCTTGGAAAGACTTATTTTGACCCTGATGTAATTCATTTCTATTGTGATAATATGCAGTCCTATCAACTTTGTGTAGGCTGGATGGCGTTGAGGGATATTCATCCAATGAGACCAAATGTTACGATGAACTCTGCAGCTTGTGCTGGCAACGTTTACGCCTATAACACAAAGCTTGCATCTACCCATCCTGCCTGCAGCGGTAGTTACAATGCTGGTAAGACCGAGAGAGGCGAAACCAACGTAGTAATTCCTGGTGAGGATATAGCAGATTTGGTTTCCTGGTTTAAGGAAAGAGTTGAAAAGTATGGGAGTCTTTCTATAGTAAAGCCTGGAGATGAATTCCCTGGTTCAGACGTTTGTAAAAATTGTCCATTGATAGTTTTTAAAAAGGGTGAAAACGCAAACTAAATGATTTTATTAAATTTATTATTACTTAGAAAGGAGATTTTATGATTTTTCCAGTAGAATGGCTTCAAATTGGGGATCAGAAAATTAAGATTGACGCAGTAGTATATTTTCTTTGGTCAATATGGAACGGTTGGATTATG
>JAJXTU010000083.1 GCA_021783475.1 bacterium
AGGTTAAATTTTTAATTTTATATGAGCATGATAAATTAATTATTTAGTATGAATATGAATGATTTAGTTTATTTAGCATCATCTTTATTTAACTGTTCCTTTGAAATTTGTACTTGTGTTATAATCTAAAAAGATTTTATGGAGGGTTTATTGCATACTTATTACTGTTTTAAAGAGAATAACATATTATTTTTTGCTGATCTGATTTTTTTTGTTTTCTGCCGAGTTAATATCTTCTGATGTTGCACTGGAGTGTGTTCTTACGATGAAAAAGTCTATATCATTCATTAAAAATAAGTTGAAACAAATTATAAAGCATTTCATAATATCAGCTAAAGAACGTATTCGTTATCATCAATCGGTAAAAAGAATTTGCATGTTTTTATTGAAGCCCTTTCCGAGGTTGACCGAACGGATTAAGAGAATTGGCTCTTCAGATATTTCTTTATTGGATGATAGGTCCTTCATTAGTGGGGTTTTTTATGATGATAACTCCGATCTTACAAATGATTCAAGATTTGTCTATGAAAAAATTGTCGAGAAGATTAAGGATCTTGATAGGGGTAGATTTTTTTGAGAATAGTTATAGATCTTCAAGGTGCTCAGTCTGAAAGTCGTTTCAGAGGAATTGGTAGATATTCTCTTTCTATTGCAAAAGCTATTGCAAAGAATCGAGGGGATAACGAAGTAATTATTGCCCTTTCGGGTCTTTTTCCTGATTCAATAGAACCTATCAGATCAGAATTTAGAGGAATCCTGCCTCATGAGAATATCAGGGTATGGTATGCCCTAGGTCCAGTGATGGAGAAAAATGCAGAAAACAAAAAAAGAAGAAAGATGGCTGAACTAATAAGAGAAGCTTTCTTGCAGTCTTTGGCACCTGATGTGATAATTATAACGAGTCTATTTGAAGGCTATATAGATGATGCGGTTACAAGCATTGGTCTTTTCGATATGAAAACACCAGTTGCAGTTATTCTTTACGATCTCATTCCATATTCGGACTGGGCATATTATCTTGATCCTTATCCAGAATACAAAAGTTTTTATATGAAGAAAATAGAATATCTTAAAAAGGCGAGGTTCTTATTAGCTATATCCGAATATTCGTCTGATGAAGCAGTAAGATTATTGAATATTGACAAAGATAAATGCATAAATATATCTGCTGCATGCAATAAATCTTTTAAACCAGTCAAAGTTGATGAAAAGAAAATAGCTGAACTAAAGAATAAGTTTCAAATTACAAAAAAAATAATTTTGTGCGTTCCCGGGGGCTTCGACGAAAGAAAAAACATACCCAATCTACTTGCCGCTTTTGCAGGTCTTCCTGGGAGAATAAGAGAGAGATATCAGCTTGTAATAGCAAGCAGGGTTCCAGAGGGCAATCTTGTTCAGCTAAGAGAAGTGTTAAAGAAGCTCTCATTGAGCAGTAAGGGTGTTATTATTACAGGCTATCTTTCTGACAGCGATCTTGTAGCTATGTATAATATTTGTGATATTTTTGTCTTTCCATCCCTGTCAGAGGGCTTTGGTCTGCCTGCTCTTGAAGCTCTGAGTTGCGGCGCATCGGTAATAGGTTCTAATGCAACCAGCCTGCCCGAAGTAATAGGATTGGAAGAGGCATTGTTCGATCCAAATTCGATAGATTCTATAGCAGAAAAGATAGTCTGTGCTATTGAAAACACTGAATTTAACAGGAAACTAAAAGAGCACTCGTTGGTTCAGGCAAGTAAGTTCTCTTGGGACAAAAGTGCAAAAATAGCAATAGAATTTTTAGAAAGAGTTCAGAAAAACAAGATTTTTTTGAAAAACAGATACACCAATATAGTCAAAACCTCTATCTTTAACAAAAAGATCTTAAATATACTTATCGTAAAGTTAGATCATATGGGGGATTTTATACTCTCTATTCCAGCAATTTCTAAGATACGAGCAAGATATCCATATGCAAAATTAGACGTTGTTGTGGGCAGTTGGAATGTAGAGATAGCTGAAAGCCTAAAATTTTTCGAAGAGATTTTCATATTCGACTTCTTTAAGCAAAAGTCTTTTGAATCTGCTGAACTAGAAAATGAAAGTTTTATGACATTGATAGAGAAATTAAATAAAAAACGTTATGACATTGTTATCGATCTCAGACGTCAATCTGATACGAGATTCTTCATTAAAAAGCTGAATGCAAAAACCAAAATAGGTTATAGCTTATTTGATGAAGGAATTGATGAAGATCTGGACCTTGCTTTAAAAGCCTGTTTAGATGTGCCAGGAGATAAAACTAAGTTTAACGTTACTCCAGTTTCTCTTCAGCTTCTGAGGCTCGCTGATGTGCTGCCAGAGGATGTAAACAATTATCTTTTTTTCCCTTCATTTTCAAAATTTAACTGCAGTAAAAATGCAGGATTTATAGCGATTTTTCCAAATGCTGGAAACCCTGTAAGAGAATGGGGGGATAACCGATATGCAGAATTGATAAAGCTTCTTTCTAATGAAGTATGGGCAGAAGAAATTAGGGTTTTTTCTAATGACGATAGAATATTAGAATATTCTTCTATTTCAGATAAAGTTAAACCACATATAGGGCTTGGCTTCAGAGAGCTTACACAGGTGCTCGCTGAGTGTGGTATATGTATCTCAAACAATTCTTTTGGAGCGCATATCGCTTCTTATATGGGTCTGATTTCTTTAGGAATATATAGCGGACATGAGACTCCTGAGGAATGGGGTGCACCATTTGGCCAAAGCTTTGTAATCTATAACAAAGTCTTTTGTTCACCATGCCACATTCCTGATGTAGAGTCGTGTAAAAACTACTTTAAATGTTTGGACATACTTCCTGAAGATGTTTTTTCTGTCGTTTCTTATTTTATGAACTATCTGAATGATAAAAACTATTGTGAACAAGCTGAACTATCAATATATTCTGGTGCTACTGAAAGCGAGAGATCTTTTGAAAATATTGCTTCTGATCTGGTAGAGGGCATAAAATACTATCTAAAATATCTGCCACGAGAAGAACTGGTTCAAATTTCAAATCTGATATCTTTCGATTTAAGAGTCAGAAAACAAAAAAGAATATTTATTGATATTTCAGAGTTGGTTCTACGGGATGCGAAAAGCGGTATACAAAGGGTTACTAAAAATATATTTAAAAATCTATTGGTCAAAGTCCCTGATGGCTTTTGCGTCGAGCCGATCTGCGCTACTCCAGAAAGTCATGGATATTTTTTTGCAAGAGAGTTTGCTGCTAAAGAATTCGGGGCTTCATATTATGATCCAGATGGTCCAATAGATCCTGTAGCTGGAGACATCTTTCTTGGTCTGGATCTAACTCTTCAAACTACCGCTGCACAGCTAAAAAATCTGTTATTTTTAAAACAGGCAGGAGTAAGAATATTCTTTGTAGTATATGATCTGCTGCCGATTACTTTTCCTGACTGTTTTGTCGATGGAACAAAAGAGGCCTTTATGAAATGGCTTGAAACTGTAGTACAATTTGATGGTGCTATTTGTATTTCTAAGGCTGTCTCAGAGGAGCTGGCAGGTCTGATAGAAAAAATGCCTATGAAAAATGAACTATTTAAAAATACATGGTTTCATCTTGGTTCAGACATAAACTTTTTTAAGAAAAATGAGCGTTCTGCCGATCCTTTATTACTAAAAGATATAAAATTTGATATTCCTTCATTTTTGATGGTTGGAACCATTGAACCTCGGAAAGCATACGAACAGGTTATCAATGCTTTTGAATATATATGGAGCGAAGGCAATGAAGTCAACCTAATCATAGTTGGCAAAGCTGGATGGTTGATGGACGACTTTATTTCAAGGATTTCTAATCATCCAGAGCTAAACAGACGTCTATTTTGGCTGCAAGGCATAAGCGATGAGTATTTGGAGAGGGTTTATGACAGTTCTCAGTGTCTTATTATGGCAAGCAATGGAGAAGGTTTTGGCCTTCCTATAGTAGAGGCTGCCAGGCATAAAATCCCAATCATAGCAAGAGACATACCCGTGTTTAGAGAGATTGCAGGGGAAAGCGCATTTTATTTTCATAACTCTGATGAACCATCGGTTTTGTCGGAGGCAATTCTGAAATGGCTGGAGATGTTTCATAAAAATACACATCCAAAACCTGACGGGATAGACATTTTGACCTGGAGTGAAAGTGCTGAGATGCTCTTAGATAGGATTCTAAAATTAATGTGAATAGGCTGTATCGTTTTATGATAGCAATATTTAGGCCTGTTATGGATCCGAAAAAATTTTTAAAGCTGCATTTTTATTTGTCGGAGGCGTTTGCGAATGGGTAAGAGATTTTCTTTATTTAAAATTATAAGCAATATTTTTGATAATTTTAAAGGTCTGAATGAGGCATTTGTTCGCCACCGAGTTGATTCTGAAGGGATAAATCCTAATTGCGAAATAGATAATGTGCAACCAGAACCAATATCTGAAATTAATAAATATAAAATATTACTTGATGGTCCATTTGAAGGTTCTTACAGCCTTGCTATAGTAAACAGAGAAATGGCGCGCGCTCTTAAAAGAATAGGCCACACTGTAGCCGTGCAATTTGAGGGCTATGGTTTCTATGAACCCCCTGAGGAGTTCCTAAGATCAAATAAGGATATTGCTGATATGTATATGTTTTCAAAAAGTATGCCCATTGAAGAGTTCGACTTTGAAAGCAAATTTAATTATCCGCCCTGTGTGGAGAATATGAAGTCGAAGCTAAACGTACTTCATAACTATGCATGGGAGGAGTCTGGCTTTCCGCAACCATTTATTGAAAACTTCAATAAATATCTTTCAGGGATTACTTGTATATCTGAACATGTAAAAAAAATTATGATAGACAACGGCATTAGCGTTCCAATTTTTGTTTCCGGCTGTGGGACAGATCATTTTGAGAGGATAACTGAAGATAAAGAATATAAAGTGAATGCAAAAAGATTTAAATTTTTACACATATCTTCATGCTTTCCGAGGAAAGGTGTGGATATATTGCTTAGATCTTTTGGGATGGCATTTTCTTCTAAGGATGACGTCTCTCTTATCATAAAAACTTTTGACAACCCTCATAACGAGATAGATCAGATGTTGGAATTTTACAAAAAGACTATTCCTGATTATCCTGATGTGGTCGTTATCAAAGGAGAGCTGACAGATGAGCAAATCAAGGCCTTGTATAAGCAATGCGATGTTTTTGTCGAACCAAGTAAGGCAGAAGGTTTTGGACTTCCTATGGCTGAGGCGATGCTTTGCGGCATTCCAGTAATTACCACTAACTGGGGTGGGCAACTTGATTTCTGCAATAGAGAAAATTCATGGCTGGTTGACTATGATTTTGAATATGCAAAGACACATTTTAATATTTTTAATTCTGTATGGGCAAGACCTAATGAAAGCGATCTGACATTCACATTGCGTCAAGCATTCTTATCAGAAAAGTCTGAAAGGGACAAGATGGCAGAATGTGGCAGGAGGCTGCTTTTAGAGAAATTTAGATGGGACGATGCAGCTATAAGATTTACTGAACAAATTGATGCTGTTATTAAAAAAGAAAAAGAAGATCTGGATTTAAAAATGGGCATAATTACTACCTGGAATACAAAATGCGGCATTGCAAAATATTCATATAATTTAGTCAGCAATATGAGCAACCCAGATAGTGTTACCATCTTCGCTCCGTGTAACCAAGAGATAATTTCTAATGATGGACCAAATGTAAAAAGACTTTGGGAAGCAGGAGATCTTCCAAGTGATTTGATGGGGGTATTCGACTACTTGGTAGATAATGGTTTAAACCTTGTAGTGGTACAGTTTCAGTATGGCTTTTTTGATCTAATAGAGTTGTCTGAGTTTATTTTAAGATGCAAATACCAAGGGATTACCGTAGTCATAATAATGCATTCTACTATAAACTCTATATATAAATTTGATTATATTAAAAAATCCTTATCTGTCTGTGATAGGATATTGGTACACTCTGCTACCGATCTGAACAATCTGAAGAAGGTAGGTATAATAGAAAATGTTGCGATCTTTCCTCATGGTATTAATTTGCAAGAAAGTGCCAAGACTACAAATAAGACAGAAGATATCCCCACTATAGCGACATTTGGGTTCTGTTTCCCCCACAAAGGCATACTGGAGCTAATAGATGCAGTGCAAATACTCTCACTTAGAGGAGTGAGAGTCAAGCTGATGCTTTTAAATGCTGAACAGCCAACAGATAGATCTCATTGTTATGCTGAAGATATTAGAAATAGGATAAAAGAATGTGGACTAGGTGAGTATATATATTTTAATAGCGACTTTCTTGATGAAGAAGAGTTGTCAGGGCTGCTTCGTCGTGCTAATTTAGTGACTTTTTGCTACCAGAAGACAGACGAGTCAACAAGTGCTGCAGCGAGATATGGGATTTCTACGGGTCTTCCCGTGATAGTAACGCCAGCTAAAATCTTTGATGAGCTGCGCGACTGTGTTTTCAGATTTGAAGGGTTTGGCGCTGATGATATTGCAAATGGAATTGAGAAGGTTATAAACTTTACATATAACGATTCTGATGAATTAGAATATGTCCTGGGGACAGCCAGAAATTGGATGAATCAAAGCGATTTTAAAAAGGTAGGAATTAGACTGGAAAATATGTGTAAAAGTTTGCATATAAATAGAGATGGCAAAACACCAGATTCTATTGTCGAAGTTCCCGATCCAAAAGGAGCTATTAACACAGTTAGAGAGCAGGAGAGCGATGCTATTGAAGTGGGATCTCTTGATAGTTTTGAATTATTTATAGAAATATCAAACCAAAGCTATAGTGATTGGTTGTGTAACGGGATAAGACCTGTAAATATTTCATATCATTGGTTCGACATCGATGGGAAGCTTATAGCGCTCGATGGTTTAAGAACACCTGTTCGAGAGAGTATTATTAAAAGAGGTTCATGTTTTAGAACTAGTGCAAAAGTTAGGGCTCCAGAAACTGAAGGAAAATATACTCTTGAAATAACTTTAGTAAATGAAGGAGTATTTTGGTTCGAAGAAAAGGGCTTTAAATCAAAAAAATTAAATGTATCAGTCATTAAAAAATAAAATAATTATAGTACTAATATACATATAATTGCATTAATAGAATGAAACTATTTCATTTTGGCGCTCTAAAGATCATCAAAAGCTGTCCAGTTGTATCTTTAGATTTTTCATCATATACCTTAGGATATGGGAAGAATATTTGCAAAGCTTGAGGCTTGTATTTTTCGATTATCGGCTTTAGAGTATTGATATCACCTACAAGTCCAATCCCAAAACACTCGCCTTTTCTATCAGGACAGGGCCACTTTCCAATCCAGCCGCCATTTTCAGTCCAATTGATAGCTGGACCTGTCTTGTATCCAAAAGATTTTTTAAGATAGCCATTTTCTTCAAGGTATTGTGGGTAGAGGTTAGAGGGATTATTACCCTTGGAAAGAAAAGTTTCAGAGGAGGTGAAAAGAGTTGAAAATATATTGATAAAATATCTATGATATTCTTCTTTGGCTATAAGCAATGCAGATCTAACATAATTTCTATCTATTTGATACAGCACAACCCCACCGATGTAAAAAGGCTTTGTGTTTAACAACCCAAGCATCTTTTGAAGATTTGGACTTTTGAAGTCTTCTGGTAATAAAATAGCACCAACATTGCACTTATCAATGTAGTAAAGAAAAGAAAATTTTGACAATGTATTTATATATTTTGGAATTTGTCCCCAAATGAGATTATTTGTAGCCCATGAAGCATTGCTATCAAGCTTTAATTTCTCTGGAACTGGCCCAATTATTCCTTGAGAAAGATTAAAATAAAAATCAGTTTTTTGCTGCCAAAGATCTCCTTGAAATCCTCCTTGGTTAT
>JAJXTU010000011.1 GCA_021783475.1 bacterium
CAACCAACCCTCTTGAGGTTGGCCTTGGGTCTACTCTTGACTCTACGCCGATATCCTTTGCTCAAGGGACAATCCTACAAACAAACAATCCAACCGATCTTGCCCTCAGCGGAAACGGTTTTTTTACACTGTCTGATGGCACGAATACCTTTTATACAAGGGATGGATCCTTTAGTCTTGATAGCAACGGAAGCTTGGTAAGCGCAGATGGCTTATACGTGCAGGGCACAAATGGCAATATAAATATCAATACATCTGCTAGTGGTTATACGGGCTTTACAGTGAATCCTGACGGATCTGTTTATTCAAACTTCTCAAACGGTAAATCTACATTAGATGGAAAAATTAATGTGGTTGGCTTTACAAACGAACAGGGCCTTGTCAGCGCAGGGGGTAATAACTTTATTTCGTCTTCAAATTCTGGCAATCCCATATCTTTGAATAGCGGTTATTCGATAACCCAAAGCGCCTTGGAGGGATCTAATACAGACCTTGCTGCCCAGATGACCAATTTGATTAACTATGAGAGAACCTATCAGGTTAATGCCCAGGCTATTACCACAAGCGACAGCATGCTTCAGACAGCAATAGGGCTTATTGTATGATAAAATTAACCAAGCTTAACGACGCAGTGTTCATTTTGAACTCAGATTTGATAGAATCTATAGAGAGCTCTCCTGATACTATGATAACGCTCTTTACGGGGAAGAAATTTATGGTAAAGGAGTCTCCGGAAGAAATAATAGAACAAATTGTTAATTATAACAAAAAGGTAGGTTTAAGATTTGCCCAAGCCAGAATGCAAAACACATCTGAAAAAGACGGATAAAGTATGGACATAGCAACAATTGCAGGTTTTGCTATTGCTTTTGGTTCGATTATCTTGTCTGTGGTTATTGAAGGCGGATCTTTTTCCCACTATGTCAGCCTTACAGCTTTTATATTGGTTATCGGTGGGACAACAGGCGCTGTAATTATAAACACGACTATGGATCAGCTAAAAATGGTCCCAAAAGTTCTTAAAAAGGCTTTTTTTGCGCCAAAGGATAACCCCGTGGGAGTAATTGATCAGATTGTAAGACTGGCTGAAAAGGCCAGAAGGGAAGGTCTTCTTTCTCTTGAGGCCGAGCTTGAGGGTGTTGATGATATGTTTATGAAGCGAGGAGTCCAACTTGTTGTGGATGCAGTCGATCCTGAGCTTGTCAGAGCTATTCTTGAGAACGATTTGGAGATAATGGACGCCAGACACAAATCTGGAGAGAACTTTTTCGTGGGGCTGGGGGGGTTTGCTCCCACATTAGGTATCCTTGGAACTGTTATGGGTCTTGTTCACATGCTTGCAAACCTCGCTGATCCCAGCGGAGTTAGCCAGGCAATTGCAGGTGCGTTTATCGCAACGCTATATGGCGTTGGCATAGCAAACCTTGTCTTCTTGCCCATCGCAGGAAAGTTGGGAGTGAGAAGCAAAGAAGAGGCCCAGATAAAGACTATGGTTATGGAAGGTATACTGTCAATACAAGCAGGTGATAACCCAAGAATAATTGAAGAAAAATTAAAGGTATTTTTGCCTCCTACTCTTAGACTTTCATATGAAGCGCAGAAAGAAAAAGAAAGAGTTGGCGCATAGTGGCTGACGTACTAAGTCAGGACGAGATAGATGCCATCTTAAATGCCTTTAATACTGGGCAGGTTAGCGCCGATCTGCTTGAAAAAGAGCCAGAAAAGACTGTAAAGACATATGACTTTAAAAGGCCAAGTAAATTTTCAAGGGATCATCTTAGAACTCTTGAACTGATTCACGAAACTTATGGTAGACTTGTAGCAACTTCGCTTTCAAGCCTTGTAAGAGGTAGCATGAGGTTTGATTTTTCTGCAATTGATCAAGTTCCTTATGAAGAATTTATAAATTCTTTGATACCCCCTGCAATGATTGTAGTAATCAGTTGGGAAAATACCGGACTCTCGATGGTGGTGGAAATGAATCTGAACATTACCTTGGCTCTTGTAGATAGGCTTTTGGGCGGGTCTGGCCTTCCACCCCCTAGCCCGAGGGCACCAACAGATATCGAAACCGCTTTGATTACAAAACTTGTTGACAGGCACCTTGTGGCCTTGGAAGAGGCATGGAGGACAGTTTACCCTGTAAGTCTATCCTTTGTAGGCACAGAGACAAATCCAGAATTTGCACAAGTGGTTCCTGCCAATGAAATGGTTGTGCTGATTACTATGGATATAGGTATTGGGGATCTTAGCGGCATAATGTCTTTAGCTATTCCATATAGTCTTCTTGAGCCAATTGCCAATCACCTTTCTGCACAAAGATTTTTTGTAAAAAAGAAGGCGGAAAACGACCTTGAAAAGGAATATGTTTATCAGCACGTTTTAAATGTTATAGTTAATCTACAGGTATGTTTAGGCCATATGCAAATTCCTTTGAAAGATCTTGTTAGTTTAAGGGTTGGTGACACCCTTTTGTTAGACAGGAAGGTAAACAAGCCTCTTGAAGTTAAGGTGGAGAAAAAACAAAAATTTTTTGGGACTCCAGGAAGAGTTGGAAAAAACTTAGCAATAAAAATTAATGATTTGACGAGGGAATGACAAGATGAATTTAACTGATGATCAAGTCGATGCAATAGGTGAAGTATTAAACATGGCAATGGGTTCTGCTGCCACCACTCTTTCGCAATTGGTTAACAAAAAAATATCAATTACCTCTCCAATGGTTGCTATAAGCGATGTCGAACAGATAGCCGCTGATTTTGAAGACAATTCAATTGGCGTGATGATAGGCTATGAGGGCGAAATTGAGGGTTCTTCTTTGCTTGTTGTAAACAAGACTGACGGTTCAATTATTGCTGATCTTATGATGGGAGGAGAGGGCAACCCAGAGCTTCCATTTGATGAGCTTGCTATGTCAGCTCTGCAGGAAGCTATGAATCAGATGATGGGCGCATCTTCCACCGCTCTTGCTAGCCTTTTAGGTGGCAGAATTGATATAATGCCACCTCAGGTTATTAATTTTGATGAACAGCCAATTGTAGAATCGCTAAAGCAGATAGCCTCTGGAAATGAGGCGGTAGAAGTGCTCTTTGACTTTACTGGAGAGAGCATCTTTCAAACAAAACTGGTTATGATACTCTCTGAGCCTGTAGCTCAAAAGATGGCTGCAATGGCAGTTAATAACGCAAAGGCAATGATCGATACCGAAGAGAGTCCTTCAAGTAGTTCAACAAATGCTCCTAGTGAAAGCCCTGCTTCCCCACCGCAAGGCGCTGGTACTGTTTCTCAAGCCACTGGCAATATTACCCAGACAATTATGCCACCACCTACATATCAACAGGAAAATTTTCAACAGCAACCTGGCGGCTATCCACAACAACCCCCTCAACAAAACCAATATAATTATCCGCCACCACCACCTTATGGATATCCGCCACCACCTACATATCAACAGCAACCTCAAATACAAGCATCTCAGGCTCAATTTCAACAGCTCCAACCCTCGCCCCAGGGAGATTCGATCAACATCGAAAACCTGTTAAATATACCCCTTGAGCTCAGCGTTTCTCTTGGTGATGCCAGGATGACGCTGAAAGATGTATTGGAGCTAAGGTCTGGGTCGGTTATTGAGCTAAATAAACTAGCAGGCGAAGCCCTTGAGGTCAGGATAAATGATGAACTAATAGCAAGAGGCGAAGTTGTCGTGATTGATGAAAACTTTGGCATAAGGATAACTGAGATAATTAGCCCTAAGGAAAGACTTGAAAAGATATAAATTAATTAATAAACAATCGTAAAATCATTAAAATCAAGATTATTTTCGTCTTTTTTTGTTTCTATTTCTATTACGTTCGATCCAGGCGAGCCCCTTTTTAAAAGTTTTATTAGCTCACTAACCTTTTCTTCTTCGCCAACTGCTATAACCTCTACAGATCCGTCTTTAAGATTTCTAACTGTGCCTCTGAGCCCCAACTCTCTTGCTATTCCCTGAGTAAAAGCCCTGAAATATACCCCCTGGACCTTTCCTATCACTCTGGCGTACAAAGTCATTATGCTTCCCTCCATATTGCATTTAGTTTTTCTCTGTTATTTGCTAAAAGAAAGATTGAATCAATTAAACTTGTTCTAAAGGCTCCTGGCAGATCGCTTCTTTGTTGAGCAATTTTCCCAGCTGATTTAAAAAATATGCTAGCTCCAAGCGAAGCCTTTAATAGATCGCTTTTTTCTATTGCAGCAAAGGCTGCAGTAATAGATCCGAGCATACAACCACAGCCTGTTATTTTCGACATCAAGGAGCTGCCCCCCTCAATGATGAAAGCCCTTTCTCCATCGCTCACAAAGTCTTTTTCGCCCGTCAACAGGACAACGCAGTTATATATTCTTGCTGCCTCTTTAACTAGGTTAGCATAATTTTTATTTGTCGAAATGGCATCTACTCCAATGCCCTCTGCTGGCAGATCGCAAAGAGTTGATATTTCAAAAGAGTTACCCTTTATAATGTTAATTTTTAGATTTTGTAAAAGATTTTTTGCTGTTCTTGTCCTAAATTTGCTCGCACCAGCGCCAACGGGATCGAGAATCAGTGGAAGGTATTTAAAGTTTGCATATTTCCCAGCAAGGAGCATGTGATTTATTTCATCCTGTTTTAACGTGCCTATATTTAGCAGCACTGCTGAGGCCATGTTTGTTATATCATCTAATTCGGCTTCTTCCTGTGCCATTATTGGTAGGGCACCGGCTGCAAGAGTGGCATTTGCGCTATCGTTCATTACCACATAATTGGTAAGATGATGGATAAGCGGTTTTTTTTCTGCTATCTTTTTTAATATTTCTTCAATCCAGTCGTAATCGTTCATATCTTGGCTCCTTAGAAAGTTATAAGATATTCAAAGATAATATATATTTTATAATACTATAATTCTTTCATTTTTCTCATAATATTATAAATTTGGAGGTCTTTAAACAAAAGAGAAAGTACAAATTGTTAATAAGCCAAATATGGTACTTGGCTTTTTATAAAAAATTCGCATATTTTAGGATGAATTCTTAAAAACCTATAATTAAATATTTGGCGTTATAATATTTAAAAAGATTTATTTTAGGAGGGCGCCTTGCATAAAGATATATCACAATTTATTGACGTAAAAAAGATTTTAGATGAGTTAATTACCGATGATAATTTGATAATTTTGGATCTTGGCTGCGGCACAGGGGCTCTTTCGATACCCTTTGCCAAAATGATTAGTAATGGCACCGTATTTGCTGTGGATAGAAACTCTGAAGTATTAAACCTAATGTTGGATCGTGCAAAGAATGAAGGCGTAAACAACATAGTCGCTCTGACGTCAAGTTTTGAAGAGATAGATTTTCAAGAAGGGTATTTCGATCTCATAGTCTTGTCATCTGTTTATCATGAGTTAGAAGATGCTCCTCTGATGCTGAAGAAGTTAAATCGATGGCTTAGGTCCTCAGGTATTTTGTCTATAATTGAATGGAAAAAAGAGAGAAAAGAAAACTTTGGACCTCCAGCAATGGTCAGGGTGGAAGAAGATCTTTTGCTTGGAACCCTTGTATTCTCGGGTTTCGATCTAATTCATATGGAAGATCTAACAGATTCAATTTATCACGTTATATTGAAAAAGTCTGATAAAGTTTGCAAAAGCTGAAGACTTTTTCAACTTGAAATGTAGAAAGGAAAAATTAATATGATAGAGGTTGAAAAGGCCAAACTATTGATATTGCAAAATGCGCGTGTTTTGGGCAAGGAGTTAATTCCCCTCAAATACTCTATTGGTAGGGTGTTAGCTCAAGATATAGATGTAGAAGAAGACGTGCCCTCTCAAAATCTCTCTGCCATGGATGGTTTTGCTATAAACTTGCCTTGCAGTGACGAGTGCAAAATAGTAGGCGAGTCTACAACCGAAAAACCATTTTTAAGAGAAATTTTTCACAACGAAGCAGTGAAGGTTTCAACAGGGTCTCTTCTCCCTCAAGGCAGCAATGCCGTAGCGCTCGTAGAGGATTCTGTAGTAAGCGGCGAAATAGTTCATTTTAAGAAAATACCATTAGAGGGCAAGAATATATTTAAAAAGGGCGAAGAGTATGGTGCTGGCTCAATTGTGTCTTTCAATGGCTCAAAAATTTCTCCAATCGATCTGGGAACTTTTTGTAGACTCAACAAGACTAAGATAAGAGTTGTCAAAAAGGTAAGGATATCTCTTCTTGCCATCGGTGCAGAGCTTGTAGGTTGCGGTGAAGAAGGCATGTATAAAAATTTTTTAACGCCAACCTTTGCAGCTATTTTAAATAAGCCTCACATAGAAATTCAAAGGAATCTGATATGCAGGAGCAACCTGGAGACCGAATGTGAGTTAGAAAGATCTTTGAACGACTCAGATATAGTAATTTCTTTTGGTAACGCCTCATTCGATACGAGCGACGGTTTGTTTCCGATCGCCCAAAAATTTTTTGAGCCCCTTTTTTGGAGGGTAAAGATGCAGCCTGGCAAGTCAATAATGGCTTTCAAGAAAAATAAAACTTATTATTTTGGCTTATCTGGAAATGTTTGGGCTGCTGTTTTGGGTTTTTATCTCTTTGTAAGACCTCTAATATTTCTTATTTCTGGTCAGGACTATTCTCTTGAGCCATTTGACGCTATGCTTGGTGAACCTTTTAATAAATCATCCAAAGAGGCAAGATATTTAAGAGGAACCCTAATCGACAATAAATTTTATTTTAAAAAGTTTTCTCAACACAGTCATTCGTTCAAGGGGTTTCACAATATGACACATATTGCCAGATTAAATCCTGGTCCAGCGCAAGAAGAGGGATCTTTAGTAAGAGTTTACCCATTCTCTCTGGAGGTATAAAGTGTATCCATCAAAGAAAATCCCTATTGAGGAAAGTGTTGGTATGACTTTGGGGTACGATCTGACAAAGATTGTCCCCGGCAAACATAAAGAGGCTGTTTTTAGAAGGGGCCATGTAATAACCGCTGATGATATATCTATCTTGAAAGAGATCGGCAAGGATTTTATATGGGATTTAAAGATTGCTGAAGACGAAATCCATGAGGATGACGCTGCCCTAAGGCTTGCAAGCGCAATATCGGGCGATAACTTGATCGTAAAAATGCCTGGTGAGGCGTGGGCAGACGTTGTGGCTTCTAAAAAAGGACTTTTTAAGGTAAGAGTAAGGCAGCTTGACGCTATAAATTCAAGAGGAGATACCCTGGTCGCCACATTAAAGGACAATACCGTAGTTGATGAAGGCAAGGTTGTCGCAAAGGCGAAGGTTCAAGGTTTGGTCGTAAAGAAAAGAGAAATAGATCTAATAGAGGGTGAGTGTAGAAATCTGGGCAAAGTATTATTGCTATACCCATTTAAAAGTATGAGAGTTGGATTGATTGTCACTGGTTCTGAGGTCTATTATGGAAGAAAAGAAGACTCTTTTACCCCCTTAGTTCTAAACAAGGTGGCAAAATTTAACTCTGAAGTAGTTGTGAGGGAGAGCCTGCCAGACGATCCTGATTTAATATCCAATACTATATTAAATTTTGTGAAAAATAGCGTCCAGATTATAATTGTTACTGGAGGCATGAGCCCAGATGACGTGTCTGCTGAGGGCATAAGGAGATCGGGCGCTTCTGTGGTCAGCTATGGGGCACCGCTTTCTCCTGGTGCAATGTTTCTTGTGGCATATTTAGGAGATCTGCCAATTTTTGGCATGCCCGGGGGCGCGCTTAGATTCGATCCTGGGGCTTTTGATCTGTTTGGCCAGATAGCATTTTCTGGATTGAGGATTACCTATGAGATGATCAGACATTCTGGACATGGAGGTTTGATGAGATGAGTATGCTAAAAGTTTGTTTTCACATTTCGAAGCTGGAAGAATGGACGGTTGCAGTAAAAAATATTAATAATTTTATAAATGACATATCGGGTGAGTCAGAATACGACATAAGAGTTGTGGCCAACTCAGCAGGGGTTCTGATACTAACAAGCGATTTGAGAGGCGAGCTTGAAAATCCTATGAAAGATCTATCTGACAAAGGAGTAATGTTTGAATTTTGTAATAATGCACTAAATTTTTATAAGATAGATACCGGTTTAGTTTTTAATTGGGCGAAAATTGTAAGGGCTGGTATTACAGAGATAGTTAAGCTTCAAGATCTGGGTTTCACATACATAAAGCCATAAATACTAAAAGGGGGCTAGTGTGAAAAAATTAATATTATTTGGATTATTTTTTTTCTTTACTTTTAATCCTATTTCTAACGCACAAGGGTTTGATCCAAATGTATATACATGCAGGGATTTTGTCCAGAGCTATTCGACTGATTCTGGCAGCGTAGCTTTACAGACCTTGTGGGTATGGGGCTTCTTATCCTTTAAAGATGAGAGTTTGTTATCTTTAAATAGCGATATGCTGAAATCCTTGACATCAGATTTGAGTGAAGGTTGTGCACAAAATTTAAATGCAACCTTGCTTGATTTTGTAAGAAAATATTTTACTTTTCACTACGTTGGAAATTCAAACAAAGATAAAAATTTAGTTTTTAATCCGAAAAAGTATACCTGCAAAACATTTTTAGCTTCTCTTAACTCAAGCGACACTACTTCTGATGACTCTGTGGGATACGCGCTAATATGGGCTCTTGGGTATACCGCTGCATATAGGCCAGATGACGTAGACGTGGTAGACGACCAAAGCGCTGGCACGATAGCTGGTTTTATGAAAAGCTTGGTCTGTAAAGACCCAAATGAGAATTTTTATAATTCTTTAAACGAGCTATATGTTAAATTGGAGAAAAAATAACTATTTAGCTTTTCTCATTTTCAAGAGCTTTTCTGATATAGCGTGCAGATCCTCTGCTACTTTTGATATCTCGTTTATAGACATCGCCTGATCCTCTGACACCTTTGCTATACTTTGGGATCCTTCGAGTATCTGCCTTACTGATAAGCTTATCTCCTCTAAGGTTTCGTTTATTCTATTGGCAAACTTCATAGACTCAGTTGCAAGCTTTTGTATTTCACTAGCTACCACACCAAATCCCTTGCCGTGCACGCCCGCTCTGGATGCCTCTATTGCAGCATTCAAGCCAAGAAGTCTTGTTTGATTTGCGATTTTTTTGATAAAAGTGTTTATCGCGTCAGTTTCATCCAGTTTGTTCCTTGCTTCATTAACAACGGCGGCTGTTTCCTGGCTAGATGCTGCTAGCTCTTCAGAGCTTGCTGACAGCGAGCTAAGCGTCTGGGTTAGTGAAGACGATGTTTTTTGATTTTGATCTATAGCTTCAAACAACTTCATTTCCTCTATCTTTGCCTCTACCTGGAACATAAGATAGTTTGATATGATTTTCCCTAGGGCATCGAACATCACAGTGAAGTTTCCAATTCTTTCTCTTGGGTTTATATGAGCAGTTTTTAAAGTTTTGAGTGATTCTTCTACATTTGGCACTCCAATTTCAGTGAAATATTTCCTAAAGTGTTCTACCATATCTTCATCGGGTTCTTTAGGCAAACACTGTCCGCCTGCAATATTTCCTATTCTTTTGCCATAAAGTAAAACTGGCACTATAAAGTCTTGTATGTTTGCATGACAAAAATAGTATTGTGGCTTGCCTTGATCCATAGCGTCTTTACCGCGCTTTGCTGCCTCTTGTTTACATCTGGATAGACCCTTTTCTGTGCTACGGATTATTTTACCGCACAGATCAGAATGATTTATTACAGGGATGACAGGGGTGCCTTCTGGGTCTGATACCGTTACAGCGAAATCAAGCTCTCTTGAAAGTTTGTCGAAAAAATCATATATCCATTTTTTTTCTTCATCTGAAAGCAATTTTGATAGCCTCAGCTCTTCTTCACCAAAATAACTTATAGCCTCATTTAACTTTTCATCTGACATCTTTTCCTCCTCAACTTATATGTAAAACTCTTATTTTCCCTGTTAATGAATTTTAACATTCAATTTGGTATACTACGAAATATAAGTTTTCGAAATTTTCAGAATAGTTAATATATATCCTAATCTATTTTTAACTTTTTCTGATAAAATACTACCATGAGAATAAAATTTTTTTTACTAGCAGTTATATTTTTTTGTGCATTTATTCCTAAAGCCAATGCGGGTTCTATTGATACGAAAAAGGCTGTTATTTTACCATATCTTGCAGAAACAACCTTTTTAAACGAAGACCCTGGATATTCTGGTTCACAAATAAGAGCTTTTGACAATACTCTTCCTGGATATGGCCTTAAATATATAGACACCGATGATGTCAACTTGTTTGAAAAAAAATTTAATGGAATAAACAAGGAATTTATTATGTCTTGTGCATATTTCGGTTTGGGCAGCGTTAATAAAGGAGATATTGTGGTGTTGCCAATCATACACCTTGTGGACATAGTCAACCTCCCCAATCTGATCTTCGAGAAGTATGAAATTAATGTATGGCTTGAGATTAGAGTTTACAGCGCAAGGTCAGGTAGGCTGATTTACGGAGTCTCCCAAAGGGACATAAAAACTTTCAATTCTGGACCTGTGAAATACATACCAGGAGGCGTTCCCCAAAGACTTAGAGAAATACAATATCTTGATTATCTGCACAGCGAGATAAAAACTGCTATGAAACCATTTTTGTCGGGAGATAGAATCCTAAGCGCTCCATACTATCCTTATGGGAGCAAGACCATTGGCGTAAAACCGTCTATAATAGTTTTTCCTCCCCAAGCTAAAAATGGCATATATCTTGCCTCTTATGAGGAAACCCCATTTCCCATGAAAATGTTTATAGGTTCTTTGAAAAAATATAAAAATGACGTTATGCTCTTATCTTTTCAAGACGTTGCGGCCTTTAACCCTACAGATATGTCAAGAGATTCAAGGTCTTTCATAGCAAACAAGATGGGATATTTACCGGAAGAAACACTTTTCCTGATTACTACCATTTCTCATGTGCCAGATTTTCCGCAGCCACTGCTGCTGCCGCAGCCTATAGCATCTAGCCCGGGCGCGATTCTCGATTTATTAAGTATGCCCTCATTTGGCGGATCCTGGTGGATTGGTCGTTTTCTGTCGCTTTCTCCAAAAAAGAAGATTCTTATGGATGTTAACTTTAAGTTGATTGATGTAAATGGAGATACTGTCTGGTCAAAAGACATAAAAAAGAAGATATCATTCGATTGGCATGAGAACGAAACTTGGGTTTCGAGGAAACAGATACTCTTTGAACAGGGCAAGGTGCTATCCGATATGATCCCTGAAATATGGCCAGACATAAACAACGCTATTGACAACTGGTCGTCAAAATAAAATTTGGTCTATAAATATTTCTCATTGATAAAACGCTCTTTAGGTTGAAATATGAAAATTGATTTTCTTATAAACGTTTTGTGCTGCATATTTCATACTGTATATAATGAGCTATACTTAGTATTAAGCTATTTATAGCAAAATAGTATATTAATTTTTATTGTAAAATTCTATGAGACAAATAATTGTTGTGCTTGCAATTTTGTTATAAATATTTGATAATGTGAGTTAAAATAATAATCTTCAGGAGGTACAAAAATTGATCCAAAACAAGCATTATTTTTTCACCTCAGAGTCTGTAACAGAAGGCCACCCCGACAAGATTGCCGATCAGATTTCAGATGCTATACTTGACGAAATTTTAGCTGATGATCCATCTGGGAGAGTAGCTGCAGAGACAACTGTTGCTACGGGATTGGTTTTAGTTGTTGGGCAAATTACTACAAAGACATATGTGGATATCCCTAGCATTATTAGGAAGACCATCAAGGAAGTTGGATATACTAGGGCAAAATATGGCTTTGATAGCGAAACCTGTGCTGTTCTAACATCTATAGATCCTCAATCACCTGATATAGCAGGTGGAGTTAATGTGGCTTTAGAAAAACGTGGTGAAAAAGTTAATGCGCCTGAAGAAGAGCTTGGAGCGGGAGATCAAGGAATGGTTTATGGCTTTGCCTGTGATGAGACTGAAGAGTACATGCCTCTTCCAATCACCCTAGCACACAACCTGGCAAAGAGATTAGCTTTCGCCAGAAAAAATAGAATAATTCCATTTCTTAGACCTGATGGCAAAACACAGGTTACTGTCGAGTATGAAGGTTATAAGCCTATAAGGGTTGACACCGTTCTCATATCTAGCCAACACAAACCAGACGTTGAAAACGACGAGATAGAAAGAGAGATTATCGAAAAGGTTATTATGCCAGTAATTCCAGAAAATCTAAGAGATGACTCTATGAAGGTTCTCATAAATCCATCTGGCAGGTTTGTGATTGGAGGACCTCAAGGAGACTCAGGTTTGACTGGCAGAAAAATAATTGTAGACACCTATGGAGGTATGGCCAGACATGGCGGCGGAGCCTTCTCTGGCAAGGATCCTACGAAGGTAGACAGATCGGGTGCATATTATGCAAGGTATGTGGCAAAAAATATTGTAGCGGCTGGACTTGCTGCAAGGGCTGAGATTCAGGTTTCGTATGCTATAGGCAAGGCTAATCCCCTTTCTATAATGATAGATACCTTTGGGACCAATAACGTACCAGAAGAGAGAATAGAAGAGCTCGTAAGAGAGATCTTTGATTTTAGACCAAGATCTATAATTAACCAGCTCGATCTCAGACGACCAATATACAGGCCTCTTGCTGCCTATGGCCACATGGGCAGAGTGGATTTGGGAACTTCTTGGGAGAAGCTTGACAAAGTTGAAGATCTGAAAAAGGGAATCAAGTCATAGCTTCATAAATATTAGATGGGTTTAAAAAATTTTAAAAATATATTTGCCCTCCTTTTTGGGGGGCATTGTATTTTGTGCGACGATCTTAGTCTGGATTATATTTGCCCGAATTGTAGCTCATCTTTTGGAGATGGATTTGAATTCTTTTGCCCTCCATTTGAAAAATCTTTTTCTATCGGGATGTATAAAGATAGATTTAAAGACTTGATAATCAAAGCAAAGTCAAATTCTATAGCTATGGAGGAGATATCAAAATTAGTTTTGAAATTTCTGCAGGACAAAAGATTTGATGGGTTTTGCGTTTCGTGTATTCCCGATGACAAATTTGGGCACTCTCACTTGGATAGAGTTGTGAAAGAAGTATCAGACAAAAAAAATTTACCGATATACAGGTTTCAAAAAATAAAAGAGACGAAGAAACAGCATCTTTTGTATTTCAACGAAAGACGTCTTAATGTTGCAAACTGCTTTTGTGCAGAATCTGCGCCAGAAAAAATATTACTAATCGATGACGTTATAACTTCAGGTGCGACTTCAAAGAGCGCTTATAATGAGCTTGTCCAATCAGGATCCAAAACTGTTTATTTTTTGACATTTTCAATTTCTCCAGTTTTTTGGGAAATATATATCAGAGAGTCTTCAGTGAATAAATAGCCTCCCGGTCTGAAAAACCAATGTGGAAACGCTGTATGAAATGACAAGAAGCATGCATATTTCGAAAATAGTCCACTTTATGCCGTATTCCTGTATAAAAACGCTGATAGTAACGATACAGGGCACGAAAAGCAATATAAATATCATAAACGACAGTGCTGATAGTGGTGTAAACAAAACCTTTAGCCTGTTCATAAGACTTTCGTTTTTTTCCTTTTCTTGGAACGAACTTATTGTAAAGAAGTTCAAAAGGTTTGAACCTGTTTCGATAAATGAATTTTTAAATTTTACAATAACCTCTGAAGTATCGCTCAAAAAATTATATTTTTCTGGGATTTTTATTTCCTTAGAAGCTCCTTGTTCCCCTTCAAGTATTTGACCGAGCGTTCCAATAACTGCTTCTTTTGCTACTACGCTTGGCAGGAGAGTCGCTACTGCCTCCCACTTATCAAAGCCTACTGGAGCAAATATAAAAGCAATAGCCTTTGACCCCTGTGCCAGATAACTTTCTCCAGGAGGCGCATTGTATGGCAATGAGTTTACGCTCCACACAAGTATCATTGTAAAGAGTATTACAGAACCCGCCTTTCTTATAAAAGATTTCACCCTGAAGCCTGTAAGTCTAAGGAGGAATTTTAAAGGAGGAATTCTATAAGGCGGCAATTCTAAGATAAAAGGCGTAGAATTCATCTTTAAAGATGGAACTGCTAACTGTAGCAATATAACAAGTATTATGGCTATAAAAGCACCAAGAAAGTATAATCCAAGTATCACCAACTCCTTAAAACTACCAAAAAAAGCTGCTGTGAACAATAGATAAACTGGAAGTCTTGCAGAACAAGACATTAGCGGTATCATAAGACCTGCAAGCAGCCTGTCCTTTTGTGAATCCAGACCCTTAGTGGCATATATTGCTGGGACATTACAACCAAAGCCAAGTATAAGTGGGATAAAAACTTTACCGCTAAGCCCAATTGAATTCATAAGCTTGTCTATAAGGAATGCTGCTCTTGTCATGTAACCGCTTTCTTCAAGTATTGATATAAATAGAAAAAATATGCCTATCAGCGGGAAGAAGCTTACTACAGAGCCCACACCGCCTATGATGGCCTCTCTTATAAGCGACTTAAATATGTCTGGCAAAAACCAAAGCAAGTAAATAGTGTATTTACCAATATAATTATTTATGAGATAACCTGTAAAATCGACAAACGGTTGAGACAAGTCAAAGGTAAGCTTAAATACTACAAACATCATTATGACAAAGAGCGGTAAGCCTAAAAACTTGTTTAATAATACCGAGTCAATTTTTTGTGTTAAATTGTTTTCATTTATTCTTCTCACTAAAATGCTATTACATATTGAAGATATCAGCCTATACCTTGATTGGATGTATGTTGTGTTGTCAAGCAAGAGGTCTGTAATTTTTTTATCGAGAAGGTTCTTATTTTGCAGCTCTTCTACTACTTGCAAGTCATTTTCTAACACTCTTGCAGCCGCAAAAGATAGCGGATAGTCAAGGTTTATATTTTTATCGGAAAGCATTTCTCTTATTTGATTAAATTTCCTATCAAGACTTTCCTCAAATAGTATATTTGGCAGGGTGCCCTCATTAAGTGTTTTGTATATTGCCTTCCTTAAGGCATCTAAACCGATCTTTTTCATCCCCGATGTTGGAACTATTTCTACCGATAGAAGTTCTTTTAACTTTTTTATGTCTATTTCTGTCTTGTTTTTTATCATCTCATCGAAGAAGTTAAGAGCTATTACCATAGGTATTTCAAATTCTGACAAAGCCAGCGTCAAAAAAAGACTTTTCTCGAGTTGGTTGCTGTCCACCACGTTTACTATCAAGTCTGGTTTTTCATTTATAAGAAAATCTCTGGTAATTTTCTCTTCAAGAGAGAATGGATTTAAAGAATATGCACCTGGCAAATCCACTAAGGAAAACATCTTTCCATTTATGATAAGGTTTGCCTCTTTTTTTTCAACAGTAACTCCAGGCCAGTTTCCAACCTTTAGGTTAGAGCCAGCTATGGCATTTATGAGCGCAGACTTCCCGACATTTGGGTTTCCAACAAAAGCTATTTTAATTGAGCCCTCGAGCGGCTGAGCTATTTGTCTTCTTCTATGACGATACCTGAACACACCGAATCCCTTAATGATATATTTTGGCCGTTCACGCAGATGTGAATTGGATCTCCCAAAGGTGCTCTTCTTACCATGTGAACCTTACCGCCCTTTACAATCCCAAGTTCTTGCAGCCTTCTTGCAAGCTTTTCATCTAACTTTATGTCGATTACTCTATACTTTTTATTTTTTAAAGCTTTATTTAGCACCATTTTTTTTCTCCTTGGGCAGATTATCTAAATCGCAGCAATCGAAATTTTTTGCCTTGCAAGACTTATTGGGGCAGCTATCACAGATGCCCTTTTTCTTTGAATACATCCTGTATAGAACAAATAAAGATATAAGGCCTAAAAGTAAAATCAACATCATATCCATAAACTCCTCCAAAGTTAGTTTTAACTAACATTACAAGTTTAGTATAATTTTTAGGTTTTGTCAATCTAAACGGATTGTCCATTAAAGAGGTTGCGGCAATTTGTCTTATGAAAAAATAAATTGTGCCTTAAGAATTAAAAAAGCCTCTAATTTCAATATTTTAAGATATAATTTTAAGTATGATATTTTCAGATGATGTTCTGCCTTTCTAAATTAAATCTAATCTGATTTAATATATAATATATTTTAAGAATTACTTTTCTTAATTAATTGCCAAAAATTAATATGTTTAATTCTCGGAGGATAATTTGAATTTTATAAAGTGCTTTATAATTTCTTTTTTAATGCTATGTTTGTTGGCAGGCGTTTCTTTTGCCGAAAGCCCAAATGTAAAAGCTGATCAGGTTTATCTTGATTTTGGAACTGGCACTTGGGTTGCAGAAGGTAATGTAATTATCACCTATAAAGATTATGAATTTACTGGTGAAAAGGCTCAATATTATCCAAACAATTCTGTTTTAGACCTTTTTAATGGTAAATTGGTTGGCAAAGATTTAAACTTTTTATCAAAAAAAGTTATTTTAAAAAAAACTGATAATGGGACTTACGTAGATGCATTTAACGTAAAAGATGGCGTTTATAAACAATACTCGTTTGCCTGCAATGAACTTACATCCTTAAATGACATTGTTACACTGATAGGCGATGCGTCTATTGGCTCTAAGTCATCGAAAATGACTGGTGACAAATTTATTATAAACACAAAAACAGGCAAGATAGAAGGCACAAACATAAAGTCAAGCGATACTTCGGGTTCTCTAACAAAAGATGCCAATAGCCCCGGAGAAAATGCTACAAATGTGGGACAATGAGATTAATATTCAATAAGCTATTTTGGTCTTATATATTAAGAGATTTTTTGCCATTTTTTTTCTTTGGGCTCCTTGCCTTTTCTGGTTTGATGATAGCAGGAGAGTCTATGAGGACCATAAAATTGGTTGCCGATAACCAAGGCTCATTCTTAACTGGCTCTAAGTTAATAGCTTGTGGTATACCTTATGCCATTGCGTTCGCTTTTCCTATGGCAACCCTTTTGGGCGTTTTGATGGCAGTATCAAGAATTTCATCAAATTGGGAACTAGCTGCTCTCAGATCCGCTGGACTTTCTATTTTCAATTTCTCCTTGCCCTTTATAGTGATCGGCATCATTTTTTCAATGCTTTCTTTTCTTACCTTTGAAAAATTGGCCTATCCCTTGATGGATCAAAGCAGATATATAGTAGCAAAAGACCTGAAAAAAGAGCTTAATACAGAGAGGCAAAATGTTTTATTTAAATTGCCCCCTGACAGCCCTCAACCAAAATTTGTAATTTTTGCTAAAGAATATAAGCCATCTACTATGAGCTTGCAGGACGTTTATATCCAGGAGTTTGACAATGAATTTTTAAAAAGGACAATATATTCCAATAGTCTTATGTTTGTAGGAAACCGTTGGGTGGCATCTAAAGGCTTGTCGTATGAATTTTCTAAAGATGGCCTTATTATGGGTAGATTGGATTTTGAAAAACTTATCGTACCTCTTGGGGTACTGCCTCAGACCATAAAATCTTTGCCGACGAAAAAACCCAGAGATATGAGTTTTTCTGAGCTGCTTTCTTATTTATCAAGGTCAAAAGACATAGTTGATAAGACTTTGTATGTAGATCTATACAACAAGATATCTCTTCCCTTTGCCTGTTTTGCATTTGCCTGTATAGGAGTTGCCTTTGGCATAGCATCTGAGAGAAAATCGTCTGCTCTTGGTTTTGGTATCGCAATATCTACTGTGCTTGCATATTATTTAATTTTTAGCCTATTCACTACTCTTGGTTATATGAAAGACATTCCTGCATTTCTGGCATCGTTTGGCGCGGATATATTGATCACAATTTTTGGAATATTTATGGTTGTCAAATGGGACACGTAGAGTTAGGATTTTATTTCATACCAATTCTTCTGCTGCTTAGCGCAGTAGTTGCATATATTGCTGATAAACTTGGCAAAAAAGCTGGCAAAAAAAGGCTCTCAATTTTTGGTTTGAGACCAAAACATACTGCAATCTTTATGTCTGTAAGCTCTGGTATATTGATAGCTACGATTACCATTGTGGTTATGTTGTCTCTCTCACAAAATGCTAGGGTGGCACTTTTTGGACTTCAGAATTTAAAAGAAGAAATTTCTACTCTCAGCAAGGAAAAAGACAATCTTGTTAAGGAAAAAAATAACTTACAAGTTGAGTACAATAAGAGCTTGAGCGAGTTAAACAATCTGAAACTCGATTTAAACGATGTAAATAAAGAAAAACAAAAGCTTATTTTAGACACTATAAAACTTAAAAATGAAAATAATTTAGCCCTTTCTCATGTGAAAGAGATGGAATTTCAAAAGTCCTTGCTTGATGAGAAGATAATATCTCTTAATTCTGAAAAGGAAGGCTTGTTAAATGATATTAGCTCTTCTCAAGCCCTGTTGGATAAGTTAAAAACATCTATTCAGTCTCTCAGAACTGGGAAGCTTCAGTTTGAGGCACACCAAATTATTGCCCAAACAACAATACAAGGCGGTGATAAGGCAGTTTGTGAAAGCGAGCTGAATAATTTTATACAAAAGACCAATTCTATTTTGATAAACGAGCTTGGATTAGAAGGCGTAGATACTGTGATTTTTATTCCAAAACAAACTGTGTTCGATTCAATAAATATGATGTCAAGAAACAATATGCAATTTGCCGTAAGAATACTTTCTGAGGGCAACGTCGTGGTAGGTGAAAAGCATATTCTTGCCTCACTTCAAGTTTTTGAAAATAACCTTGTTTTTAGAAAAGAAGACACGATAGTATCTACTGAGATAGATCCAAACCTTGATAGTAATTTACTTCTCGCAAAGCTTGGTCTTTTACTGCAAGAGACCAATCACATAGCCAAGCTAAGAGGACTTGTGCCAGATCCTTTAACCGGGACTGTTGGAAACGTGTCATATCCTGTGCTATATAACGCTATAAGAAACATAAAGAATTTATCTTACCAGGGCAAGGTTAAGATTAGTATCCTTGCAGCAGAAGATACTTACGCAATTGGTCCCTTACACATTCAAATTATGGTTAATTAATTATGAGATTTTTTAATTTTATAGTTTTAACAGTCTTGTTCTTATTTTCTTTCTCTTTTTTCCAGAGCGCCTATGCAGGCGATATTTTGGTCCTACGCGTAAACGGCGTGATTGATCCTGTGGTTGCAAGATATGTAAAAAGTGGTATTGATAGCGCAAACAGCCAAAATGCCTCTCTTGTTATAATAGAACTTGATACGCCTGGCGGTCTCGACCAATCTATGAGAGAGATTGTCCAGTCAATCTTGTCTTCAAGGGTTCCTGTAGCAAGCTTTGTTTATCCATCTGGCGCAAGAGCTGCTTCTGCAGGAACATTTATTGTTCAGGCATCGTCTTTAGCTGTTATGTCTCCAAATACTTCTATTGGTGCTGCGCATCCTATAATGATTGGCGGCGGCAATGATAAAACACTTCTGGAAAAAGCCGCTCAAGATGCAGCCTCATATATTAGGAGCCTTGCGAAGATTCACGGCAGAAATGAAGCCTGGGCTCAAAGCTCGGTATTCGATAGCAAAAGCATAAACGATTCAGAGGCTATTAAAGAACATGTCATAGATATGGTGGCAACAGGCCTGAATTCTTTGGTCTCTCAAGCAAATGGCAAAGCTGTTATAGCTGACAATAGTAAGGTTACTCTAAGATTGGAGCCAAATTTTATATATTATAATATGTCCCCCTTTGAGAGCTTTTTGCATTTTATTTCTAACCCCACTATTGCAAGTATACTGATGATGATAGGAATTTTTGGGATGATCTTTGAGCTAGCAAGCCCTGGGTTAATCTTTCCAGGGGTAATAGGCTTTATGTCCCTTGTACTGTCTTTATTTGCACTCGGCAATCTACCATTTAATATAGCTGGTTTGTTGTTCATAGGGTTTGCAGTTACCCTTTTTGTTGCAGAGATCTTTTTGCCAACTTTCGGTATATTGACAGCAGGTGGTATTATAAGTCTAGTATTCGGTATGTTTATGCTTTTTGAACCTTCTGAGAGGGTAGGCTATCCATCAGTTCTGACTGTTGCTATTCCAGTGGCTCTTTTGACGGGTATATTGATAGCAATTCTTTTTTATCTTGTCCTTGGGACGAGAAGGAAGAAACCATTTTCAGATTCTTCATATTTATTGAATAAAGAGGTTGAAGTAAAAGACGTCAGAGAAGATGGACGTTTGCTTTTAGTTTTTTATGATGGAGAGCTCTGGAGCGCGAATCCAGTTGATGATCAATCTTATAAAATTGGCGATTTAGTTCGGGTTGTGGGCAAAGAAGGAATAATTCTTAAGGTAACGAAATCAGCAAATTATAAGATAGACGAAGTGTAAGAGATCTGATAAAAGGAGGTAAGAAATGTTTGAAATTGTAAGATTAGTTTTTAGTTCAGTTTTAATCTTTATTTTATTTGCAATATTTGTTATCGCAATAGTTTTACCAAGTGCCATAAGAATAACCCAGGAATACGAAAGAGGCGTAGTCTTTAGATTGGGCAGATTTGCTGGAGTGAGAGGTCCTGGTCTTATACTTTTAATTCCATTTGTCGAAAGGATGGTAAAAGTAGATTTAAGAACCATCACGATGGACGTTCCTCCACAAGAGGTCATAACTAAGGATAATGTGCCAGCCAGGGTAAATGCGGTTGTATATTTTAAATTGGTTGATCCTGAGCTTGGCGTTCTAAAGGTTGAGAACTTTGTAAGAGCTACCTCTCAAATTGCTCAAACTACCCTTAGATCGGTTCTTGGGCAGTCTGAGCTCGATGAGATGCTGTCCCAAAGAGAAGCTATAAACCATAGGCTTCAACAAATTATAGATGAACAAACCAATCCCTGGGGTATTAAAGTAAGCGTGGTAGAACTCAAGGATGTCGAAATTCCTCAAGAGATGCAAAGAGCCATAGCCAAGCAGGCTGAAGCAGAAAGGCTGAGAAGGGCAAAGGTTATTATTGCAGATGGAGAATTCCAAGCTTCAGAAAAACTTAGGCAGGCTGCTGAAGTTATGGCTCAAAACCCCTTAACTATTCAGCTTAGATTTCTGCAGACAATTGCTGACATATCTCCCGAGAGAAATACTACTACCATATTGCCTATTCCGATAAATTTATTGAGTCAGATTTTTAATCCAGGGTATCTGCACAGCGTAGAAAAAGAGAACAAGTAAATTCCCTTTGAAAACATAAAATCGATCGGTGGATGATTGATAACTTTAAGCGGTTATAAAGGAGGTTTTGAATGCAGCAAGAACTTATCGATGTTATTTTGAGCAGAAGATCTCATAGGAAATTTTTACCCGATCCTGTTCCAAAAGACGATATTGAAAAAATTATATATATTGCAACTATGTCTCCATCTGCGACTAATTCTCAACCATGGGAATATGTGGCTGTATATGATAATGCCGTAAAGGAAGAGCTTGCAAACGCAGTTCTCAAAAAACTTGAACTTATGTCTTCAAATCTTGACAAGGATAAGGATGCCAGGCAGATTAAACTTATTTCAAAATCAAGTTTCTATTTTACCTTTTTTAAAGAAGCTCCTGTTGTAATATTTGCTATCGCAAAGCCATACAAGTCAGTAATGGACTTTATTAACGAGTATTTCTTAGAAGAAGATGAACCCTCTTTCGCTTACGAGGCATCAATACAAAGTGTTTCTGCAAGCATCTTACAGCTTCAGATTGCTGCACACATAATGGGTTATGGCAGTTGTTGGATGACAGCTCCCAATATTGCGAAAAGAGAAATGGGAAAGATTATAGGCATTCACGATAACGATAGAATTATTGCTACAATACCTCTGGGTAAGCCTGCAACAAAAAGTCTTTCTGCTCCAAGGAGAAAGAGCGTAAATGAAGTTTTGCGTTTTATATAATTATATAGCTATTTAACTTTTTTTATATTGTAGGAGGTATGATTTTGACTTCAGATGACATTAGACGTCTTTTTTTGGACTATTTTAAAGATAGAGGGCATACCGTATTGCCTAGTTTTTCTCTCGTACCTGATGATCCGACAATACTGTTTACTATTGCAGGAATGGTTCCATTTAAGCCATATTTTTTGGGCAGGGAAGAAGCACCCTTTAGGAGGGCAACGACCTCCCAAAAGTGTTTGAGAACAAACGACATTGAAGAGGTTGGCAAAACAGCAAGACACCACACATTTTTTGAAATGCTTGGAAATTTTTCTTTTGGCGATTACTTTAAAGAGAAGGCTATCCCATTTGCGTGGGTTTTTGTAACAGAGATTTTACACCTTCAAAGGGATAGACTTTATATAACCATTTACAATGATGACGACGAATCATTTGACATTTGGCGATCTTTGGGCATCCCAGCAGAAAAGATCTATAGATCTGGCGAAAAAGATAACTTTTGGTCTGCTGGTCCTGTCGGTCCTTGTGGCCCTTGTTCTGAAATATATTATGACAGAGGGGAAAGTTTTGGCTGTAAAAGTCCTGATTGCTCGCCTCTTTGTGGTTGTGATAGATTTTTAGAAATTTGGAACCTTGTTTTTATGCAATACAATAGAGATGAAGAGTCCAACCTAACCCCTCTTGAGAAAAAGGGCATAGATACTGGAATGGGTCTTGAAAGAATTGCTTCAGTTTTGCAGGGCAAGGACTCAAATTACGAAACAGATTTGATTTATCCAATTATTGAAGAGCTTTCTGCCATTACAGGGATAGAATATATCGGGTCGGGGGTTACTTCTCTAAGGGTTATGTCAGATCATTTAAGAGGCGCTGTTTTTGCAATTTCAGATGGAGTCCTTCCTTCAAATGAGGGAAGGGGTTATGTAGTTAGGAGACTTCTAAGAAGGGCATTGACTTTTTCTCACCTATCAGGATATCAAGAGCCATTTATCTATAAAGCTGTGCCAAAAGTTTGTGATATATATAGGCATTCGTATCCTGAACTTACAGATAAAATAGATTACATTAAAGATGCTATAAGAGTTGAAGAAGAAAAGTTCTCCCAGAGCCTGAAAGATGGTTTAGGTATGTTTAATAAAATGTTACCTCAAATAAAAAATGATGGCATTGTTTCAGGCGAAATTGCATTTTTACTTTATGATACTTATGGCTTTCCTGTCGAATTAACAAAAGAAATGGCAACAGAGTTCAATATCGGAGTAGACATAAATAGCTTCAACAATTTACTAAGACAGAGAAAAGAACAATCCAGAGAGGGCTCTCAATTTGTTGACGATATTGTGAACACATCTTTCGTTACTGAATTTGTTGGTTACGATAATATTAAGACCAATTCAAATATAATTGGCATGTATAAAGATAGCGCTGAAACTACTAGGTTGTCCGTCGGAGATGAGGGCGTTATAGTGCTTGAAAGAACGCCATTTTATCCTGAAAGCGGAGGCCAGGTTGCAGATCATGGTTATATAAAGTTTGCAGATTCTATCTTTAGGGTTATTGACGTCCAGAGAGAGAAGGAAGCAATATTTCACATTGGAAAATTAGAGAATGGGACATTATGTGTGGGATATTCTGTGGATGCTGAGATTGATCTTCAACGAAGAAGGCTATCTTCGAATAATCATACTTGTACTCATATATTGCATGCCGTGCTTAGAGATAAATTTGGTGAAGCCACCAAACAAAAGGGCTCTTTTGTCTCTGACGAACTGTTAAGATTTGATTTTGTTTCAAATGCTCCGCTACCAGATGAGGATATAGTGGATATAGAAAGATCTGTAAACAAAATAATAATTGAAAATCACCCAGTGACTTCAAAAGAAATGGACCTTGAAGAAGCTATTAAGTCTGGTTCTATGGCCTTATTTTCTGATAAATATAAGTCAAGGGTTAGAGTATTAAATATTGATGACGTTTCTTCTGAGCTATGTGGTGGAACTCATGCTCTAATGACTGGTGAAATTGGTACATTCGCTATTGTAAAACAAGAATCTATCGCAAGCTCTGTTAGGCGAATTGAGGCTTTTACAGGTATAAGGGCCCTGGAATACTTCCAGAAAAAAAGAGAAGACCTTGAAAAAATTGATAAGATTATAGATGCAAGCGGCTCACCCGTAAAAAAGTCGATTTCGATTATGAAAGAAGTAGAGGAAGATAAAAGGCGCCTTAGAGAAGCGACTTCGAACTTTTTGAAGCTAAAGGCAAGCGAACTGGTGGCTGAGGAAATTGGAAACTTTTCCTTGTTTGTTGACAATTTCAATTCATATACGAGTGATGATATGCTTTTTTTTGTAGATATTGTCAGGAATCGCTTTGACAATTTAGTATTGTTTTTGTACTCAGTTAATAACCAAAGTGCTAATTTTGTGCTATCAGTTTCTGACAAAATATCTCAAAATATTAGCGCAAAAGATTTGGCAAGAGTTGTTACTAAGGTTACAGGCGGCGGTGCAGGGGGTAGAGATAAGGTTGCACAGGGTGGTATTAAGGATTCAAATAAGATTTCTGATGCTATTGACGCTCTGAAGGAATTTCTAAAGTCAGTATAACAAATAAATACCCCCGAAATTAAAATAATTTCGGGGGCTATGAGTTTTAGTTTGTGTTATTCTACTACGTATACAGGACAGGGAGAAGTTTTTACTACTCTTTCAGGTACTCCTCCGAACAAAAACCTCTTTATTCCCTTAAGGCCTCTGTTTCCAATTACCACTCTAACAGGTTTCAATTTATTTGCAACTTCGCATATTATTTCACTTCTCTCTCCAAACCTTACCAAGCCAGCAGCCTCCACACCCTCAGATGCAAGATATTCTTTTGCTTTTACTATTTCGTTTTCTGCTCTTGTGAGAAGCTCTTCTTCTGCTACGGGATTATATACGCCAAGTATATTAGAGCGTTCAACTATGTTTAGAAGACAAACAGTCGCCGCATTCGATCTTGCAATTCTTGTAGCCTCCTTTAAAACCGATCTGTCAACCTTAAAGTTTCTAAAGGCAACTAAAACAGATTGTTTGTCCATGTCAAACGCCTCCTTAAAATATTTACTTATGACTATTATAACACTATAAATTATTTGTAAATACTATCTAAATATTAGAGTTTCTTTTTGTTTCAGAAAGTAAATTTATCTATAAGTATAAACAATTAAGAAACACCACATATAGTATAACACATTTATTTGTATTATAGCAATGTACATAACATAGTTGACTGATTGGTCAGTATTTACTAAAATGATACTTTACAAGAAATAATTAGGAGGCGTTATGGCAGATCAACCTAAAGAAAACAATCTCAAATCTAAGTTTAATCTTTCGCAAGTGAAAAGACCTACCAAAAAGGTATTTCTTATATCCCTTTTGATTGTCCTCATAATACTATCACCATTTGCCTATCAAAAAGTTGTATATTCTCTTACTCACCAGAGTACAGATGACGCATACGTAGAGGGCACATATATTTATATATCCCCCCAGATATCTGGGAATATTGTTGCGGTAAAAGTAGAAAGATACCAGCAGGTAAAGAAAGGCCAGGTTCTTGCTGAAGTTGAAACATCTGACTATACTAACGCATTAAACCTTAATCAGGCGACCTTGAATAAGGCTCAGGCTACAATTAATGAAATTGACAGTTCTGAAAACCAGGCTGAGGCAGCGCTGCAACAAGCTATGGATAACTACGCATCGGCTAAGGCACAGGCAGAGCTGGCACAAAAAGAGAAAGTTAGGTACGAAGACCTATACAAGCAGGATGCTGTTTCTGCTGACGTATATGACACTTATGTTACCAAAGAAAAGACTGCGGTGGCTGCAATGCAAGCTGCTCAAAAGGCTATTGCTCAGGCTCAGGCTGCCCTAGAAACCATTAGGGCTCAAAAAGTTACAACTTTGTATTCTATCAAGGCAGCGCAGGCAAACCTCGATCAAGCTCTTGTAAACGTTAAAAGAACACAAATTTTAGCTCCAGAAGACGGCTTTATTGCAAAAAAATATGCAGAGGTAGGAAACTATGCTGTCCCTGGACAAACACTGTTTATATTGGTAAAAAAGAATGACCTGTGGGTTACTGCAAACTATAAGGAAACACAGATTGATAAAATGAGAGTCGGACAGAAAGTAGACATACAGGTTGACGCATATCCTGGAGTTACCTTCAAAGGTCATGTTGAAAGCTTCCAACCAGGCACAGGAGCAGTATTTAGTCTTTTGCCACCCGAGAACGCTACTGGTAACTTTGTAAAGGTAGTCCAAAGGGTCCCCGTCAGGATAGCAATTGATAGCCCTTACGATTCGAAACATCCTCTTTACCCAGGGCTTTCTGTAAATCCATTTGTTGATACAGGATTTTAAACAGTACAAGCTTTGAAATGCTTTGAAGTATATTGGGTTAATTTGTTTTGTATTCTATGACGCATTGTTGTTTAACCCTCTCGGTACACAAAGTACTCTTTAAAAATAATTTGATTTATCCCCCATTTTAGATTTAAAAGGATGTGAGATTAAACTATATGCCAAACAAAGATTCTGCTCACCCAAATAGATGGATGATAACGCTTACGATAATGCTGGGCACACTGGTAGCTGCTCTTGACACAAGCATAGTAAACGTTGCCCTCCCAAATATGAGAGGATCTCTGGGCGCATCAGTTTCTGAAATTACCTGGGTATCAACTGCATATATGTTGTCCAACGTTGTTATAATGCCTACGATAGGATTTTTGAGCAATTTGTTCGGCAAGGTGAGGTTTTTTACCTTTAGCGTGATTATTTTTGGGATAGGATCATTTCTGTGTGGTCTTGCCTGGAATATGAACTCTATGATCTTTTTCAGGGTTATTCAGGGTATAGGCGGCGGCGCTCTAATCCCTATGTCACAGGCAATTCTCAGGGAAACCTTTCCGCCAGAAGAGCAGGGCAAGGCTATGGGCATCTTTGGCATGGGCGTTGTTTTAGGCCCTGGTATTGGACCGACACTTGGCGGCTATATTACCGACAACTATAATTGGAACTGGATTTTTTATATAAATATGCCTTTTATAATATTGAACTTAATAATGATATCCCTCTTTTTAAAAGAGTCACCCGATCGTGAAAGACATACTGGCAAAATTGACTATATTGGTCTTATGTTGATGACAGTGGGACTCTCTACCTTGCAGATAATGCTCGAAAAGGGTCAAGAAAACTCATGGTTTGAATCCGACTTTATAGTAAAGCTTGCGATTGTTAGCGCCATTTCTTTGATATCTTTTGTAATATGGGAGTTAAAGACCGATAATCCCGTTGTTGAGCTAAGAGTGCTAAAGGATATATCTTTCACGAGCGCTACTGCGCTTGGCGGTATTTTTGGGATGGGACTTTTCGGGAGCCTTTTTTTACTGCCAATGCTATTCGAAAGCGTTCTCGGTTACTCGGTAATGGAATCTGGGCTGGCCCTTATGCCAAGGAGTCTTGCTATGGCTTTTGCAATGCCGCTTGCTGGCAGGATATATAACTTTATAGGTCCAAAAAAGATGATTTTTATTGCTACGATTTTAGCCGCAATAAGTTTTTATCCTCTTACTACAATGAATCTTAATACAAATGCGTGGGACATCTTAATTCCTCAGGTGATTCAAGGAGTCGCTTTTGCTTTTATATTTGTATCCTTGAGTACTGCAGCGCTAATGACCGTGGAAAAAAGATTTATGTTCGGAGCATCTGGACTATTTAATCTAATAAGAACTGTTTGCGGCAGTATTGGCATAGCGGTTTTTGCTACTATACTTGAAAACTCTACTACCATAAACAGGGCATATATGGTAGAACACATCGTTACAAACAATCCATTTTACACCCAGAGCTCGCTAATAAGTCCTGCTACCACGTCCCCCATAATTAGCACCTGGTTTGCTAATTTAAGCGGTGCCCTGATGCAAAACGCAGGTTCTACTCCTGCAGACTTGCCGAACAAGGCTTTTGCACTTCTGAGCAATTATATTGATCTGCATGCTGCCATAATGGCCTATAACACTACATTTTTTTGGATATTTTTTCTATTTATTATCGCAATAGTATTTAGTTTTCTAATTAGAGATACCAGGCCTCACAAGCTAAAGAATAAAAAGGATTCAGATGCTACTGAAAACATTATAGAGCTCTGATGTAAAAAGGGCACTCATGGCAGCTAGGTACCTTTTTGCAAAATTCTTTCCCTAACCTTACTATTAAAGCATGATACTCGTTGAATAATTTAGAATCTATTGGTAAATTTTTCATAAATAAAGCTTGTGATTGATGATAACTATCCCTCTTGCTGTCTGAAAATTTTATATCAAATCTTCCAAGCCATCTTAAGGTATATGCATCAATTACGAAAACTGGATATCCAAGCGCATAAAGTAATATGGAATCGGCAGTTTCACATCCAATGCCGTTTATCTTTAATAAAAAATTTCTTGCATCTTCCATGCTTAATTTTTTTATATCTTCTAAGTCTTGAAAGTTTTTATATATCTCTGTTATAAGATTTTTTAATCTTTTGGCCTTTATATTGTAATATCCTGAAGGCTTAATAAGCATTGCAAGCTTATCCTGCTCAACATTAACCAATGCCGTAAGGTCCAATAGCCTTTCTCGTTTTAGGTTTTCAATAGCCTTTTCTACATTTTGCCATGAAGTGTTTTGAGTAAGAACAGCGCCAACTATAACCTCTAATGGACTGTCTGCTGGCCACCAACCTTGTGGACCAAAAAAATTATAAAGAATTTCATAATTTTTTAAAAGATCAATATCTTTTTTGCTCAATCCTTAAATTTTAAAAAATTTTCAATGTATCTTGATATGACATCAACCTCAATGTTTACAAGCGAACCTGCCTTCTTATGTGAAAGAGAGGTTTCTTTCAAGGTTAGCGGTATAAGGGCTACGTCAAAAGAATTTTCGTTCATTGATGCTACTGTTAGACTTATGCCGTTTACAGCAATAGAGCCTTTATGTGCAATATATTTTTTCAATTCAGGGGGAAATTCTACTGTTAATATGGTGTTTAACGTATCCCCCTTGATAGATACTATTTTTCCTATTGCATCTACGTGACCCAAAACTATATGTCCCCCGAACCTTGATTCGTGACTCATTGCCCTTTCAAGGTTTACTTTTACTCCTGCCTTAAAATATTTGAAAGCTGTTCTCGACACAGTTTCTTTTGAGACGTCAGCTTCAAACGTTTGTCCCCCTCTTCTCGTTACGGTTAGACAGACGCCATCTACGGCTATAGAGTCTGAAATCTTTAAATCATCAAACGCCTTCTTAAAAGATATCTTTATCTTATAACCTTGTCCCTGCGGAGTAAATGAAATTATTTGGCCAATATCTTCAACGATACCTGTAAACATTCTATAAAACCTATTCTTTAGCTGATTCGTATTCTCTTTTTAGATCGTTTGTAAGTATACACTGTTCACAGCCTATAATAAAAGCCTTTAAAGGCTCTCCTCCTTCAACAGTAAGCTGATAGTTTGCTCCTGATGGCAAAAGAAATGACATATCCTTTTTTATGTGATATTCCATTTCGTTTACAGTTACTTTCAGACCACCATTGACTACGATAATTATTTCATCCCCAACCTCTGTATCTATCCTAATTTCTTCTCCTGGTACGCCCTCATAGAGATGTAGTGATAAAAAATGATTTCCATCGGTATTTGGAGAAAAGACAACCTTTTTGTTTATTCCATTTTTTCTTTCGAAAGACAACTTGTTTAAATTTTTTAATCTTGGTAGCATTATTTCACCTTTACTTTATAGAATAATTTGGTACCATACACAAAAATCTGCAAACCTTTGTACCAGTGTTTTTAACGGTGTGAAATTCACCGGGCTTTACAAATATGAATGAACCCTCTGAAATTTTTGTTTCTTCATTTTCAGATACTACTGTTGCTTCTCCTTCGAGCAAAAACATCTCATGCTCAAAATCGTGTTCGTGTGCAGGGCTCTGGCCCTCTGGTTCAATAGTAATCATCCTCATCGCAAAATTCGGAGCGCCGTCTTCTGGCGTGATAAGCCATCTTATGCTTGCGCCCTTTGCGCCGTCTACATCCATTCTCTTGTTTTCGACTTCGAAAGCATTTCCAACCTTAGCCACATTAACCTCCTAAAATTTAGTATTTTAGTATATCATTTTTTAAAAAAGGCAGAACATACATTAGAAAATTTTTTTGCTGGACATCTGTTTTTGATGAGGTTCCAACAAGCTCCTCAAAGATGTTTTTATTATTTAATTTTTCTAATGTGATCTTTTTTGCTCCCAATAGATTTCTCATGTAATCTATTGTATCGTTCAGAGTGCCAAGCTCGTCTATCAATCCAAGCGATTTTGCCTTTGCTCCAGAAAAAACTCTTCCATCTGCAATGGTTTTTAGC
>JAJXTU010000012.1 GCA_021783475.1 bacterium
ACTCAAGTTTTGTGGCCAAAGATTTCATTTTGCTGATACAGTCTTTAACCTTATCATTGCGCCTGTCCCAGTTATATCTTTGAAGAAGATGCCTGCAATTACTTGCCTTGCTAAAAACAATCTTCTTTGCAAATTCTGTCGCAAATTTTCTATCTAAATATAGTTTGAACTGCATAATTCTAAGTTCGACATTTTTTGGCATTTGGCCGATCAATCTTCCCCTATATGCTCCTTTAGAAGATAGAAAAACAGTGTCAATGTTGTTTTTCAAAATATAGTTTATAGCGTGTGGGGTAAAAGATGCGTTTGCCATAACTACAATGCTCTCGATTTGGCTGGATGGAAAACTTCTTACGAGCTCAGAGCCTCTGTAGATATCAAACCTATCAGCGTCTTTGTGGATCCTTGTTCCGTGCTCTACAATATAAAGTATCAATTTTCACTCGAATCTGAAAGTTGCAATCTGTTCTCCTCATCAATAAAAACCTTATAATTTCCAATCTGTCTTTCTCTCATATCTATTCTTCTTAGCTCATCGATAACAAAATTTAGGGCTAAGCTATATGCAATTTCTATTTCTTCCTTCTTTTTTGACAGATCAATTAGCCTCAAAATAACCGCATCCAACTTTGAAAAATTGTCTTTTTTATAAAGATGGATCAAAGGATTTGGATATGTGGATATTTCTTTCAGGTTAAAACATTCCGAACAATAATTAGAAGTAATATTTGGGATAAGCTTTTTAATTTTGTTACAGCTCATCGGGTTTGAACGAAGAGGTTTTTTAAGATAAAGTCTGGTGTCTATAACCCCTGCTTTGCTTAAAAGCTCATTTACAATAAGATTTCCAAATTCTAAATTCCCAAATGTGAATGTGAGAACCTGAATTTCACTTGGATTTAAGCCCACCTTGCTAAAAGCCATATCACAAAGAATGCCAAGAACCGGACATGAACTTTTTAAAATCAGGTATTCTAAGTCTTCATCTATCGAAAACGCTTTTGGCTCTGAATACTTTACCTCCTGAGGAGCCATAACCTGCATATCTTCTTCTGAAATTACTTTCTCAATCTCATCTTGTAATTCATTATCAAATTGTTTACTTGGAGTCAGCCCTAAAGAATTTGTTTGAAGGCTATCGATAAATTTTATAAAGCTTTCCCTATCGTTTAGCCTTATATCCATTAAAAACATAAGTTGATTTTCAGGTTCTGTTCCATAAGAGTTTAAAAACATGCTTCTTCTACCGGACTTTATGTGTATTCCCAAGGGCAATTTCACAAGATTCCCAAGCCCCCCACTTTTTACAAAGGTCTGCTTTGGAAAAAGCTCTATATTTATTTCCTTTGGTAACATACCTAACTTAGAAATTATATAGTTTGCAAATTTTTTTGCCTTGTGGGCCTGAACCCCCTGCTTCAAGAAAATCCAGACATGTCTACCCTTGTAACCCGAATCCTCTATATAAGCCAAGACTCCTAATGAGGCACAGATATTGTATATCTCTTGGGCAGTTTTTAAAAGTAAAGCGTCTATTCTTCTTCTTTCAGCTGGTTTCTGAAAATAATCTGCAAGCTTCGATTTTTCAACGTCTATATCAAAGACGACAAAACACACGCTGTTGTCAATTCTTAGCTGATAGGCTCCTACAGTAAGATTGCCCAGTATATGATTCTTGGCTACTCCCATAGTAAAGGGTTCAGTTATTGGGGAGTATCCTTGCTCTCCCTTTGCATTTTTCCACTGGCGGGCATATACCCCTTCTCTTCCTCTAAAAAGCTGCAAAAATTTTAAGATATGTCTGTCTTCTGGATCAAGAATATCTTTCTCATCATCTTCTGATACAGCATTATAATTATTTTCTCTATCCTTTATAAGGGATTTAAAGATAGATTCTCCTGTTAATTCTAATGCTTTTTTGTAGACTTCAATTGCAGCTTGAGTCTTATCTTGCATTTCAAGAAAAGAGCCATATCTAATATATAGCTCAGATTCAGTTGGAAGATTATCTATAGTATCAATATACAATTTTTCAGCCTTATCTAACCTTGAATCTTCTATATAAAGATCAGACATAGCAAATATTGCCTTCAGATTCTTCTGATTATCCCTGATTGAGAGCTCTAATTCTTTTTCAGCAAGGGGCAAAAGCTCAAAGCAAAGCAAGATTTTATACATCTCAAAATGAAGATCTGAGTCTCTTACCTCTACGAAGGGAGCGCATGAAACAATAGCATCATACGCTTCCCTTTCTTTTCCGTTAGAAAATAGCTCAATTATCTGTGCGGGTTTCATTTTATTCGTTTAATATCGCGTAGCCCAATGGCAGCATTTTATTTTTCAAGCTGACCAAAAATTTTGTCTTGCCAGGCTTTAGTTCTTTATCGCAACCCTTGACTGTACAGCTTAAATTTCCACAACCAAATCCAAGTCTTAAAAGATAACCTTTTTCCTTTTCTATATCTGTAAAAAATCTTTCATCAAAGCCTGAATATGCGCCTTTGTAGTAATAGCTCTCTTTCTTTAAAAGACCCCTATAAAACTCATCTGTTTTTTCGAGTAAACTCTTTAGGCTCAAATCACTTAATTCTTTTTTTAGCCTGGGTATTCCAAAACCTCCACTACCCCAACAATCTCTTAAATTTGTTTTAATCGAGATAGTTAAAGAATTATTCTTATTTTTATCTGGGGTAATAATCTCTCTTACTATAGGAATGCCACTGCCTTTTGAGCCTACTCTACTCATCTCTACTACCTTAGTTTCATTTGATACAGATACGTCAGCTATGCTAACAAACTTAAACGGATCGTTTATAGGATTTTTTAAATTTCTTTCATCATCTTTTTCTAACATAAGGTTTCTACCTTGAAGACTGTTATCGTAAACTTTACTATTATATTTCTCTGATAAAAAGTTGAGAAATGCAGTCCTAATAGCGCCTTTGATCGAAGATCCTGGAATTATAATGTCATCCCCTGATCTAAGGGTAAGGCCAATTTGCATCTGCGCATCTGGGTTAAAATACTTCGTTGCAAAACTGTCTTCCAAACTGTCTTCAATTTCTATGTAATATACATAATCATCATTATTTCTATCAAAGATGTCATTAATATTTCGTGCAATAGTCTTAATATTTATTTTTGAAACGTCTTCTTTTATTATTTTTTCTTTCAAACCCCCTTTTTCAAGGATATTAAAAAAGCTATCAGATGAAATCTTATAAAGCTTTTTGTCCTTATAGACATAATCCATCGGATCTATATCTTCTCCAGTACCTATGTGGATGGGAGACAGGATTTTCAAATTATAAGTCTTGGTTTCAAAAATTTGTCTTTTATTCATTTTGCCACCTCACATAAAAGGGAAAGAGCAAAGAGTATTCGTGCACAAAATCTATACTTTTGTGAGCATTTTCTTTTATTGATCCGTATGCAACCTTTATCTGGTCAGTATCCTTTAGGATAAATAGCGAACCAGGCTTAAAATTTGCAATAGGCTTTTTAAAAGGATTAGAACCAATATTGTTGCCAATTTTCCCGAACTTAATATCCACATCATAAAAGCAGCTCTTAAATTCTGATACCCTTTCAAAGCCATGAGAGAGAGTTATAAAAGAGTTTGGCTGTTTTGGAGTAGGCAAGGTTGCATCTAAAATATCAAAATCAAATCTGCCTCTTCCAACTGATGCATCTGCCCCATAACCATTTTCACCCATAAATTTAAATATATTTTCTATATAGGGCTTATCAAAAAGAGACTTTATGTATATTACAGGTGTTAGACTTTCCTTAAAATAGCTGCACTCCTTTGAAAAAAGCATTCCCCTCTCAACATTGCCAGTTACTCTATTTATGCTGCAGTGCCACTCATCAAAGTTCACAAAACAGCTATCTACAGTATCCTGTATGTTTTCTTTATTAGCAAAATAATCTTTTAGATTCTCTAGAAATGCATCAAAGCTATCTTCTAATTTTTCATATATAGAAATTGGTATGTACTTTGCTTTTTTCAGCTTCTTAGGATCGATCTCAGATTTAGTTCTGTCAAAATACTTAATAATGCCAGGATGCATTGGAATAGGAAGATATCCATCAGGGAGGACATCAGAAACTACAATAGGAAAATTGCCTCTTTTATACTCGGCTAAAAAGTTTTTTAGTTCAGACTCTCCCTTTAGCAATCTAATCGCCCAACAGATGTGTCCCCAAAGCGTATCGGATCTTAATGGGGTCTGAAAAAGCGAGAGTGGCCGAAGGCTTATTTTAAAAAGATTCATTGATATCACCTCTCTTTGTAAAAAACTTAACAATATTCTATTTATAAGCTTATTGATTTTAGATCTACTTTTTCCCCATTCTCATCATTCAGATCTTCAAACTTTATTCTTCCATAACCCCTTGAGCCACACCCTCCTAAAGAATCGTTTTCTAATAACATAAGGCCATAAAGCAAAGTCTTCCAATATTCTTCGTCATCTTCGTTAAATTTCCTGAAGCTTAGAGAAAAATCAAACTCTGCTCCCGCAGGAATTCTTTCTACTGGCCTTGGGTTTTCTGCCTTTGCAGTGCATCTATTTATAACGTTTTCGTATTTTATTTCAGTAAACTTTACTATATCTCTATCTTTAAGCCACTTTTTCGTTTCATCAGTCAAAAATGCATCCCTGAAAACAGCGCGAGAAACCCTTGGTGAGTTTGAGTCAGCCTCAATTCTATCAGACGCGCTAACTCCAAATATATTACAAATAGGACAATTAATTTCCGTACATGAGTGAGTTTTTCCATCACCTTTGACTTTACCCAATGCCCACTCAAGTATAGACCTCACCTTGCCCTTTATAGAAGATCCTGGTATGTATGGCTCATCATTGTATGGGTTTCTAATAACAGGATTATCGTTACCCCCTATTTCTACAGAACCCGTGCTGGTTCCAACCCTTAAGCCTGTTACACAATAAATTTTTCCTGTCAAATTCTTATATGTTAGCATTATTTAACACCTCCAAAATTAATCTTTATCCTTTGAAAACATATAAAAAAAGGCGTATATCGCTTCAAACTCGTTGGAAAATTTTTTCAAAGCATCTTTAGTTTTTTTAATATCTTCTTTGCTTTCCTTGCAAAGTGTTATGCCTCTTTCTAATATTCCTCCCAAATACCTCTTGGCAGTAGAGGATATATATGTATTTTTTTTATCTTTTTTCCTATTAGCTAAATAGATTACCCTTGCCTGCAATAGCTTTAACTTGAATATTATATTTTCTACCTCAATTTTTTTACTAGAAAGGGCTTCATCTCTTAAGCTAATCACCTGATCGTAGAATTTTCTTAGCTGTGATTTGCTTAAATCTTTACCCTCATCACCCGCCAACTTTTCTGCAAACTCTTTTGATTTTTCCAAAAATTCATCAGAGTCCTTATAAGAAAATTCCACAAAATCATTGATGCCTCCAGCACTTGATTGCTGAAAATTTTGTCCAGGAGACGATTGTTTCCCAAAGGTTCTTTGGTTATCTGAAGTATTTGATCTATTTGCTTTATTATCCATTCTTATTCTCCTCCTCTCAATTTGTACAAAGTTAAAAATGCAGGAATCTTTAAATTTTTCATATAAAATCGCCCTTTATCATCCAACTTCATTAGAACATTAATATCTGTCAATTTCTGTTCTACAAGATCCTTATCTTTTCTATCCTTAACAATATTTCTCTTTATGTCTCTTTTCATAAGCGGGATATATCTAAATGAAAGAACCTTAACATTGCCAATAAATTTCACATTGCCACCTTTTTCTTCATGGCCTGTAGCCTCAAGGAACATGGGTCTGTACAAGCTTAACAGCCTATACAAAAACGCCTTATTGATTAGACCTTTCCCCTCCTTTTCCCCATATTTTTTACAAAGATCAGAAAGCTTGTCTCTATATTGAAGCAACTCTTCAAAACCAAATTCACCTGAGGATCTCTTGAAAAGTTTTACCGTATTTTTGAATATTGTAATATTTCCCTTTTCTCCAGATTTACTCATCTCAAGAGATTTGTCAGCAATTTCCACAGCTCTGCCGATTGGCAATCGAGGCCTAAACATCTCTATGCCGCAAGAAAAAGTTATACAATCTCTCCCAGTAAACTCTCTAAACTTTTTACTTAGATGTAGAGCAAAATCAGGCAGGACATTCCATGGACCTATAAGAAAAAGATCGTCCCCTCCAGAATACACAGTGTAAACAGTGTTGAATTTTTTATTCTCATCTTGCTCAATAATGTCCTGAAGGACCTCAGTAAAAAAGTAGTTTAGAAACCTTGAAACTGTAGCAACCCTTGAGATTGAAAATTTCTCCTTCATAGAGTCTCTAAAAAGTTTACCCAGATTGTCTACGTCTGCTTTTAGAACGCCCAGATGATCTTCGCCCATTCTTTCAGCTTGGTTGTTTGATGCAAGAAATCTGCTATAGGTAGCTATACACTGAAAGGTAAGCGGACCATGTTTAACATTTTTTCTACTGATCTCGCCTTCATCAGGATCTAACTTGCATTTATCAGTGCAAAAATAACAAAGCGTTCCATTACTGGGATCATCAGATTCTATATCAATGTAAAAATCTTTTCCAAGGGGCAGATGATTGTTTATCCATCTCCTTGTGCCAATAATAGGATCATCTTTCCCAACATCAAAGAATCTGTCCACAACAAAAGAGTCATAAAGCTTCTCTTTTATTTCTTCTTCTTTTTCTAATATTTCCAAACATACACCAGGTACAATCTCATCAGCACAATTTCTGTTGTTTATACTGTACAGAGCCCAAAATCGATCTTTGGTTAACTTTTGACCAATTTTTTCCATTGCTTTGCAGATAGGGCATTTATCTTCCCCTTGTGCTTTTGGAAAGATACCACATAAATTGCAGACACCATTAATACTTAATTTTTCATATAAGTCATTTAGAGATTTATCTACCAAATTATCTTCACTAAATAGACTGTAAAACTTGTTAGATTTCGCAAGCTGGTTGTTGTATCCTAACTTTTTATGGATTCCAAGAAATCCTTCTTCACCTTCACTTCCCTTTACAGAAAAATCTTTTACGCCCATCTCAACTGGCTCAGTGAGATTAAGATTCAGTAGTCCCGCAAACTTAGCAAAGAAAAATTCATCAAGCTCTCTTCTAATCTCTGATATCTTGTCTTTAATAGAAGGTATATTCGGTAAAAGAACAGAAAATTTTCCTCCCGCATCAAGAAAGATGTTTGACTGAACTACCTTAAAATCATCTATAATCTTTAAAGAAACAGCTCTTGACAGAGCTGCAATATAAAACGATCTACCCCTAAGCGTTTTCGTCAACCCTCTTGGGTTTGACCCCTCAACTTTTAAGATGAAGTTTTGGATCCCTGAGACGTCGCCCTGCAATACTGCAAATGGCTTTGCTCTTTCGTCTACCTCTAATTTGTCCAAATCAGAAACTTTATTAATTTTGTTGTGCTCAAGATAACTATAATATGTACAGGCTATAGCGCTAGTAGTGCTCAGGTGATCAAACAAAGATACGTCTTGCTTGTCAAATTGAGTGCTAGAAGGAATTAGAGCTAGATACTTTTCCAAGATAGATAGTACCGAAGAAAAGAATAGGTTAAAATTGTCCCCAGCTTCAATCCTTGTAACCTCATCAGTAATCTTCTTTGCTAACTCTTTATACGAAAACTGTGTTCCTTCCTTATCCAACTGGCTTTCTTTCTTGAAAAAGACACTTTCAGGCTCCAATTCCTTTATCTCGTAAAACCCGTCTTCTTGATTGCCATCTTGGGCATTTTCAAATTTTAAGTTATAAAATATTGATCTCATCCTTGAATGAGTCCTATTGGACTGATTAGCATCATCGTCTTCAGTTCTTTCAGAGCTCGAAAAATTATCCGCTCTGCTAATAATGGTCGCAAGAAATCTCTCTCTTTCGCCAGAAAGCTGTTTTGGTTTTAAAAGCTTGCTTGCGCCCTCATGATGGTGGGATGCTATGTGGGAAAATATGCTTTCATCGACAAACTCTTTGATATTTTCACATCTTTTCATCAATTCATCCAAAAATTGCTTAGTTAACTCTGTATGATTTTTACTGTAGCCTTCCTTAGTTCTATTTAGTACCTTTCCAATATCATGAAATAGCGCTGCCAGGGCCAAAGTTTGAAATTCTTTTTTTAAATCTCCCAAATCATTTCACCTCCTTAAAATACACTATAAATAATCGAAAATTTGTTTTATTATTTATCTATCTCACCCCTTTCAAAATAAGTCTGGAGGAATTTCAAAATGCAAAAAGCAAAGGCAATGATAATAACATTAGGCGGAACGGTAGAACCTGTAATAAAGTCCATCAGGAGCCACAAACCGAAATATATTTCTATTATCGCAAGCCAAGAATCTATAAATCAAATTAGTTCTATATCTCAAGAAATAAAAAATCCCGCTATAAAAATTAAAAAGGTTATAGTCGACGATCACCAATCCATTGAAGAAACTTTTTGTAAGGCAAACGAGGCATACGATTGGATATCCAAATTTGCTGCACCAAATGAAGTAGTAGTTGACTTTACACCTGGCACAAAAGCTATGTCTGTAGGACTCTTTTTGGCTATGTCTAATAAAGGAGTAAGGTTTTGCTATATTGGCGGAAAGAAAAGAACAAAAGAAGGAGTAGGCATAGTCGAAAGCGGCCACGAGGAAATAATAGAAATAAAAAATCCGCTCGAGACTTTTCAACAGGATAAAATTAATCAATTTGTGGAATTTTTTAATTCTCAACTCTTTGCGGCAGCAGACAGAACTCTGGAAGAAATTATAGAAAATACAAACAAAAAAACTCTTTTCAAGGCTATAAAAAAAATCAATAACGGTTATTATTTTTGGGATCTTTTTCATTACAAAGAAGCTATCAAATGTTTTAGGTCTACAGTAATGGAAAGAATATTCGAAGAGAAGAAATTTAAAGACCTTTACAACGCTATCGAAAATAACAGAAAGTTTCTCGAAGTAATGTCCAGCAGCACAAATAAGTTTAAAAACTATTCCCTTGAGCTTTTTTCCGATGTATACGAAAATGCACAAAGGAGGGCAAGAGCAGGTCATTTTGACGATGCAGTACTGAGACTTTATAGGCTTACCGAGATGATTGCACAAGAAAGATTGAAAGCTAGATATGGCCAGGATAGCTCCACAGTTAATTTTGACGCTCTCAAGTTGTCTGAAGAAAACAGATATAGATGGAAGGATACATATAAGGGAAAGAAGGGGCTTGGACTTAATGCGATATACGATCTTTTGTATGACTTGAATGACGAGCTTGGCATAGCATTTCAGCTTAACAGGGAGTCTTTCAAAAAAGTTCAAGATTCAAGAAACCTCTCATTTCTTGCTCACGGCATACAACCTTTAGAAGAAAAGACGTATACTGAAATAGACGGTTTTATTAGAGAAATATTTATATCAGAGCTCAAGATTGGACTAATAGATGAAAGAGCAGTGTTTCCAAAGATAGATAAAAATATTTTCACAGACATTCAGTAGGGGTTGTGGTCGAATATAGTAAAATCTTTCAAGATAGGTGATGAATATCTTAGACTCTTTGCCTTTCCATGAAGAGCATGTGCAATATATAGATACATCCAGACAGGTGCGTTGCCAGTCAAGATTACATCTTTACCATCTCCAGCTATTTCTAATGCTTTCTTTTTATACTCTTCTATTTCACCAACCTTTGCAACATTTTCATAAAACTTACCAAGATCTATCTCAATAAAAACTTTGTTATTCAAGAAATCTCTTACCTCCTTTATATTTTCTTCAGAAATTGCTACCTCTATAAGCACAATCAAATCTCTGATATCGTTCTCTATGCTCTTCTCATCGAGCAAATTCTTGTTATATCCGCAATGCGCTATCAAATTTCTTAAATTATTCACCTTATCAATGGATTTAAAAAATGGATTTTTAATACCTGTAGTATTGGCTAAATAATTGCAAGCATAAGAGATCTTTTCTCTTTTCTCTCTATGAGTCAATTCGTTCTCATCTTCGATAAATACGTTTACCAGTGCCTCTCTAAGTAATAAAATTGACTGTGTCAAAAGCCCATGTTCAAGACACCAACGAGCTTTAAGAATGGTTCTTCTAGCATACACAAAATCACTTGGCTGATCATCGGAAATTAAAATCTTATACTCTTCTTTGATCCTTTTAAAAATCTTCTCAAACGGTTTTGCAAGGTAATTTGCCTCTTTTATTAGATCATCCTCTTTTTCTAAATTTTTTAGTAAGTCAATCGTATATTGATCTATACTTATCTCTTGAGCCAGGTTCAAAGAAGATGAAATGGATTCAAAATTACCCGCTATTGTTTGCAAAATTTTTGGTTTCATAGTCTTATTATCTTTATAAGCTCTTGCATGAATTTTTCTTACAAATTCTTTCTCATCTTTTGAAAATATTCCAGTTTTAACGAAAAATCCAGAAAAGTTTATCCAGCTTAAGATATCCAGAACTTCCCCAAGATTAATTATGGGATTTTTTTCTTTATCTTTGTCATACAAGCCATAATAAAGACCACCCAATTTAATACCCCTTATATTTCTTAAAAACTCAATTGTCAAAAAAACATAAAATGGTATAAGTCTGTAAGAGTGCGTAATATCAAATGAAATATTGTTGTATCCCTCAGCACAATCAACAAATTTATCCCAGATTTCCCACCTTTCGCTTTCTGTAATGCCCTCTGGAATATCTCTATCCTCTACCTTTAAACGTAAATCAATTGCTTCTTTTTTAAACTGTTCAAAATGCTTATTTTTTGCCTCTTTCGTAACAAACAATATAATTTTTTCAATATCAGCAAGCTTAGATATAGCCATAGGAACATATTTTGTAGAAAATTCTTTTTCACTATCACCGCTCATAAAATACTTTGTAACCCTATAATCTCCTGTGCCCAAGAAACTTATCAGAACGTTTTCCACCATTCACCCACTCCTCAAAAGCAGTTTTAATTTAAAATTTACAAAATAGTTGTAAGGTATCTTCCAAATCCGAAGCTGGTATTTCTGCCTATAGAAATATCTTTCGCACTTTCAATTAGAGCAACTAAATTGTTCGGTACATTAGAAAAAGTTATATCACCAACCAATCCCATATGATTAATTAGTCTCTTTTGCCTACCAGAAAATCTTTTCAAATTTTCTAAATATGTATTATTTTCTAAAATTTTTACATCAAGTGATTCGTTTATGCATTTCTTTATAAAGCTTGATTCAAAAGATGGATCTCCATAAAAGAACTCAAGCAATGAAAATCTTCTCAACAAATTTCTTATCAATATATGAAATTGAGGAAGAAAAACTGTTTTTCCTTCAAATCTAAGAGACAAAGGAGACAAGAAATCAATTTTAAGCCTTTTAAAGCCATTGTTTTCTGACGAATACATTCTGTCAAGGCTTAACAAAGATGGATCCTTAACAAATGAATTAATTGTTTTTTGACCTTGGTCGAATAACTCACCGTTTACATCCCTGACACTAACTACTTCGAATCTTGCCCTATCTTTACCAAGGCCAATTTCTCCTAACTTGATAAACGTATAAACAAAAAATGGCAAATTCTCAATGTTGTCACCCATCAAAACTAACCCAAAATCAAAAAGATCTCCTTTATCAAAAAACGTTTCATAATTTTGAGAAAATATAATAAAGGGGTGGGGGATGTAGGGATATTTAGTCATTTTCATTGAATCCTGAGGCCTTGGGCTATCAAATATTTTCCTATAAATGCAACTTTCACTTAAAATACAATCTTTACAATCTATGACCTTTTGGATGCAGGCAATACTTTTGAAAATATTCCCAAATCCCCCTCTTAGAGTTATACCTTTATATTTCGGCAGAGATGTGGAATCAAGAAGCCTAAGCGTTATTTCAAATTTTTTAAATTTTAACATATGACATTGTTACCCCCTAATTAAGAAAAGGCAATCTTAAAATAAGTTAATTTTAGCAGTCTATATTCAATTGTCAAGGTTCGTTTTATATGATAATTTAATATTAGATTGTATTTAAAAATTTAAAAGGAAAGATGTTGTATGAGATAAATTATGCCAAAAGAAGATAAACAAAAATTGTTGAAGTTCCTGAAATTGATAAGCTTAGAAAAGGGCATTAATTCAAAAGAGAGCCTTATGAAAGTTTTTGGCTCAATAGGGAGTCTTGAAAGCACGCTTAGAAAAATCAGAAAAATCAGATTGGAATTGGCAACATCTCCTTTGATTGGCTTAAAATCAAAAAAATATCTATATGATTCTGATTCAGTCCTTGATGAATATTTAGGAATTATGCTGTCAGGCCAGATAAAAGAGACAGAAGCGATACGATATGCAAAGATAATAGAATTGTTAAAAAGAGACAAGCTGTCCATTGATGAAATAACCGATAAGCTAAACGATTCCTTGTGTCAAGACGAAAACTCCCTTATAGAGCTAAGAACAATAAGAAATTATCTTAAGGTTTTAATCAGCGATGGATTTGTCGAAAAAGTAAAAGACAAAAAATATATAAAATATAAATTAAAAAAGACCTTGGCACTATTGCCAGAACACTTATTAGTGAAACTCTATCTTTTTACTGATTTTTTTTCTAATACGGGGCTTTTGTCAACCAAAAGCTTGATATTAAGATATTTTTTAGAGAAAAGACTTGGAATAAATAAGCTAAAAAGAATTCAAAATGTTATTTGCTACAAGCATTCAAAACCGCTAAGGGTGTTCGACGATCTAAACGTTCTTTATATCTTAAATTTATTAGAATGTAAAAAAGCCTGTTCACTCGAATTAAGTTTATTGCCAAAATCCAAGAATAAAGCTTTAGAGAAAACAAAAGTTATGCCTCAGTTTTTACTATTTGATTATCAACTTGCAAGATGGTATCTGATTACTGATGGCGATACTAAAAGAGTATTGATTGACAGAATTTTTGAGTTCAGAAAAGTTACAAAGGAATCAGATATTTTAGATAACCATATTGAAAAGAGATTGGATAGGCTCAAGAAATCTTGGTTAGTTGAAGAGGATGCAAAAGAAAAAGAAATAATAATAAAGTTTTATTTCGACAGCAGCAAAAGTTCAAAAAATTTTATATTAAACAGGGTAAAAAAAGAGGCAGGAGATGGCCAAATAGAGATTATCGATAAAAATAGTTTTACTCTTAAAATATTGACAAGGGAATTAAACGAAATAAAACCATGGATAAGGAGCTTTGGTTCAAGCGCTCAGGTATTAGAGCCGCATTCTCTAAGAGACAGTTTAGTCGAGGAGTTCATTAGCCTAAAGTCTACTTACGAATCAGTTATTAGTGAAGGGTCATTATGATATCTAAGATATACAACCTTGAAATATTAAATAAGATAAAAAAGTTTACAAATGATGATTTTTGTAATTTAAGTAATAAAGAGATGGAATGGCTAAAATACTTAATTAACACTGATGAATCTGACTCTTTCCTTAGCGTAGAGGATAAAAAAGAATTGGAAGCTTTTTTAGGTGACACAAAGGCATCTATCCTCCCGAAAATAATAATAAAGAATAAACCAGAGAGGAACAAAGAATCATGGGCACTTTTATGGCCATTAGTTAAGACTATTCTTGAAGGAAAAAATTTAATTCTTAGATTTAAACTTTCTGATTCTGAGGAATTTAAGGCAAAATGTTTTCCTTATAAAATAGAATTTGAATTTTATAAAGATGAATGGTATCTCTTGTGGTTAAATTTAAATGAAGATAGAAAAAAGATGAAAACCCAATTTTCTTCTATACTTGAATTTGAAATAATAGAAAGAGAGAATGAATTATTCAAAGAGGCGGAAAAAATTTTTCTTGAAGAATATCTTTTTGCCAAATTTTGGGTTGACAAAAAATATATTGACGATCTAAAGAGGATCATATTAACGCTTATAGATTTCAATCCAATCTTTGAAAAAGATATTCAAAACAATCTTCTTTTCAAAATAAAATACAAGCCCTCCGAAGAGGGCTATATGCTCCAAAAATTTAGACAGCTTGGCAAAAGAGCTATTTTGGTTGAGCCAAGATTCTTAGCCGAAAAAATGCTCTTTACTTATAGAAAAAGCTTAGAAAGATATTCAAATAATCAATCATAACTATTTGTAATAAAAGATCTATTTATTCCCCATAAACTGGTCTTTTGACCACTTTCCTTGATAGACTACATTTCCATTTTTGTCATAATAGGTACCGTATCCGTCTCTATAAAAATCTACAAAGTCGCCTACATACTTTGCTCCATCAACCCAGGTGTAGGTGCCCTTGCCTGTAGCTGAATAATTGACAAAGTCTCCAGTATATTTATCTCCATTTGCCCAGGTGTAGGTGCCCTTGCCTGTAGCTGAGTTATTTGCGAAGTCACCTACATACTTGTCGCCATTGGTCCAGGTGACTACTCCCTTGCCAACCTTCATATCGTTTACAAAGTCGCCTACATACTTTGTGCCTTCAGACCAGGTATATGTACCCTTGCCCGACATCTTCCCCTCTACCATAGTACCTTCATACTTATCGCCTGGTTGCCCATCCTGATACCAGATCAATACCCCCTTACCGCTAGCATAGCCATTTGAGTCAACTCCTCCAGTCCAGCCTGGAATTTGGCCTTTCTCAGGATAGGCATCCCAGACTTTTCCATTATTAGTCTGAACATAGACGCCTTTAGCAAAAGACGTAGCACTGAAAACAAATAAGATACTGAAAACGATAGAAAATAAAATACAAAATCTAATTAATTTGCCCACCTTATACCCTCCTCCTAAGATTGATTAAACTTAATAAGTTTAATCAATATGTTAGCATAAAAAAAAATATTGTCATAATAAAAAAACCCTCCTTCAGATGACAGGAGGGTTCGAAAGATTGTTTTCTAAGCGTTATGGAAGCAGGTTGGCTATAGCGTGAGCTAACTGCTGTCTTAATACAGGTTCTGCATCATCAAACTTAAGGTTGGTGCCAGAGGCTTCAGATACAACTCTGTCTCTATATATAGCCCAATCTTTTACAGAAGCGTTACTCGATGTCTCTGTGGTAGAAGTTCCCTGGGTCACATTGGTAGAAGACTCTGTCTGGGTACCAGGCTGTCTTTGTTCAAGCTGTATGTCCACAACCATCATATACTTATCAGAATTGTTAGCATTGGCAATGGCAGCTCCAGCAAGAGCACCAATAATGCCGCCAGCTATCGTGCCTGTATAGCTTCCACCAGAATTAAAAGCCGAACCTATTAAAGCTCCGCCAAAACCGCCAGCCAAGGCGCCAGTCGCAGTATAGTCTTTCGTCTCTTTGCCAATATAGAGAACGTTCGACATCAGCATAAAGTTAGCATCGTCTGGGTTGTCTGTTATCTGGTATCCCTCATTCGTCAGCTCGGTAACTAACTCTTTTCTAAAATCCAAACCAGTAGCTGTAGAAGTGTTTCTCGCGCTTACATACACAATCTTTTTGTCTGGCGCGACAGGCTGCAAAAATATACTTGAGCTCATCTTAGTGCTCAGCGCTATCTTGCCAGAGGTCAAGCCGCTCGAATCAGCATTTGCTATGCCAGCAAAACCGAATGCTGTAAGCAAAAGCAGGAACAATAAAACATTAAATCTCTTAATAGCAAATTCCATTTAATTCCTCCAAATTTTCGACCTAAAAGCCCATCTTCTCCTAAAAATAATTATACAGTCTTAATGCTAAGTGTCAATTAAAATATTTTAAATAGGTTTCTCTTAATGGCCTTTATGAGTTCGTTTATACGTTCCACCATACGTTTGTCGTTTTTTGCCAGTAAAGATAGTCTTACCATGCATTTGATGAAAAAATAATATCCACTTATTATTCCATCAAGTTGTGCTTTTTGCCTTTGTTTTCAAGTAATTCCTGGGTAGACTTATGCAGCCTTGTTGTGTTAGTAATGCTTTTTAATAAGTAAGCGGTTTCTTCATATGAGCGTAATCCTCTTCAGATATCAAGACGACATTGCCCTTTCTCTACGAACTATAGTTACTGGCGCATGGTCTGTTATAACCTTGTCCATCATTTCTGCTAATTTAGATCTGGCTTTAGAATAAAATATTGTTTCCATAAATCCACCTCTCTTTTAATAGAATTGCACATATTATTGTACATTTAAATAATCAATCTATCTTTTACAGTTAATAATATAAGGAAAGCCCATACTTGTTGAAAATACGGGATTTTTTGATATTCGATTGCGTATAAATTATGTTGTGCTACAAAAAATCTCCACACAGTTTTACAACAACTCTATGTAAAATAAGAAAGCCCCCAAATGCCTTTGTATTAAGGATTTAGGAGCCTTCTTATTTTATTTGCTGCAAAAGTCATGATACAGTCTTGATGCTAAGTGTCAATGTAAAAAAATTGCTTACTTAATAAATTTATCTTTGGACCAATTGCCCTGCATTATTATAGTTCCATCCTTTGCATAGTATGTGCCATATCCGTCTCTGTACCAGTTCACAAAGTCTCCTTCGTAATAAGTCCCATTCGCCCAGGTATATAACCCTTTGCCATTGGCTGCATTATTTGCAAAATCTCCGACATAGCTGTCGCCGTTTGGCCAGGTAAATGTGCCCCTGCCAGACTCAGCATCATTTACAAAGTTGCCTTCATACCTGTCACCATTTGACCAGGTCAGGGTGCCATAGCCATTTCTTTTATCGTTTTGGAACCCACCGACATATTTTGTGCCGTCTGACCATATCAGAGTGCCCTGCCCAGATTTTATGTCATCTACAAAATTTCCAATATACTTGTCGCCGTTTGGCCAGGTAAGGGTACCCTGTCCGTTTCTAAAATCGTTTGAAAAAGAGCCCACATATTTCGTCCCGTCTGGCCAGGTAAAGGTACCCTGTCCTGACATCTTGCCTTCCAACATAGTCCCTTCATATCTTTCTACTGGTTTAGAATCCTTATACCACTGCAGGACTCCTTGGCCTGTGGCATAACCATTTGCATCCACACTCCCGGACCATTTTGGCACTTCTTTGTATTCTGGAGACGAATCATAGACCTTTCCGTTGTCTGTCTGAACATATACGCCTTCTGCAAAACTAGGTGTTTTGAAAAAAGATAGTATACCAAGAACAAAAATTGCTAACACACAAAGTCTGAGAAACTTCTTCATTTTCTCCTCCCTAAATTAGTTTTTTATTAACATACCTACTTTATAAAGTATAAAATACAAACAGGAATAACACAATAATATTTTCAATTTAACTTTTAGAAATTCAGTTTAGTTTATAATATAAATAAAAAGAATAATCAAATCATTTTGAACCAGGAGAGTAAAGTGGATAAACCCTGTATAGATGAAGGTTATATAAAAGATAGCCACTCAGAATTATCGCCAAGCCTGGAAAACTATCTTAGAACCATATTTGACATAGATCAATCAAAAGGCATTGCCAGAGTAAGAGACCTTGCAAAACAGCTAAGAGTAAAAACCCCCTCTGTTGTTGCAGCCATCGAATCTCTAAAGAACAAAGACCTGGTAACCCAGGAAAAGTATGGCCACGTAGAACTCACAAATAAGGGAAAAATTCTTGCACAAAATCTCTCAAAAAGAAAGAACACTATAGTAAACTTTTTGGTTAGAATACTAAGGATTGAAGAAGATCTGGCCCAACAAGATGCTTGTCTGTTAGAGCATGACTTTAGCCAAAGCACCTTTAGAAAAATGGAAAGGATGATTTCTTTTATAGAAATGCTTGAAAAGAATCATCCTGATATCTTCGACGAGTTTAAAAAGTTTATTTTTGATTCAGATGAAATGTATGTAGTACACGAGACCAAGAGCCTGTTTGAATTACAAGACAATGAAGAGGCCATAGTGGTTCATATAAATCTTGACCAAATTAGCAAGGAGAAACTGGCAATATTGGATCTGAAAAGGGGCTGCAAGATAAAAAGAGTGCAGTCATTTAAAGATATAGTAAATTTTCAGATTGAAGATAACTTTATAGCTCTCACATCAAAAGAGTGTAAAAATATTTATTGCAAAACGATATAAAAAAGCCGCAAGAATTTACAACCTCTTGCGGCCAAAAAGATAAAACTAAGTTTTAGTGAATAAATATTGAGGGCAAAGTACCTAATACAATTACTATTATAGAAAGGCTAAGAACCAACCCTTTCGTAAAGTCACTTGAAACAACCTCTGTTTCTACAGTCGGCTCTTTCATATACATATTCATTACAACCCTTAAATAGTAAAACGCACTGGTTATGGTCATCAGAACTGCAACAATCACCAATGAAGTAAGCCCACCATTTACAGCTGCCAAAAATAGCTGAAATTTTGCAATAAATCCTACAGTAGGAGGTATCCCTGCAAGAGAGAACATAAATATCATCATTATTCCAGCAAGGTATGGATATCTTTTTGCAAGGCCATTATACGTATTCATATCGTCGCCATTTTTTAGCATAAACACTACACCGAAAGCACCCAGATTCATTACCGCATAGGCAACCAAATAAGTTAGAATTGCGTTTAGGCCTGCCTGAGTACCTACAATTATCCCAAGAAGCATATATCCCACATGAGACACCGATGAGAAAGCAAGCATTCTCTTAATATTTTTTTGCGAAAGGGCCAAGAGGTTACCGCCAACCATAGTTAATATTGAAAGGACTATGAGAGCAGCTTTTGGTTCAACCCAAATAGGGACTAGACTGCCAACAAAAAACCTTCCAAAAGCCAATAGAAGCGCTGTTTTCGGAGCTGTAGCTAGGAATGCCGTTATTGGAGTAGGAGCCCCTTGATAGGTATCAGGAGTCCATGCATGGAATGGTATTACCGAAGACTTGAAGCTAAATGTCACAATCACAGCTATGACTCCTGCGATAAACATCGGGTCAGATACAACCTTTGCAGTAGATAGAGATTTTGCTATCTCGTAAAAATTCGTAGTACCAGTTGCGCCATATATTAGTGCTATGCCGTATAGCAAGATAGCAGTTGCCACTGTTCCCATCAAATAATACTTGAGCCCTGCCTCGCTAGACAACTCATCTCTCCTATAGAAGGAACACAATATATATAGAGACAAAGATAGAGTTTCCAAGCCCAAATACAGAACAATCAAGTCCCTTGAACCAATCATAAATAGCATTCCGACGACAGAAGTCAATATAAGCGTCAAATATTCGCCATAGCTGGTATCTGGTATTACTAGATCGTCAATTGAAATCAAGATTACATAAATAGCTATTAGTATTATGATCCAACTGCCCAGAACGTCAAAGGGGTCCACAGAGAAAGATGAACCAAACCCGCTGCCATAAAGTGAATATTTCCAGACTCCTGTTACTAAGAGTCCCAATATTGCAAAGATCGAAAAAGTCTTTCTATTTTTAACAAAAAGAGCAGATAGAAAGATAAAAATAAAGTAGGCAACTAAAAAAAGCTCAGGAGCAATAATCTTAAATGTCATCATCTTATCCACCCCACTAAGGGTAAAGTGTGAACTGCCATAGCAGAACTAAATTTCGTAGCAATCAAATTTGACACAGAAGCCTGCATATAGGAGGTGAACACGTCTGGTTGAAATCCTATATATAGAACCAATAAGAGAAGAGGTATCAGAGTAACTATCTCTCTTGGCCCCAGGTCATATATCAAATCTTTAATTTTTTCATTCAAGTTTCCATACGCTACCCTATAATAAAGCCATATCATATAGGTAGTGCCCAGAAGAACGCCCAAGATAGCAAAGGCACCCAGGGGAATATATCTCAGGAATGCGCCGCAAAGAATCAGAAACTCTCCCATAAAAGAGTTCGTCCCAGGAAGACCTATCGCAGCAAGGGTAAAGAAGGTATAAAACAAAATAAATATAGGCAAGGTAGGCTTCAGGCCGCCATAATCAGAAATCTGTCTGGTATGCGTTCTTTCATATATCATACCAACCAGACAAAATAGTGCGCCAGTTACGATCCCGTGATTGATCATCTGTAAAATTCCGCCAAGCATTCCTATCTGAGTGAGGGTAAACAGACCCAGGGTTATAAAGCCCATATGAGACACCGATGAATATGCAATAAGCCTTTTAAGGTCTGTCTGCTTTAACGTTACAAATGCACCGTATACGATAGCTACTACCGAAAGAACCTGAAGAAGACTTAGGAACATCATAGTAGCTTCCGGAAAAAATGGCATAGAAAATCTTAAGAAACCATAAGCGCCCAGCTTCAGCAAGACTCCAGCAAGTATAACGCTGCCTGCTGTGGGAGCCTCAGTGTGAGCATCAGGAAGCCAGGTGTGAAGGGGGAACATTGGCACCTTTACAGCAAAGGCAAGGGTAAAGGCAATGAACAAAAATATTTGCATATTCACTGGCAAATTAAGCTTTGTTAGTTCAAGGATACTGAAAGTATGGCCTCCTGCAAAATACAGTACTAAGATAGACACCAGCATCAACACAGAACCAGCAAATGTAAACAAAACAAATTTTATAGACGCATACACCCTATTTGGGCCACCCCAGACGCCAATAAGAAGGAACATAGGAACAAGCATAGCTTCCCAAAAAGCATAGAAGAGCAAAAGATCAAGAGACACAAAAACGCCAATCATAGAAGTTTCCATAAGGAGTATCATTATAAAAAATTCTTTTACTTTCTTGTTTATCGCCTTCCATGAAACGCTTATGCTTATGACAGTGATGATCGTAGACAGCAGCACAAACAGAACAGAAATACCATCAACTCCCACCGCATATTGCGCATTTATAAGAGGTATCCATGGATGAATCTCCACAAACTGCATAGCATGAGACCCCTTGTCGAACAAGAACCAAAGGGGAAGAGAGATGACAAAGTCTATCAGCGCCACCACCATCGCAGTTGATTTTATGAGCGTTGAGTTTTTCATAAAAAGTATAAGAATAGCGCCGATAACAGGAACTAAAAGAGTAAGAGATAATATTGGATAGTTCATTTAAATCCCCCCTCTCAGCAATATAACTACACATGCAAGAATAAGTATGCCTATCACAAATAAGATCATATAATCCTGAAGATTGCCCGTCTGAAGCTTTCTCAAGGATTTGCTAACAGAATATGTCGCTTTTGCGCTGCCATTGACCGTCCCATCAACCACATAGGTATCAACGCCCTTAAAAAACCTTGCAAAAAACATAATAGGATTTAAAAATAGCCATTCGTATGCAGTATTTACAACTTTATCTTCAAATACAACAATCACTTTTCTATCAAAGTACATAAATAACTGTAGACTTCTTCTGTAAACCCAATCGAAATCGAGATTTATAGCCCTCATTTCAGGCGGATATATGCCTGAGAGCATCAGCAGGGTAAAAGCAAGGGCAGAGAAGCCTAAGAGCTCTACCATCTCCATAACATGGTTTGGCGCATAGGGGACATAATGAACGGGAAATGGCAGTATAGAATATAGAGCCCATGGATAAACGCCTATTGCTATGCAAAGGAATGCAGCTATGCCCATAGCAAGGAGCATGTGAAACGGAGCTTCTTTTGGCCTGAGTCCTGAATCGTGCGAGAAAAATGCAAAAAATGGAATCTTGATGCCTGAGTGGTGAAAAACACCAGCAGATGCAAAGAGTAACATAAACCATACAATAGTAAGGCCCTGATGCGCAGATGCTGCGACGATCATAGACTTACTTACAAAACCGCTTGTTAATGGAACGCCAGATATGGACGCAGCGCCCACAATACAAAAAGTCAGTGTCCATGGCATAGTCCTAAACAAGCCGCCCAATTCTGTAGCGTTTATCTTGCCTGTCTGTTTGAACACTGCTCCCATAGACATAAAGAGAAGTGCCTTATACAGTATGTGAGCAAATGCATGAGCTACAGTTCCATTTAGCGAAAGTGCAGTACCTATACCTATACCCGTTACCATAAAACCGACCTGGTTGATAAGAGAATAGGAAAGAACTTTTCTCATATCGTTTTCAATAACAGCAAAGAATATTGGGAAGGCAGTCATTACAACTCCAACCACTACCAAGGCCTCTGTACCAGGAAATGCTCTTGCAAGGGTGTAAACTGCCGACTTTGTGGTGAAGGCGCTAAGCACTACCGTGCCAGCATAGCTCGCCTGTGGATATGCGTCAGGAAGCCAGGTGTGGAGAAGGGGAAACACTGCATTTATGCCAAAACCAATAAGTATCAGCAAAGATGCCAAATTTGTAAGCCCCAGATAGTTAAAGGCTATTGAGCCCGTTTGATGGAAATGAAGGAGTATCCCGCCGAGCAAAAATACGCCGCCCGTAACGTGCATCAAAAGATATCTAAATGATGCCTTTAGAGATCCCTCTCTACCGCCTATTGCCACCAAAAATGATGTAGACAGGGCCTTTAACTCCCAAAAGAAAAACAAGGAAAAATAATCACCCGCAAATACCACTCCAAGTGCGGCTGCTTCTGTCAAAAGCGCAGCTACGTGATGACGATAATCATCCATTCCATAAGCATAGATAGAGTTTAATAAGCTTATAATACAAAATATCAAACCAAAAACGTATGATAGCTGATCAATCCTTATTGGAACAAGATTAAGTCCTATAAAGTGGATATCGTAAACAAAGCCCTTTGGAAGTATAAAAGCATTTACGAGAGCTAATGCCGGGACAATAATAATCCACCACTTTAGCACCTTCCCTCTCAGAAAAAGCGCAAAAAATGCCCCAATAAGAAATATCAAAAATGGCGGCATGAAGCTAATCGTCATAATAGTCCTCCTTGCGTTTTACAATTGGCCTTAGAACGAATTTTGCTACAAGAACCAATACTACACACGCGACAAACCCGTAAACAGAAAAAAAGGAGGGAAATTTTTCAAAGCCATATTCCGCACTTCTCTTGATTACAAGATCCAGCACGGTAACTATGGCTAGGAATGAGAACAATACGATAAGAGTGATCTTCAAGCTATTTGGTTTTTCAAAAAATTTATATGGATTCAACTTTTTTCCTCCTTTCCTTAATGATTTGAAACTATCATATAATTTCCATTTAGCAAGATATACCCAAGGTAAACTAGACCTACTACAAAAGCTATCGCAAACACTAGAGGATATCCAGGCTTTGGATCATGTTTTAATTCCATCAAAGGTTCTTCATGATTTTGTTTCATAAAACCCTCCTTGAATTCAAAATCTTTATTGGCCATTTAGAATCCTGCGAGAACCATGCTTGCAAGATGTAAAAATATGCCGGGGAACCAGCCCAACAAAATACTGATTGTGGCCGTTATAAGTAATGGCACAGCCATAAAGGGATTTTCTATAATGTTTTTCGTGTAGTGATGAGAGTGTGCATCCGCCTTCTCCTTTTCAAAGAATGCCTTATAAGCCACAGGTAGAAAATATCCAGCGTTCAATACCGTGCTGAAAAGGAATATAAACAAGAGAATTGTAGAGTGCATTTCCATAGTACCGTTTAAAAGAAACCACTTCGATATAAAACCACCAGATGAAGGGATACCTATCATGCTCAAAGAGCCTATAAAAAACGCAGTCATAGTTATAGGCATTCTCTTGGCAAGACCGCTCAGCTGGCTAACCTCAGTTTTATGTGAGCAAACTATGATAGAACCAGCGCAGAAAAATAAGGTAATCTTGGCAAAAGCGTGAGTAGTGATATGAAATATACTACCCATAATAGCGCTTGGTGTAAGCATAAATGCGCCCAATAAAATATAAGAGAGCTGACTTATAGTCGAATACGCAAGTCTTGCCTTCAGGTTGTCTCTCGTGAGAGCTATGATAGATGCCAAGGTTATAGTGAATGCTGCCATAAAAATTGCCACATCTCTTCCCCAAAGGGTGGTTAGTGTTTGTGCACCGAATATAAAAAGCGTAACCCTTAGCACTGTAAATACACCAGTCTTTACGACTGCCACAGCGTGAAGAAGGGCGCTAACGGGAGTAGGGGCTACCATAGCAGCAGGCAACCAACCGTGAAGAGGCATAATAGCGCATTTCGCAAAACCATATATAAACATTAGATATAGTATTGAGAGTAAAAATTTCTGGGCAATAGCTGCCTGAGGGAAGATGCCGCCATAGTGAAATTCTAAAGTACCTGCAAGATTGTAAGTTATTACAATTGCCGCAACCAAAAGAAGTTTGGCTGCTCCCAAAAGATATACAACATATTTTCTTGAGCCTCTTTTGGACTCATCGTCTGTTCCGTGGCCGACTAAGGGGTAGGTTGCAAGAGTCAATGCCTCGTAAAAGAGAAACATTGAGAATAAGTTGGCAGAAAAAGCCACACCCATTGTAGTTGAAAGAGCTACAGCAAAAAATGAAAAATATCTTGTTTGGTTGAGCTCTTTGTGGCCTCGCATATACCCAATAGAATAAAAGGTAGTCAAGATCCACAAGAAAGATGCGCCCACAGCGAAAAGAAACCCTAAGGCATCAACCCTGAATGAAAAAGAGATTCCAGGCAGGAGTTGGAATAGAGTAATATGGTAATCTTTACCCTGTAAAACAGATGGTAAAAGAGATAAAACAAGCAAAAACATTATTACACCAGCTAATACCGACCAAAATTCTCTTAGATTTCGATTTTTCTCACCACAATAAAAGATAAAAGGTATTGCAAGTAATGGAGTTAATATAATAATCAGAGGTAAATATTCCATAAGTTAACCCCTCAAATTCCTAAAAAGATCTATCTTCACGGTCTTCTTAAGTCTATATGCATTTATCAGTAAGGCTAGACCTGTAGCCATACCTGCGCCTGCATTAGCAATAATCAAAAGAGCGATAACCTGGCCCATAAAGTCTTGCATGTAATGACTCAAAGAGATCAGGGTTATGTTTACGGCGTTCAGCATAAGCTCTATACAAAGAAGCATCATAATAATGCTCCTCCTTGTCATAAAGCCAATCAAACCTATAGCGAAAATAATAGCGGCAAGTATTAGATATGCATTTAATGGCACCATTTATTCATCACTCCTTTTTCCGGCCAATACAATAGCAGCAATCATTGGAACAAACAGCACTACGCCCATAATAATAAGCGGCAAGTTGGCCTCAGAATAGAAAACCTGACCCAAAAGCTTTGCATCTGAAAAGGTGTTTACAACATCTATAGAAAACTTGCCAATAGTATTTAGATAAGATGCTTGAAGAGCAAGGGCCAATATACCAAAAACGCAAAAAACAAAAAATACCTTGGGAATTGATAAAGAGCTAAGATCGCTAAGATGATCCTCATGCCTTACGTTTAAGAGCATTATTACAAAAATTAACATTACAAGTATCGCTCCAGCATATACTATCATCTGAATCATAGCAAAAAACTCAGCGTTCAAAAAAAGATATATGCCTGAAATGTGAATAAAAAGAAGAAGAGTCCACAAAACTGCATGAATATAGTTCTTTCTGGTCACGACAATAAGAGACAGAACTATTGAGGCTAGGGCAAAATATGAAAAAAATAATATAGGTATACTCATGGCATGAACACCTTCTTTATTATCATAATAATAAACAAGTTTGTAAGGCTAAGAGGCAAAAGAAGTTTCCAGCCAATTTTTAACAGTTGGTCGAATCTGTATCTCGGGACAGTACCCCTTACCCATATATAGAAAAACATAATTGCATAAACTTTTAGCAAGAACCAGATAATGCCCGGCACTAAGTTTAAGATGGGCAAAAGATTTGTCAAAAAAGGTGGTAGGGTCCAGCCCCCCAAAAAACAGATGGTGAGCATTGAGGACATAACGTACATTGCTGAATATTCTGCAAGGAAAAAAAGACCCCATCTAAACCCAGAGTATTCTGTTAAATATCCAGCAACCAATTCTGTCTCAGCCTCAGGGAGATCGAAAGGAGTTCTGTTCGTCTCAGCTAAGGCGCAAACGAGAAAAACAAAGAAGCCAATAATCTGCGGAAAAATAAACATACCCCAGGGAAGCTTGTCCTGTGCGTATACAATATCAGAGAGATTGAGCGACCCAGTCATAATCAACACAGCAAGAAGGGCAATGCCCATAGGTATTTCATAACTTATTATTTGTGCGCTAGATCTAAGCGCACCTAAAAAGGCGTATTTTGAGTTAGACGACCAACCTGCGATAATTATTCCGTATACTCCAAGAGAGCTCATTGCCAAAATGAACAACAGGCCTACGTTAATATTTGCCAAAACCCATCCTGCAGCAAATGGAAGAACTGAAAAAGATGTCATTACACAGGTTACCACTATTACAGGAGCCGCGGTAAACAAGAATTTGTCAGCTCCAAATGGAATGTTGTCTTCTTTGAAAAATAGCTTTACCAGGTCTGCAAATGGCTGAAATAAGCCAAGCGGACCCACTTCTGTAGGACCTAGCCTTGCCTGAATATGACCTAATATTTTTCTTTCAAAGTAAACTGCATAGGCTACATGCAGCAGCAAAACGCCCAATACTACTGCAACTTCAATAATTAAAATAATAATGTTTAAGATCATATCTAACCTCCTCTCCTGATTTCAAATTTAGAGAGGCTTTCCACTTTTTTAAGAAGCTTTTCGTGGTCTTCCCAAACTCCTATGCCTTTGAGCGGATAATCCTTTTTCAAGGGATAGCCAACCCAATTCTCAGGCATAAAAACGCGTTTGAGGTGAGGATGGCCTCTAAATTGTATGCCAAACATATCAAAGCACTCGCATTCGTGCCAATCTGCCCCTTTAAAAATACAGGTTAGACTATTTACTTCCATATCATCTTCTGGAACCTGAATCTTTACTCTAATTCTGTGCTTGAATTTTATTGAGTAAAGGTTATAAACTACTTCATATCTAATATCTCTGGATTTAAAATAGTCCACCCCACACAGATCGGCCAGGTGATCAAACTTTAAACCCCCATGCTCTTTCAAAAAGAGAATTACTTCTGTGTTATCATCCTTGGGAACACTGATACTTGGTTGATCGAATTTTACTTCATCAGACAATATTTTATCTTTAAATTCCCCTTTTACTACATCCAAAATTTCTTCTATAGTCATCGCCTCTTCCTCCTGTGATACATATCAAACGCACCCTTTTTCCAATCATAAATATAACCAGCAATAAGTATTGCTATGAATATCAAAACGCTAATCATAGCTACAGAAGAAATATTGTCAAAGTTAATCGCCCAAGGATAAAGAAATGCAATCTCCACGTCAAATACTACAAATAACATAGCGATTACGTAAAATTTCACAGAAAATCTCTCACCAGTTTCACCCACTGGATCGTTTCCTGATTCGTAAGGAATCATCGATTCAGAATAACTTCTCTTTGGTCTTAGAAAGCTTCCAGAAATTAAAATGCCAATTGCAAAAAGAAAAGCAGCAATCATCATAAATACAATTGGTAAATATCCTGCTGGAACATACGATCCTGGTGTCATGACGCTATCTCCTCATTTTTTTTCTTAATCTCGATTGGTTTCTCATTTCTTTTTTGAGGTGTGAGCATTTTTTCTGGCATTCCAGGTGGTCTCCAGAACTTATTAAAATAAGAATCACCTGGGTAATTAGTTAAAAACTCATCCCAATCGGACAATAATTTTTCTTTTGTAAAAAATAGATCTGACCTTTTATCCCCAAGATATTCATATTCCTCAGTTAACACTAGGGCGTTTACCGGGCAAACCTCCACGCAATAAGCACAATAAATACATCTGGTGGCATCTATAGAATATTCTTTTAACACCCTTGCATTGTTCTCATCCTTGCCAACCTCAATACTAATGCAATTAGATGGGCATACTGTCTTACATCTCAGGCACATAATGCATCTTTCTTTAAGCTTCTCGGGGTCTCTTACCAAAGCCTGTCTGCCCCTAAAACCTGGAAATGGCTGCCTTTTTACGTGTGGATATAGTCTTGTAACAGGCTTCACTAACATGGTCTTAAACGTAACAGAAAGCCCCCTAAACCATTCGATTAACAAAACGTCTCTAATTAATTTCTGTATCTTCATTTATCCGACTCCCCTAAAACGATATCAATAGACCCTATAATGGCAATAATATCTGCCACCATATGGCCGACAGAAAGGGCAGGCATTGCAGCAATGTGAACAAAAGAGGGCGTTCTGAGTCTGAGCCTATATGGCTTTCCAGAGCCATCGCTTACAACATAGACACCAAGCTCTCCCTTAGGGACCTCTACTGCGCTGTATAAATCACCCGTATTTATCATCTTTCTCTCTTTCGAGAGCGTTATAAAAGCGCTTGCAGCACTCCCAGCTCCCTCAACCTGTCTGGGGGGGGTAGGAATCACAAAGTCCGGCGAGTCATCTGAAATTATTTCGCCTTCTGGTAGCTGATCTAAGAGCTGTTTTAACATTTCATTGGACTGCCTTAATTCTTCCATTCTACAAAGATATCTGTCGTAAACGTCGCCATTTTCGCCAAGCGGTACATGAAATTTTAAGTATGGATATGCGTCATATGGGCAATCTCTTCTGAGGTCATAGTCTACCCCTGATCCTCTAAGACAAGGGCCCGTAAGCCCCCAGCTAAGGGCATCTTCGCCTGAAATCTGTGCAATATCAATTGTTCTTTCCATCCATATTGGATTCTTAGTCAGAAGAGTTTCGTATTCTTGTACCCTTGAAGGAAATTCTTTTGTAAAATCTCTCAAACCCTGAACGAATTCAGGGCTAATGTCACACCTAACTCCTCCAATCCTTGCAAAATTTGTTAGAAGCCTTGCTCCAACAGTCATCTCAAATAAATCTAAGAGCCATTCCCTTTCTCTAAAACAATAAGTAAAAATCGTCATAGCTCCTATATCGAGTGCATGAGTAGCAAGCCAAAGTAGGTGGCTGGAAATTCTTGCCATTTCACAAAATATGGTTCTTATAAATTTCGCTCTTATAGGAGCTTCTATGCCAAACAATTTCTCGATTGCAATAGCATAAGCAGTGTTATTCGCAGGACTAGATATGTAGTCAAGCCTATCTGTAAGAGGAAGAGCCTGAGCATAGGTCTTGCTCTCCATTAACTTCTCAATCCCTCTGTGCAGATATCCTATATGAGGTTCCATGCCGACTATTTCTTCGCCGTCCAGTCTGAGTACCAATCTTAGCACGCCGTGAGTTGCAGGGTGCTGAGGACCCATATTCAGGATCATCTCTTTTGTTTCCAGATTGTCTTCAACCTCTGGAAGTATGCAAACGTTCTGGGTAGTTAAGATCTGTTCTTTGATTTCCTTTACCTCCATGCTCCCCATACCAAACCTTCCTTTTTTATTTTCTGTTGGAGATACAAAAGAGCATGCAATAGTGCCTCTGGTCTTGGTGGACAGCCTGGAAGATAGACGTCCACAGGAACGATTTGATCTACACCCTGTAAAACCGAATACGTGTTAAAAACTCCGCCACTGTTTGCACAACTGCCCATTGATATCACATATCTTGGCTGTGGCATCTGATCGTAAACCCTTCTTAAAACAGGAGCCATTTTCAATGTTACCGTTCCAGCAACAATCATAAGATCGGCCTGCCTAGGGGATGCTCTAAAAAGGATTCCAAATCTATCAAGATCGTTGTGTGGGGCTCCCACAGCCATCATCTCAATTGCACAACATGCAAGACCAAACGTCATTGGCCATAGGGACGACACCCTTCCCCAGTTGACTACCCAATTTATAGCCTTGTCAATTGGGGATACAATAACATTCGCTTCTGGAATAGCTTTAACCCCATCGGCAATTTCTATTTCTCTGTCTTTCACCCCGTTTTCTTTCATATCAACCTCCTTGGCAGTTACTAAAATTAATATCTTCAAATAACCTTAAGTAATAAAAGCTTTAAAAATTAATATTTAATATATTATCACTATTTTTTCAAAGGAGATATGTCCTTTGCAAACTTTTCTCGCTTAATTTGAGAAGCCTCGCTAGGAGAAATGAATT
>JAJXTU010000084.1 GCA_021783475.1 bacterium
CGTCTGTGATATGTGATGAAAACTTTTTGATTGCCTTTTCTACCTTTGGAAAGGCTCCTTCTTTATCAAGAGTTTTTAGGGAAGAGGCAGAAAAGAATTTTGATTCTGGCTTTAATATCATTGTTGAATATCTTCAGTCATTGAGAGATAATATGAAAAAGAAGGATTATTCACCGAAGGACAGAGAAAGGATCTTGATAGATTGTTCACGCAAGGCTTTTGAATATTTTAGAGATGGGAAGAGCATAACAGAAATTAAGGCGATGATTGAAAATTGCAATTAAGATTATTAGGGCTTAACTATAAAAGCGCACCATTAGACGTTAGAGAGAAAATTTCTTTGCCAAATCATAACGAATTGGTTTCAGGGCTGGGGAAGCTCTTTGATATAGTCGAACCAGATGAGGCAATTATAATTTCTACCTGTAATAGGACAGAAGTGGTATGTGTGAATCCAAAGAAAGATATAATTGAATTTTTTTCGCACATTGCAAATATTTCTAAAGAGTCTATAAGAGATTGTACCTACTCATTTTCAGATAGCCAGGTAGCAAGGCACCTGTTTCTTGTTGCTTCCAGCCTTGACTCGCTGGTGGTTGGTGAGAGTCAGATTCTCTCTCAGATTAAAGATGCCTTGCAAGTTTCAAATGAAAATAATTTTTGCGGTTTGGTGTTGAATCACTTAATTTCTCAAGCTATCCGAGTTGGAAAGAGAGTGAGAACAGAGACAGAAATAGGCAGGGGCAATCTTAGCGTTGCAACTGTAGCAATAGAGCTGGCAAATTCAATTTTCGGATCTATCGAAAAAAAGAAGATATTAGTGGTGGGTGCAGGTAAGATGTCCACCCTTTTCTTGAAAACTCTGAAAAATCACGGCGTTTCAGATATATTTATTAGCAATCGCAGCAGACAAAAAGGAGAAGAGGTTTCAAAAGAATTTGGTGGAAAATTTTTTGAATTTGAAAAAAGATTTGATATCTTAAATGATGTCGATGTCGTGCTCTCATCTACTGGTTCATGTGAATATATTTTTTCTTATGATCAGGTAAGGGCAAACACTAAGAAAAGATCTGATCCTTTGTTTATGATCGATATTGCTATCCCAAGAGATATAGATCCCAAAATCAACAATATTGAAAATATTTTTTTATACAATATTGATGACTTAGCTAAGGTTGTAGAAAAAAATAAGTCAAGAAGGCTAAAAGAGGTCCCAAAAATTGAAGAAATAATTGATGAAGAGCTTAAGATATTTAATCACTGGTGCTATCTTAATAAAATAATCCCAACGATTTCAAAGATAAGAATTGATGCTGAAAAAATTAGAAAGGTTGAATTGGAAAAAACCCTTTCAAAACTGGAGGGCAAGCTTTCTGAAAAGGAGATTGAACAGATAGATGCAATGACCAAAGCTATAGTGAAAAGACTATTGCATAATCCTACTGTTCAACTAAAAAGACATATTGACGACAAAAATTTAGAAAATATTATAAATATAACCGAGCTACTCTTTAATTTAAATTCTGACTCCTTGTTATTAAATTTTGGTAAACATCAGGAGATAAAATGATTTTATTTGCCCTTGATACTCTTTTTTTGTCTTTCTTTTTCTCTATTTTAAATATTTTTAGGAAAAATAAATTTTATATATATCTTGCAGATATTTTTGCGTTATTATGTTTTTTTGATTTAGCCTATTTTATTACGAAATCATACTTAATTACCGATAGTTTTTATATTAATATATTTATCTATGAAAAGTTGATTTGTGCATTTCTGTTAACTATCTTTACCTATTTTAATAATAAAGAACATTGGCGAATTATTGCATTGTTTGTTATAGCATTTGCGGCATTCTTTCTTGTTCATTCAGCAGTTTTTGACATTTCAAATGCTACTGAAATTAGCAGCATTTATATTAATAGCTTTCCCCAGATTCTTTTATTTTTTCATTATATATTTGCTTCTATTGCCCAATCTTTATTCTTGTCCTCTTTTATTATTTCCTTCTTTTTCTTTTATGAGAGGTGGAGGGTAAAAAATAAAAGGTTCGGCCCGTTTATAAAGCTGCTCCCTTCATTGCCAGAATTAGACAAGAAGATTTTGCTTTTTATATCTTTGGGATTTGGATTTCTGACTATATCATTAATACCTGGTTTTTTAATTGCAAAAGAAGTTTTTAAAAATTTCTATATATTTGATCCAAATAATTTATTAAATGTTACTTTGTGGTTAATGTTTCTAATTTATATTGTAGTAAGAAAGAGAACAAAGGTTATGACCGAGAGACTTTCTCTGTTAGTATTGATATCAACTATCTTAACCTTTTTCTCTATTTTTCTTAGCTACTTTACTGTAACATTTCATAATTTCAGATAAGGAGTCCACTTTTGACTAAAAAAATTATAATAGGCTCGCGAGGCAGTAAGCTTGCAATTACACAAACAAAATATGTAGCCGAACAGATTAGAAAATATGATAATGAAATTGAAATTGAAATAAAAATTATAAAAACTACCGGTGATAAACTTATGGTTGCTCTGCATAAGGCGCCAGAAAGAGGTCTATTTGTTAAAGAGATTGAGGAGGCTCTCTTAAACAAAGATATAGATCTGGCAGTACATAGCATGAAAGATATTCCCTCTGAGAGTCCAGATGAGCTTACTATTTTTGCAGTGCCTGTGAGGGAAGACCCATCGGATGTAATAGTTCCACGAAAAGGCATTAGTATAGATAATACAAAAGACATTTTGCCTAATTCTATATTTGCAACGAGCAGTCTAAGGAGGATATCTCTAATTACTAAATTGTCTAATGAGTTTAAGACTGTAGACATTAGGGGTAATATTGATACCCGATTGAAAAAACTCGACGATGGGCTTTGTGACTATCTTTTGATGGCAAATGCTGCTTTAAGAAGGCTTAAGATTGAGAGGCACACTCTTTCTCTTGATCCGTTTGAATTTGTTCCAGCAGTTGGTCAGGGTGCTCTTGCTATACAGGGAAGAAAGGAAGACCTGGATGATTATGCGGGAATAATAAAATTTTTAGATGATTTTGATACAAAGAGATGTACAGATATTGAGAGAAGAGTATTGGAACTTATTGGAGGAGGGTGTCAGATCCCATTTGGCTGTTATGTGCATCCAATTAATAATAAAATTTTTAAAGTTGCAGCATTTATAAATAAATATGATAATATAAAACAAGTTTTATTTGAAGTTGATTCTAATAAAAATAAGAATGAGGTTGCGGATGAAATTTATAAGAAACTTTTTTCGTAATGAATTTTTCATATACTTTATTCAACCTGTTGTATTTGTAATTTTATTTAACTTGCTTTTCTTTAGCGCTAACGCACAAGCACAGGAGAACACATTGAGCTTGAAGCTGGGTAATGGTATGGTAGTGGTATTAGGCGAACAGCCATCGCTTAGTAAAATTAAAGAGCTAATTTTAGCCAACCAGAAAAAGTTCCAAACTGTTCAGGACCTTGCAGATTTTATTTCTAGTGAGCATATAGAGGGGATTAAAGAGATTGGACTTTTTGTGTCTGACAATCTTCAACCCGATGAAAACGTAAAAAAAATCTTTGATGGAACACTTAAGGATGCTATTGAGAAAGGCATAATCCCATACCTGCCTGCCAATATAACTTTCTCTCAAGCAAGAGAATTTTTGGAAAACTTTGGATATAACGTGATATTTGGTCCTGGGGTTTACCCATTTGAAAGCAAGCTAAACTGCGAAGTGAGGCTGGAAAGCTATGGTCTTAAAACTGGAAGTTATATTGAAATTAATGGAAAAAAATATTTTCCTAAAAATTTAGGCTATTTTTTAATTGCTATAGACCCGAACGATGGAAAGATAATTAGCCAGGGTAATTTTGATACCTCTTTTCATCATAGAGAAAATGCTGCTTTAGTAGGTTATCTTCAATCTGTTCCCAAAAATTCGTTTTTATTGGGGGTAATAAATATAGAGGCTACTAGGAAGATGGATAGCGATTCCTATACACTTTTAAATCAAATGGGATTGCATCTGGTTCCTCTTGGATATTACGGTTGGAGTCATGCCTTCATTTTAAATGTAAAAAACAAACAAGCACTTGAAGACAGATCGGCCACTGTATCAGAATTGTATTATATTCCTCCAGAAAAACTTGATGAATCTGGTTTTATTAAGTTAATTAACAAAAAACCGCTTCCAACAATCTATCTTGATGGTTTGAATTCTGATTCGAAAATTTTAGTTTTCTCATTGCCGCAAAATAGGAGGTTTTGATGTCTGAAAATAAGAAAAAGGTCATGATTGTTGAGTCGCCATCTAAAACCAAGACTCTTTCTAAGATATTAGGTAAATCACTTAAGATATTGGCTTCTAAGGGTCACGTTCGTGATTTGCCAAAAACACGTTTGGGTATTGATATTGAAAACAATTTTGATCCTACGTTTAGAATTATGAAAGAAAAAAGCAAACTTATTGAAAGCTTGAAAAAGGAAATAAAGGATGCAAAGGTGGTCTATCTTGCACCAGACCCTGATAGGGAAGGCGAGGCAATAGCCTGGCATTTAAAAGAAGTGCTTAAGCTAAAAGAAGGGCAGTACAAGAGGGTTTACTTCAACGAAATTACTGAAAAAGCAGTAAAAGAAGCAATGAAGAACTCTCGAGATTTGGACATAAAACTCATTGAAGCTCAGAAAACAAGAAGGATATTGGATAGGATCATAGGCTATAAGATATCGCCTTTTCTGTGGAAAACAATACAAAGAGGCCTTTCAGCTGGCAGAGTCCAGTCAGTAGCCTTGAGAATAGTGGTTGAAAGAGAAAGAGAGATTAGAAGCTTTGAGATAAAGAAATATTATACATTTCAAGTTAAATGTTTGGATGACAATAACAAAGAATTTACTCTAAAGCTTTGTGATAAAAAAAATAGTCCAATAAAATTTTTCGATGAAAACGAAGCCAATGAAGTTTTAAAAAAGCTGAAAAATTCAAATCTAAACATAAACAACTTAGATATAAAAGAAAAGAAGAAAAGTCCGCCATTTCCTTTTATTACAAGCTCTTTGCAGCAAGAGGCTCAAAGAAAACACGGTTTTAGCGTAAAAAGAACAATGAAATTAGCACAAACATTGTATGAAGGTTTACAAATTGGCGATGAGGGCAGCGTAGGACTGATTACTTATATGAGAACAGATTCTTTTAATGTCTCTATGGAGGCTCAAGAGAATGCTAAAGAATTGATTGCAAAGTTGTTTGGAGAAAACTTTCACAAGAAATATTCTCCAAAAAAAATAAAGGGCAGCCAGGAAGCTCACGAGGCTATCAGGCCTGCCTCCATCTTTAGACAGCCTGATGAAATAAGACAATATATTAACAAAGAATATTATCTCTTATACGATCTAATTTGGAAAAGGTTTATGGCCAGTCAAATGGCAAATGCTGTCTATGATGCCCTTGAGATAAAGGGCGAAGTTGATAACTACTACTTTTTTGCGAGATTTATGAACTTGAAATTTCCGGGATATATGGTTTTGTGGGAAGAAGAAAAAGAATTAGACGAGAACGATGAAATTTTCCCTGTGTTAACTGCTGGTAAGACTTATAAAATATCATCAGTAGAAAAGATTGAGGGCGCTCTTTCTCCGCCCCCAAGGTATTCAGAGGCAAGTCTTGTAAAGAAATTGGAAGAGCTCGGAATTGGAAGGCCATCCACCTATGCTCCAACAATAATTACTCTCCAAGATAGAAATTATATTGAAAGAGAAGGAAGATTGCTGTTCCCTACAAAAATTGGCGAAGAAGTTACAGATATGTTGATTAAATATTTTCCAAATATCGTCGATTTTGAATTCACAGCCAAGATGGAAGACGACCTTGACAAGGTTTTCAATGAGGGAGATAGAATAAAACTTTTAAATGACTTTTATCAACCTTTTGAGGAGAGTCTTCACAATTTTGAAGAAAATTCAAACGAAATATTGAAATCTTTAGCTTCAGAAAAAAAGTGCCCTATATGTGGGTCTGAAATGAAATTGCGAATTAGTAAATTTGGCAGATTTTATTCCTGTACTAAATATCCAGAATGTACAGGGAAATTACCATTTGAAGATACCCCTACTGATGCAGAGGGTAATATAGAGCAACAGGTAAAAAAGGTTAATGCTGCAGTTGAGGAATCTGATATTGACTGCCCGATATGTGGCAGCAAAATGGTGGTAAAAAAGAGTAGGTTTGGAAAATTTTTAGCTTGTTCAAGATATCCAGAATGCAAGGGAACCTTGCCGTATGGTAAAAAGGTTGAGAAAAAGTGTCCAAAATGTGGTGGGCAGCTAATTAGAACTTTCAGTAAAAAAGGCAAGCCATATTTTAAGTGTGTAAATAAAGAATGCGATTTTTATAGTTTTAAATTAACTGATATTGATGAGGATACAGCGAAAAAAGTTCTGAAAACAAAATCTTAACCATATGGTTTTTGATAAGAATGCTACTAGGATAAAAATTATAGGGGCAGGTCTAGCTGGTAGTGAGGCAGCACTTTTTTTATCTAAAAGAGGATATCTGATTGACTTATATGAAATGAGACCAAAGGTTAAGACTCCTATTCACAAGACAGATCTATTTGCTGAACTGGTGTGTAGCAATTCTCTTGGGACGACAAATATTTTTTCTGCATCAGGACTGCTAAAAGAAGAAATGCGAATTTTAGGTTCGAGTTTATTAAAAATTGCTGCTGATTGTTCTGTCGAAGCTGGTCAGGCACTTGCAGTTGATAGGGAGAAGTTTTCACAATACATTACAGAAAATATTATTTTTGATCCCAATATAAATGTGATTATAGAAGAAGTAGAATCTATTCCAAATAACAGCTTTGCTATTGTCGCTACAGGGCCTCTTACATCGGATAAATTGTTTAACAATCTTAGGGAATTTTTGGATGTAATGGATCTATATTTTTATGATGCTACATCTCCTATTATATCTTTTGATTCTATTGATATGGACAAGGCATTTTGTGCCAATAGATATAACAAAGGTGATAGTGCATATATAAACTGTCCTATGAATGAAGAAGAATATAACATTTTCTATGATGAGCTTATAAAAGCTGACAGCATAAAGGGTCACTTCCCAGATGAAGAAAGATATTTTGAGGGCTGTATGCCAGTGG
>JAJXTU010000085.1 GCA_021783475.1 bacterium
TCTTTGTCTTCATTTATAGGGCTTTCAAGGATTTTTTTTGAGAAGTCCCTTGATAGAAGCTCTCATGTTATTGTAATCGGAGGGGGAGTGCTCGGTGACCTTTGTGGTTTTTTGTGCTCGGTGTACATGAGGGGCATATCTTTTTCGCTGGTGCCAACCACTCTTCTGTCTATGGTTGACAGCTCAATTGGCGGGAAAAACGGCATTGATCTGGATTTTGGTAAGAATCTCTTGGGCAGCTTTTATCACCCAAAAAATATATTTATAGATCTCAATTTTCTTAAATCTTTGCCAGAACGAGAAGTTGCTTCAGGAATGGCAGAAGTTATTAAGTATGCAATACTTGAAGGCTCCTTAATACTTGAAGAGATTAAAAAAGAAAAACCAGATATTAACAAGTTGGTTGGGCTCTCAATTGATATAAAGTCCAGATATGTAAAAGAGGATGAAAAGGAAATTACAGGAAAAAGAGCCCTATTAAATCTTGGCCATACTCTTGGCCATGCCATAGAGGCAAGAACAGCATTTTCAAGATTTACCCATGGAGAGGCGGTTTCCATCGGAAGTTGTTTTGCTGCATTTTTCTCTTGTGCTCTTGGATATGCCAATTTAGAATTCTATAAAGAAGTTAAGTCGTTGTTTGAAAAATATAATTTGCCCACTTTATATCCAAATGATATTGAGATTGAATCACTTAGACAATATATCTTGAAAGATAAGAAAAATGTTTCTTCGAAATTAAGATTTGTTCTTCCGAAAGACTTTTCTGACGTTTTTATATTTCAGACAGATTTTGAAATTGTAAAGGATTGTCTTGTTAAATGGATAGAACATGAAAAGAATTAGCGGCCTAATAGGCAGGGGCATTTCATATTCTCTGTCCCCAGCAATGCACAATAAGGCTTTAGATAAGTTGGGAATTGATGCTGTATATCTATTGTTTGACCTTGAAAGAGAAAATTTGTCTGATTTTTTGAGAATAATGATTGACGTTGGAGCCTTAGGATTTAACGTAACGATACCATATAAAGAAGCAATTATGGAATTAATTGATAATATTGACCAGGATGCAGCGGGTGCTCGAGCAGTAAACACGCTAACCCTGATTAATGATAGTTGGTACGGATATAATACCGATATTTATGGGATAGAAAAGTCTTTTGAAAAAGCTAATGTTGACCTGACGAATAAGATAGTTGGTATATTTGGCACTGGAGGGGCATCAAAGGCCGCTATATATTCTATCCTAAAACAGGGGGCAAAAGTTTGGGTTATGGGAAGAAGCCCTGAAAAAATGGCAGAATTGTCAAGATTATACGATATTGAGGCGGTGTCTTGGACAGAAGATTTACCGTATTTTGACGTTTTAGTTAATGCGACTCCTTTAGGAAAAGGGTCTATCGGTATGCCTCCCCTCCCAAAAGAACAAGACTTTGTAGGTAAAGCTTTTTTCGATATGGTTTATACACCTGTTCATACCCCCTTTTTGATAGAGGCAAAGAAAAAGGGTGGCGTGCCAATATCTGGTATTGATATGCTCTTATATCAAGGTGTTAAGGCATTTGAGCTAATCTTTAACAATGATCCCCCGATAGAAGAGATGAGAAATGAGTTGTTGAAAGCGACCGGACATTGTTGAAATAAAAATTTTGAATATGTTGTTTTGGAGGTTAGACATTGGTTGAAGGACTGCAGTCAGATAATCAAGATATTAATTTTAATAGTGTGAATTTTGAACAAAAACCAACAAGAGCTAATATGGTTGTAAGAAGACTTTTGTTGCTTTTTAAAGCTAAACATTCATGGTTTAGCGTTTTTGAGGCATCCTTACTGTTCTTCTTTGTGATGATTTCGGTCTTTTTTGATTCATTTTATGGGAATTTTCTTTTTAAAATATCCATATTTGTGTGGATACCAATTTTTTATATTCTTTACTCAATATTTTTTTCCTTCACTCTTAAAGAGGTCCCAACATATAAGTTACTATTGTTAACGGTACTGGCATTGTTTTTGGATATGTTCCTATTTTATTTCTCTTATATATTCGGTACATTTCCGTTTAAGGGTTTAGAGATTGAATTTGGACCATTTATGATAATATCCTCCCTTTTGCTGCCATTATCAATATTGCTTATCTACAGTCCCCCTCTCCAAAAAAAAGATATTACTTCTGAAAAGGAGGGATTTGTTGATACAGGTTTGGTAGATAATTCTAGGGTTGTAATAGTGGGTCAACAAGATAGATTATCAAACTCCTTAGATATTTTAGTGCCCGAAAAAATTGGGCAGTCGCAAAAGGAAGATTTAACAGACATTCAGCTGCCATTGAATATTGCGGGCTTTTCCCATTATGCGGATAATTTGGTTGGCTCTTGCGGATATATTCTTGTAGATAAAGACGGATATATTCTATCTGAAAGAAATTTTTTTGAAAACAGTCAGGTAAAGGCATTGATTTTAGATTCTTTGTCAAAGATGATTAAAGACTCCCTTCTAAGACTTGATTTCGGGAAACTTGAAAATATGATGTTAGCTGGCGATCAGATTGGCGTGATGTTCTTTTTGCTTAGAGATGAGGCAAAGTTTTTTGTATTTTTTGACTCAAGGCTTGAAAAGAGTTCGCAATGTGAGCTTTTTTCTGATGCCCTTTCCCTTTCATCAAGATTGGTATTTGACATAATTTAAATTAACAAGGAGGCAAAATGCTGTTTGAAATTATTAGCTTTGTAGGGAAGAGCGATTCTGGTAAAACAACCTTTCTTGAAAAATTAGTTGCTGAACTCTTAAAAAGAGGCTATAAAGTAGGAGTTCTAAAACACGATGTTCATGGTTTTGAGATGGACAAAGAAGGCAAGGATACCTGGAAGATGGCAAAGGCAGGAGCCTGGTCAGTTGGGATTTCTCATTCTGAAAAGATGGCCATTATCCAAAAAGTTACAAAAGAGCTCTCCCTTGAAGAGGTTGCAAAATTTTTTGAGGGAGTAGATATATTGTTTACTGAGGGATATAAGAGAGAGGGAAAGAAGAGGATTGAGGTTAGGAGGAAAGGAATGGAGCCGTTGTGTAAACCAGATGAAATTGTAGCGCTCGTAACAGATGACTTTACCTCTGAGCCTATTCCTCAATTTCCAATTGACGATCCGAATCCAATTGCTGATTTCATAGAAGAAAAGTTTATCAAATTTAGACATGTGGAATGTGCCCTCTGGGTGAACGGTAAAGAGATTGAATTAGGGGCGTTTGTTGAGAAGATTATGAAGGAAGTTAACCTGGCATTGATAGGTACTTTGCATGATATTGATGGAAGCCCAAAATCAATAGATCTTAAGATAAGGCTTTGACATTTACATAGTAGATAATGGTAGACTATAATTTTTTCTATCAGGAAGCTATCAAGCTTGAACTTATGTCAATTTCAGAGGCAAAGCAGTTTCAAAACGATTTAAGGAATAAACTAGATTTCTATAGCTTTGATGTTTCAGACGATCTAAAAATTCTTGCTTTAGACGTCTCCTATAAAGACAACTTTGCCAAAGCAAGCGCTGTTGTTTTTGATCTTAAAGAAAAGGCTGTTCTTCAAACAAGCATTTCAAGATGCGCCGTAAGGTTTCCATATATTTCAGGTTTTCTTGCTTTTAGAGAAGTTAAGCCTTTATTTGCTGCCCTGAGAGATATTACGATAGATTTTGATGTGATAATGGTTGACGGCCAGGGGATAGCTCATCCAAGAAGGGCTGGCCTTGCATGCCATATTGGTTATATTCTAAAGAAACCAACCTTTGGATGCGCTAAGTCAAGACTCTTTGGCAAAGAGATGGGCGAGCTAGGACCCAAAAAGGGCAGTTTTGCCGCCCTTGTCGACAAAGGAGAAACTATAGGCGCAGTTCTGAGGACAAAAGACAACACATCTCCCTTATATATTTCTGTGGGGAATATGATTAATTTGACAAACGCAATAGAGATAACTCTAAAATGCTCATTTTCAAGGATACCCGAACCTCTGAAGATTGCAGATAAGCTTTCTAAAATAATGGCTGAGGCTTAACGTGTATGTTTGAGAATATTAAATTGCCTAAATCTTTGTGATAAGATTCATCGTTTAGTTCATTTATTATTTTCTCAGACGTCTCAATTAAAAGTTGCTGATTTTTAAGAACGTACTCTACCTTGTCCCACATATTTTCGTATGGGAATAGTACTTCAGGAAATATATTTTCTCCAAGTAAGATATTTGGAAGGAGAAAGCATATTCTTTTTTCGTTGTATTTCGGAGGGATGAATACCTGATTTGATTTTTCAAGCTTTTTCTTATAAAACCAGAAATCCCACGGATGTATTCTGTATACTCCTACAAATGGCATTCTTTCATTCACCAGTCTTAACACCATTGTTCCTGAAGTCGCTATTGATGCGTCAACTCTCTTTACTGTTCTCTCTTCTACGCTTATATTCTTTGATATTAATATTTTAAATATATTTTTTTCGAGAGGCCCAAATGGAAATATGTTAAAGGTAAAATCCTTCTGTTTGTTTATGCACTCATCTAAAACAAAGGGCATAATCCAATCTACCTCCTGAGATCTACTTCCTGGAAATATGCCAATATTGGTTTGCCCCTTGCCAAAAGTAAGAGCCCTAGTTGGAAATAGTCTGTTTTCATCGTCGAGTATTGGATTTTTTATTAGAAAAGTCTTTTTCCCTGTGTTTTCGTATGCGTTTAGGTAGAACTTGTAAGGAACGAGGAAAAGATCAAATGGTTCTGACATATTATTCATCTCATCTTGAGTCTTGCCCCATGGCCCAGGTGGGAAAAGATATATAAAAGGCGATTTTATTCCAATAGATCTTAATTTTTTTGCCAATCTAACATTTGTCCCCCCAAAATCTACAAATATCAGAATATCAGGGTTTACATCTTTAATCTTTTCACTAACTGCTCTGATGTAATTTGTAACTGCTAAAGCCTTTTGGATGGATTTTACCAATCCTATAGCGCTAAGTTTGCTTGTGTCGTAAAGAATCTCGCAATCTATCTTTTCTGTAAGAAAGTTTGACGAGGCAGCATAAAGCTTGAAGGGTTGGATTTTCTCGATCGATTTAAGTAAGCTTAAAGATATTTCTTCTGCTGATCGCTCTGCTGTAAAAAGTGCGATCTTGAGCAACTACCACATACCGCTGTCTAATTCAGATGGCTTTTCTACTAGAAGATAATCTGTTTGTCTAATGACTCCCTGATCGATATCTGTTGCGTAAGCAGATTCTATTTCGTATTCGTTCATTAAACCGGTGGAGTCAACTTTTATTCTTATAATTGCCGAAAGGTTTGCAGGGATATCCACGTAATAGAATCCTTTGTCTTTTGGGAGAGATTGATTGTTGGTGGTGGTGGCTATAGCTTTTACGCCTGATGGATATTTAAGGTATATGTATACTCTTATTTGATTTGGCGTTAGATTTTGGATAGTGTGGAAGAAAAGCGATTGTGTAAATGGATAAGTGCTGTATGGTATTACATACGAACTAACGGGGTCGCCTTGACTGACACTTATAGATGCCGCCATGGCATTTGTTTGAATCATCGTTAAAAGAAATATCATCAAAAAGATCACTTTTCTCATAATTCATTATTTTATCACAAAAATTATTAACATAAAACTTGACCATATTAATCCTTTATCGATCTATTTGACCGAGGTACGACAATTTCTAATCTTTTTAGCTTTCTAAAAAAGGTGCTCCTTGTCAAACCAAGATCCTTTGCTGTCAAGTCTCTATTAAAGCCATTTTTTTTGAGAGCGTTTAGGATAATCTCTTTTTCTTTATGATTTACCCCCTCTTTTATATTAAAATCCTTTTGTATATATTCTGGCAGGTGGGCTACGTCAATAATTTCTTCTGAGCACATAAGGATGGCCCTTTCAATAATATTTCTTAACTCTTCTATATTTTCTGGATAATCATAGCTATTGAGCGCATTTATGGCATTTTGAGTAAAACCAGATATTTTTTTGTCATAGATTTTACTGAAGTGAAAGAGGAAGCTTTCTGCACAAAAAATAATGTCTTCCTTTCGAAATCTTAAAGGTATTATTTCGAATCTGAATTCATTTATAATAAAATAAAACTCATCTCTTGGAAGACAATCTTCTGACGATGAAAAAATTATTAATTTGTTATTTTCATCAAGATTGCTCAGCTTTTTCAGAAAATTTGACAATTTTGCCTTAAAGTCTTTTGTTATGTAATCCATATCCATTATGTGTACAGCGTTAAAATCAGAAAATATCCTTTCAAGGTTTAAGTCTTTAACAGTCTTCAAAGAAAATTCTGCAAAATTCTTGATGCCTTTACTCTTCAGTATCCATTTGAAAAGGGCGCTCTTGCCTGTTCCTTGCTCGCCGATAATATAGAGTTTGTTTGTATTTGGCAGGGCACTTTTTAGAAACGAAAAGCTTTTTTGCATCAACAGATTTTTGCTCTTAAAACAAAAATCTTCTTCAACTTTTAGGATTTCTTCTCTTAATGCCATTATTTCAGATTGATCTCTAAATACTTGTGCTACGCTTACTATTTCATTGGATAAATTTTTTATCAAGACGTTTGACACGCTGATAAAAACCTTGTTCCCTGAAGAATCTATTATATAGCCGTGTCTTTTTGTGCATTCATTTTTTTCAAGCGTCTCCCTTATGGGGCAGTTGTTTATGCACATATTTGATCTGAAAACGTCATAGCACTTTTTGCCCATTGCTTCTTTTTCTGACACCCCCGTGATATGTTCGGCTGCTTTATTGAAAAAAATTATCTTGAAATCCATATCAACCGCATATATACCATCGCTTACACTGTTTAGCAAAAGAGAGCCAATGTCAGGTGAGCTTATATTTTGAATATCAAAAAGGACTATGACGTTTTTCAATATGACTCCTTATTAATTAACTTTTAATCTTTCCCACATATCAATTATATCCTGTGCTGATGGTATATTTGATTCTACAATTGTTTTTGCTTCTATTTGAGCTTTTGTTACCAATTTATCATATCTAATCTTGCCTATAACCTTCGCACCTAACTCTTTTGCAACGCCCTCAATTTTTTCTGACATATCCAGATTGAGATCAAATTTGTTTATACAGATATAAGGCTTTATCCTGAAGTGATTTGCAAGGGACA
>JAJXTU010000013.1 GCA_021783475.1 bacterium
CGTCTTAGATAAGAGAGATTGATATTCCTGAAAAGAAATACATTGTTCATGCTAATACTCCAAGCTATCAAGGGTCGCATGTGACGGGTTTTTCTGCAATGACTAAAGCGTTTGTAAGCTATCTTTCAGAACACTCTGGAACAGCTAACGGCAAAGTCAATATCATTCCAGGCTTTGTTTCCCCTGCTGATATGAGAGAGCTTAAAAGACTTTTAAAAATTATGAATGTGCCATTTATTATATTGCCTGATACAAGTGGCGTATTTGATGCACCAACCTTATCTGGTTATGAGATGTATCCTGCTGGTGGCACTAAGATTGATGACATTATTGATGCTGGAAATTCTAAATACACTATTGCATTAGGAAATTATGCTTCTGAATCTGCTGCAATTGAGCTTGAAAAAAAATGTGATATTAAGTTCAGAACATTAATGGCACCAATTGGGGTCGAGGCTACCGACCGTTTTATTACCATGATCTCAAGGATTTTTGATATCGAAATTCCTTATGAGATAACCGAGGAAAGAGGACAGCTTGTGGATCTCATGATAGATAGCCATCAATATTTTTATGGCAAAAGGGTTGCTATTGCCGGCGATCCCGATCTGGTTATCGCATTTACACAGTTTATTGTTGAGCTTGGTATGATACCAAAATATGTTATTACAGGAACTCCTGGCGAGTTATTTGAAAAAATGGTTAAAGAAATTCTTGAGAAGGCGAACATTCAGGGGAGCTTTGTAAAGGCATCTAGCGATCTGTTTGAGCTTCACCAAAGAATAAAAAATGATGGTGTAGATCTTCTTTTGTCTGGGAGTTATGGGAAATACATATCTAGAGCGGAAAATATACCCTTTGTAAGATTTGGTTTTCCTATCCTCGATAGGTATGGACACCAATATATACCAGATTATGGTTATAGAGGTGCTATTAACTTAATAATAAAAATAAGCAATGCGCTACTGGATAAAATGGACAGAGAATGCCCTGAAGAAGATTTTGAAGCCATAAGGTAAAAATACTTGGAGGTGTTTTATGAAAAGTCTTCAAAAATCATGTGCTCTTGGTTTAGATGATGACCGCAATCTCTCAAAAAACATCCCCAATATGGATATTGAAGAATCGGTTGATGATTTTATTATTGAGAGAAGAAAGTCAATTTTTTTAAATTCTGCTAACAAATCTATGGATTTTAATTGTGAAACCAATAGCGTTGCAGGGTCTGTTAGCCAGAGAGCATGTGTATATTGTGGAGCCAGAGTAGTTCTCAACCCTATAACCGATGCGTATCATATAGTTCATGGTCCAATAGGCTGTGCGAGCTACACCTGGGATATAAGGGGAAGCTTGAGCAGCTCGGCTGAGGTTTATAGAAATAGTTTTTCGACAGATCTTGGAGAAAAAGATGTGATTTTTGGCGGAGAAAAAAAGCTAACAGGTGCCATAGATGAGATTGTTGAAAAGTTCAGTCCGAAATTGATTTTTGTTTATTCTACATGTATAGTCGGTATAATAGGCGATGATGTGGATGCGGTTTGCCAAAAAGCCGAAGAAAAATACAACATAAGAGTGATTTCTGTTAAGTCACCTGGTTTTGCTGGGAATAAATCTACCGGCTATAAAATGGGGTGCAATGCCATTATGGAACTTATGGATAAATCCTGTGGGCACAGAGATACTAATTCTATAAATTATTTAGGTGATTTTAATCTGGCAGGGGAAGCATGGATAATAAGAAATTATCTTCAAAAATTAGGTATAAAAATAAACTCAACCCTTACAGGCGATAGTTCTTATGAAAGCATAAAAAAAGCTCCGTCTGCAAAATTAAATATTGTTCAATGTGCAGGATCGATGTCTTATCTTGCAAAGAGAATGAGAGAAGCTTTTGGCATTCCTTTTATTAAAGTTAGTTTCTATGGTTTAGCAGATATTAAAAGAAGTATTTATGACATTGCCAATTTCTTAAATGACGAGAGTATTATGGAAAAGGCTTTCGATTTTGTTTCTAATAAAGAAAAAGAGACCAAACAGAACTTAGAAATTTACAAGAAAAGACTTGATGGGAAAAAAGCCGCCATTTTTGTAGGTGGCGGCTTTAAGGCTATTTCTTTGATAAAACAATTCAAAGAGCTTGGAATGCAGACTGTTATGGTAGGGACCCAAACAGGCAAAAAAGATGAGTACGAGACGATAAGGGACATAAGCGATGAGGGAACGATAATATTAGACGATGCAAACCCTGTGGAATTGGAGAACTTTATGCTTGAAAAAGGTGCTGACATACTTGTTGGCGGTGTAAAAGAGAGACCCTTAGCATATAAACTCGGAGTTGCTTTTTGTGATCACAACCATGAAAGAAAGCATGCTCTGTGTGGATATGAAGGGGCGATCAATTTTGCTAAAGAAATTGATCTTTCTATAAATAGCTCTGTGTGGAACTATATTAGAAAAGAGAGGGGCGATTGACTTGTCGAGAAATTTTGTGAATCTAAATATTAATCAATGTAAAATGTGCATGCCCCTAGGAGCGTCCCTTGCTTTTAAGGGTGTTGAGGGAAGCATTGTAATTTTACACGGTTCTCAGGGTTGTAGCACATATATAAGAAGACACATGGCAACTCATTATAACGAACCGATTGATATAGCATCCTCTTCTCTTACAGAAAATGGCGCTGTTTTTGGAGGTACAAAAAATTTAAAAAGTGGCATAAAAAACTTGATAAAAGTATACAATCCTAAAATCATTGGTATTTTTACTACCTGTTTAGCAGACACGATAGGTGAAGATATTGATAGAATAGTTAAAGAATTCATAGAAGAAGAGCACATAGATACAAATAGTTTAAAGCTTGTGACTGCACATACCCCTGGCTATGGCGCTACACAAACTGAGGGTTATTATGTCGCCCTTAGAAAAACAGTAGAGCAACTTTCTAAAAAAGGTCATAAAAACAACAAGGTAAATATAATAGCCGCAAATCTTAATCCAGGTGATATAAGAAATATTAAAAACTATCTCAATGAAGTTGGCGTCGGGTATATTATGTTTCCTGATATTTCAGAAACATTGGATGGAGGATACAGGAAAGCTTATGAAAGAATACCCCCTGGAGGTACGAAAATTAATGATATAGTCGATATGGCTAATTCCTTGGCTACAATAGAGATGGGCATCTCTATTGATCGCAGTCTCTCTCCTGGTCAATATTTGTCTGATAACTATGGCGTTCCATTGTATGTAACGCCAGCTCCAATCGGCCTAAGGAATACTGACAGCTTTTTAGATACTGTTAAAAATATATGTGGGAAAGAAATACCTGAAGTTATTAGGCACGAACGAGGAAGACTTTTGGACGCTATGATAGACGCGCATAAGTACAATGCACAGGTTAGGGCTATAGTTTATGGAGATCCTGAAATTGTTTATTCTTTAGTTTTAATATGTGAAGAAAATGGTATTTTACCAAAAATAATAGCAACAGGTTCTAATAATTCTAAATTTGAAAAATTAATAAAAGATAAGATCAAAAACTTCAATGATGAAATTATTGTATTAAATGATACTGATTTTGAAACTATTGAAAGCTATGCAACTAACAACGATATAAATCTTTTGATTGGTAATTCAGACGGCAGAAGGTTAGCTGAAAAACTAAAGCTCGAAATAGTTAGAATTGGATTCCCGATTCATGACAGACTTGGCGCACAAAGAGTAATTTTTACTGGATATAACGGCAGTGCAAATTTTATTGACCTGACATCAAATTCTATTCTCGCTCGTAAAGAAGAAGGATTTAGAGAAGAGGCGTTTGACAAATATTATAAAAACAGCACAGAAAAAGAAAATAATTTGGTCAAAATTTCTAATATTGAACATACCAAAACTCATCCTTGCTTTAATAAAGACGCTCATCAGTACTCAAGGATGCATATACCTGTTGCTCCTGCTTGTAACATATCCTGTAATTATTGCAATAGAAAGTATGACTGTTCCAATGAGAGTAGACCAGGGGTTACTAGCGAGATATTGAAACCAGAGGAAGCATTAAGAAAGTATATTGCTGTGAAACAAAGGTTTGAGAATCTTTCTGTTGTAGGTATTGCTGGACCCGGAGAAGCACTTGCGAATTTTGATAACGTGAGGAAATCTGTAAAATTAATTAAGCAATTTGATCCCAAAACAACCTTTTGTCTCTCTACAAATGGTTTGATGCTTCCATTTTATGCAAATGAGCTAATTGATCTTGGATTTTCAAATATTACAATTACGATTAATACGACTCTTCCAGAGGTTGCGGCTAAGATATACAGAGATGTTAACTATCTTGGAGAAAACTTCAAGGGAATTAAAGCAGGCGAAGTCATAATTAATAACCAGCTGGATGGCCTAAGATTTTTGTCAATGCATGGAATTGTTTGTAAGGTGAACCTGGTCCTGATTAAAGGTATTAACGATTTTTGTGTTGAAGACACCGTCAAGAAGGTTAAAGATTTGGGTGCTTATATAACAAACATTATGCCTATGATTCCTGTAAAAGGGAGCGTTTTCGAGAATTTTTCCCCAGTGAACCAATTGGAGCTTAAAGAGATCAGGGATAAATGTGGCTCTATTATGAAACAGATGTATCACTGTAGACAATGTAGGGCTGATGCTATAGGAACTCTTGATAAAGATTGTTCTTCTGAATTTGCTTGCAAGGGTTAATGGCTATTTGAGAAATTTGCAAAATTTTTCGTAAACATTATTTGTTATTAAGAATTAGCGAAGTCTCGAAAGGGTTTTTGCATCATATTTGACAAATTTTTATTGCATATATTCACAAATATTCGATTTATTTTTGAGTTTTTAACCTCGTATCTTTTAATTGTAATTTAAGTTTTTTGGATATCAATTTGCGATTGTATTTGGAGGTGAGCTATTTGTTCGCTCAAATTGTTTTAACAAAAAAGCCAGATGGTAGGACATATAAGTATTTACATATTGTTGAATCATACCGAGATGGGAAGACCATAAAAAAACGTCGCATAGCAAGCTTGGGCAACATAGATGGTTATTCTGAAAAAGATATTGAGCAGATTATACATAAACTTGAAACGCTTTTGAAAAATCGTGTTCTTGGAACTGCATTTGATATAAAACCCTATGAACTTGTTGATTTTGGCATTTCTTATATAATTCATTTTTTGTGGGATGAATTAGATTTGACAGGGTTTATAAGAAACAGTTTGTGTGATACAAATATCGATTTTGACGTGTCTCACTACATTAAAATATTAGTGATCAATCGATTGTCCAATATTTTTGGAAAATTTCATTTGTATGACATTATTGACAATATGTATTTGCCAAACTCAAATAATGATTTAATTTTGGCAAATTTTTACAACACTCTTGGGTATCTTGCTGAGATCAAACCAAAATTAGAGCTATATCTGTACAGTAAACAGGCAAATTTAGTGAAGCCTAGTTTATCAATTGTATTCTGTTACTTTATAGATGTTTGTTTTACTGATAATTTTAACTTAATAGGAGATTATGGACTTTTTCCTCCTGACCAGTTAACTTTGAAGAATTTTAAATTTGTTTTATTTTTAGCGAATAACGATATTCCAATCAAACACGATCTGTTTTCTGATAAAGATCTAGATAGCAGTTACCTTGATTCTGCAATAAAAAATTTAAAGCACGAGTATTCTATTGAACAATGTGTTTTTGTAGGAGATTCCAAGGTTATTGCTGATGATATCATTAAACAGTTTGTTAAGATAAACTACCCATTTATAATTGGGTACGATAATAACTTTAGAATAGTTGACTATATTTTGATGGAAAAGTTCAAAGACGTTAAGACCTTTAATAAAATTAGAAGTAATTTATATTATAAAGAGATTTCTGTTTCTGAAGTGGACGAGGATAGCGTTCGTTATATTTTATGCTACGACCACATAAAGGCTCTTCGAGATGAGGCACTCCGCTTGTCACTTATTAATGAGACGGAGTTTGAATTGACGTGTGTGAAAAATGATTTATTAAATGTTCAAAGATCGAGAAAGACAGAATTAAACGAAATTATGAATAAAGTAAATGATATTTTAGAGAAAAAGGGGGTGGCGTCTTTGTTTAAAGTAAATTTTGATGGTTATGATTTGGATTTTAATATTGATAAAATCGCTTTATCAAATGAAAAATTATATGATGGCAAATTTTTAATTAAAAGCAATTTAGCCTTATCTGCCCAGGAGATTGTTGATCGTTATGATAAGTTAGCAAATATCAATCGAAAATTTCGTGAAATCAAAAATTGTTTCGATATAACCCCCCTTTTTAAAATAAATGAAAAGCAGATTAATGGCTATGTGTTTGTATGTGTATTAGCATACCTCTTTGAAAGGAGAATTATTGCATCTTATAGTCGAACTGTGGATGAAAAAAATAACCATTTTCAAAATATTATTTTTAAAAAAGTTCAGTTGTTTGAGTGCTGTTATACCGATGAACAAATTTTGGATGAGATTTACAATTGGAAGGCATTAAGAGTAGAATTTATTGGAAAAAAATTTCTTAGTGTAACTTTACCAAAACCAGTTGTACAAGAAATACTTGACGATATTGGGATGGGAATACCTTTGAGAGTTGTTTGTGAATAGCCTATATATTAATTTCTTTTGAAATTACAATATACTTTATTGGCCATAAAAAGCAAGCTATGTGTAGGTAAAAATTTATCCTACAAATAGCTTGCTTTTCTTTTTACCCTTCAACATTGATACGATTAAAGTTTGACATGATTTTAGAAATATGATATTATTATCCAACTTCAGGAACAATGGCGTTCCATAAAAAAGGATGCGGTTAAGATTCGTTTTTCCCTTCAGTTTTTTTGCACTCCTCTATTTGAATGCGGGATAGCTTATTGCTTTTCATTGCGTTCAGAGTATGTCTTCTTCAACAAAAATTTGAAAGGAGGTTTTCAATTTGTTTAAGTACATAATTGCAATTATCCGTCCTTACAAGTTAGATGAAATCAAAGAGGCCCTTATGGAGGCGGGATTTGTTAAGGGCATGAGCGTATCCGAGATTAGGGGTTTTGGAAGACAGCGCGGCCATAAAGAAAGATATCGTGGCTCTGAATATGTTGTCGACTTTGTAGAGAAGATAAAGCTTGAGATTGCAGTGGAAGAGGAGCATTCAGAAAGAGTAATCGAGATTATTAGAGAAGCTGCCAAAACTGGCGATGTTGGTGACGGCAAGATATTCGTTCTTCCAATGGAAAATGCTATTAGGATAAGAACTGCAGAAGAGGGCAAAGAGGCACTATAAAATTTAAGGAGGAAAAAATATGTTTGGCGTTCCTGAAGGCTTGTCGACTATTTTTATAATGTCTTTAATGTTAGCAGTCAGAATTTTTACTTTAAAATCAAATCCCCTATTTAAAACCCTTCCATCATATCTAAGATATATTTTACTTACTGGCTATTTTCTTTTTTCCCTAATTATCATTCAAAGTTTTGGTTCTGTAAGCTATGCAGATGATGCTACACCTACTCCCGAACTTAATGGCGCTGATACTGCCTGGATGATGGTTTCTACGGCGCTTGTAATGCTTATGACTATGCCTGGTCTTGCTCTGTTTTACGGTGGCTTAGTAAAGAAGAGTAGCGCATTAAACACGATGTTGATGTCAGTCGGTGCTTATGCCTTGATTTCCGTAACATGGTTTGTTTATGGATATCCACTGGCTTTTGGCAATGATGTAGGCGGCATAATTGGTCAATTCGTTAGTCCATTTTTCTATAATATTGTTGAAACAAACTCTCTTACAGGGACAATACCTACAAGCGTATTCGCAGCGTTTCAGATGACGTTTGCTGCTATTACCGTAGCTCTCATATCTGGATCTGTGATTGAGAGAATGAAATTTTCTTCATGGATGCTATTTGCTCTTATCTGGTCAACCGTGGTTTATCTTCCTATTGCCCACTGGGTATGGGGCGGCGGATGGCTTATGAAGCTTGGAGCTCTTGACTTTGCGGGCGGTACGGTTGTACACATAAATGCAGGTTTAGCTGGTCTTGCGCTAGCACTGCTCCTTGGAAAAAGAAAGGATACAAGGCTTATGCCTCATCAACTTGGTATATCTATAATTGGTGCAGGTCTTTTATGGTTTGGTTGGTTTGGATTTAACGCTGGAAGCGCTCTTACTTCAGGACAATTAGCTGGTGCGGCGTTTATCAATACAAACACTGCTACAGCAATGGCTCTTCTTACATGGATGGCATTAGATTTTATAAAAGATCACAGGGCCACAGCTCTTGGAGCTATATCTGGTGCAGTAGCTGGTTTGGTTGCAATTACGCCTGCTGCTGGATTTGTAAATATCGGAGGCGCTCTTGCTATAGGTGTTGGCGCATCAGTTCTTTCGTTCTTGGCTGTTTCATACCTAAAACCATTTTTCAAGTATGATGATTCTCTTGATGTTTTTGGCGTTCACGGTATTTCTGGAATCTGGGGTGCTCTTGCAACAGGTATATTTGCTTGTCCATGGATTAACAGCGCTGGAACAGGCCTTATATTCGGCAATCCATCTCAAGTTGGCATACAGGTTCTGGCGATACTTGCAACAGGAGGCTATTGTTTCGTAATGACATTAATTATCGGCAAGCTTATAGATGTGACCATAGGTCTAAGGGTAAAGCCTGAAGATGAGATTAAGGGTCTCGACGCAAGCCTTCACGAGGAGAGCGCTTATGGCTTGTAAATATTTTTAATTTCACCTTTTAAATAAGAATTACTTTAAGTTAATCACAAAGCAAGGGTAACTCAATTTGGGTTGCCTTTGCTTTGTGATTAAAAAATTTCATAGCGGAAAGGGGTATTGTTTTGAAAAGAATTTTGTTAGTTTTTTCAGTTTTGTTTATCTTTTTAGATCTATCTGTGAAGTCGGCTTTTGCTCAAAGTTTAAACCCCATTAACAAGGCTGATACTTCCTGGATGATGGTTTCTACTGCACTCGTAATGCTTATGACATTTCCTGGACTAATTCTTTTTTACAGTGGGTTAGTTAAAAAATTAAGCGCCCTTAACACGATGCTAATGTCTATCGTTTCATACGCGATTGTTTCTGTTATATGGTTTGTTTTTGGTTTTCCGTTAGCTTTTGGCAAAGATGTTTTTGGAATAATAGGCAATTTTTCAGATGTTTTTCTCTCTCATATTGCGTCTGTTTCTGGTTCAATACCCACAATTCTTTTTGCAGTTTATCAGATGACGTTTGCTGCTATCACCGTCTCTCTTATTTCAGGTGCCCTTGTAGAGAGAATAAAATTTAAGAGCTGGATAATATTTACAGTTTTATGGATTACCTTTGTCTATGTTCCTCTTGCCCACTGGGTATGGGGCGGCGGATGGCTTGCCAAATTAGGAGTATTAGATTTTGCTGGCGGCATTGTGGTTCATATTAGCGCAGGGATCTCTGCACTTGCAATGTGCTTAATTCTTGGTAGGAGAAAAGATATGAGGATTTTGCCTCATCAATTGGGTTATTCTGTTATTGGTGCAGGCCTTTTATGGTTTGGTTGGTTTGGGTTCAATGCAGGAAGTGCTCTTTCTTCTGGTCAGCTTGCAGTGGATGCCTTTATAAATACAAATATGGCTGCCTCTGTTGGTCTTTTGACATGGATGATAATCGATCTTATAAAGGATAAGAAGGCAACCGTTTTAGGGGCAATATCGGGTTCTATAGCAGGACTTGGTGCTATTACCCCTGCTGTGGGCTATGTAAATATTTCGAGTGCTTTTGTTATTGGGATAGTATCGTCTTGTTTTTGCTATATTGCGATTTCATATATCAAACCAAAGTTTAACTACGATGACAGCCTTGACGTATTTGGTATCCACGGGATTTCAGGTATATGGGGGAGTTTAGCGCTGGGTTTGTTCGCAAATCCAATAATAAACGGTGCAAAAGGACTATTTTTTGGTGGCGTACATCAGATTATTTCTCAAATAATAGGTGTATCTGTGGCTATAATTTATTGCTTTGCAATAACTTTCTTAATCGGTTTATTTATTCAAAGGTTTTTTGGCTTAAGGGTTTCAAGAGAATCTGAGATCAAGGGTCTTGACGAAAGTGAACACGAGGAATCGGCTTATGAATTTTGAAATGTAGGTTTTTTAAAAACTGTGATCTATGAATAGCTTTATGCTTCATAGATCACAGTTTAATCTTTTTTATAAATCTTCTGGAGCTCTTGGGGTTCCCATAACGTGATATCCAGCATCGACGTAAATTGTTTCGCCTGTAATATTTCTTGATCTATCTGACGCTAAAAAGGAAGCAAGATTCCCAACGTCTTCAATAGTAACTGTTCTCATAAATGGAGAATTTTGTTCATTGTGTTTCAAAAGATCGCTGAAACCCTTTATGCCAAAGGCTGCAAGGGTTTTTATTGGCCCTGCTGATATTGCGTTTATTCTAATTTTTTTTGGTCCAAGGTCATATGCGAGAAACCTGACAGATGCTTCGAGAGCAGCTTTACAAACTGCCATTATATTATAATGAGGCACAACCTTTTCTGCCCCATAATATGTCATAGCTATGACCGATGCTTCACGCCCTTGCATAAGAGGATAAAATGCATTGCACATAGCTATCAGAGAATAGCAGCTCGTTTCCATAGCTATTTTAAAACCCTCTCTGGACGTTTGCAACAAACCCTCCTCGAACTCCTCTTTTGGTGCGAATGCCACCGAGTGCACTAATATGTCAATTGAACCCCATTCATTTTTTATTGAATCGTGAACCGACTTAAGATCTTCGTTTTTATTTACATCACATGGCAGGACAATTTTTGCATCAAGCGCATCAGCGAGTGGTCTGACCCTTTTTTCCATTACGGGCAGATAAGTCAAAGCGATTTGGGCACCTTCATCTTTGCATGCTTTTGAAATGCCCCATGCAATGCTCTTGTCATTTGCAAGTCCGAATATAAGAGCTTTTTTACCCTCTAATATGCCCACTTCATACCTCCTTATAATTTAAAAATCATAGAATTTTATTATTATAACAAAAAACAAAATCTTTAACTTCTTTAAAATTCTTTATCAAAAAAGAATTTTTATCTTGATATAGGTTTTCTGGTCTTGGCCCCCAAAGAGCCCCCAAAAATTTTACATTGGCTCTGTTTGCAGCCATCTGATCGTATTGGCTGTCTCCTATCATAAAAGAATTTTTTCTGTCTGAATTTGTTTTTTCCAGTGCCTTTTCAATAGGTTCTGGATCGGGTTTTGTGTTTATTACGTCTTCACTACAAATTACCTCTTGAATGAATTCTGAAATGCCAATGTATTTTATTCCTTCATATGTGGTGCGACGCCTCCTTGATGTGACGATCGCCTGAACTATGCCATCTTTTGCAAGCTCTTCAATGGTTTCTCTCGCTCCTGGATATGCTTTTATCTTGTAGGCAAACACAGACTCATGATATTGTCGATAGTAATCGAGCAATTTATCTATAATGCCATCTTCAAAGCCAAGGGCTAAAAAACTTTCTCTCATTGGTAGAGAAAAGACACCTAAGATCTTTTCCTTTTCGAGTTCAAATCCGAAAAAATGCTTAAAAGTTTTTTGGTAAGATTCTATTATAAGATCGGTTGTATCGGCAATTGTACCGTCAAAATCCCACATTATTGTGTACTTCATTTTATATTACCTCCGAAATCTACTTGTAAAATAGCTTTACTTGCCATTATAATGGAACAATAACTTAATATTTTACTACATTTAAGGAGGTTCTCTTGAACAGGAGAGATTTTCTAGGTATCCTGGCTTTAGGCACACTTCTTAACTTTGAGTCCTTTAACGACCTTGCATTTGCACAGGTTAATAGCTCTTCTCAGGGCAGTGAGCTCTTTACCAATAAAGAATTTTCTTATCAGGCTCTTAGGGCGCTTTCAAAGACTTATTCTTCATGTGCGGATATAAAGGAATGTTTCCTAGCAATTAAGAGCATCAAGGACAATGACACAAATAGCTGGTATGAAGGCTGGAAGGCTCAAGGAGACAGATTGTTCTCGCTTGCAGAGGAATATTACTCAGAAGGTTTTTTGGTAAGTGCTAGGGAGTCTTATCTTAGGGCTTCCAACTATCTGAGGACTTCAGGATTTTTTCTTGGCTCGAATCCTAAAGATTCAAGAATTTTCGATACTTATAGTAGAAGCAGATCATCATTTGTGAAGTCCGCATCTCTTTTTGACCCAAAAATTGAATCTGTAGAAATCCAGTATCAGGATACTACTATCCCTCTTTATTTTGTGAAGGCATCAAACGATAATATTCCAAGACCCACTATTGTCTTGGTGGGTGGATTTGACTCCAATGCAGAAGAGCTCATTATGGATTGGGGCTTCGGTGTTGCAAAAAGAGGCTTTAACTGTGCAGCTTTTGACGGTCCTGGTCAGGGGAGGGCCCTTATACTACAGGGGCTTTACTTTAGACCAGATTTTGAAAAGGTAAGCAAACCTGTAATAAATTATATCGTTACAAGAAGAGATGTGGATCTCAAAAAAATAGCTATGTTTGGTGTAGACCTTGGCGGCTATTTTGCACCCAGGGCGTGTGCCTTTGATAGTAGAATCGCTCTACTGGTAGCTGATGGCGGTGTGTTTGATTATTATAGTTCTTTAATTTCACTTTTGCCTACGGTTGCGAGAAATCTTCTTGAAACCGATAAGAATGCTTTTAATAAGGCTATGGCTGAAGCACTAAAGGACAATATTACCTTTAGATGGGCGATTCACCACGGCATGTGGGCATTTAACGCTCCAACTATTGCTGACTTTTTTTTAAAAACAAAGCCATATAACTTGAAAAATATTATATCGAATATCAATTGTCCTACTCTGGTTGTGAACTCTACCAATACATTTTTCTTCAAAGGAGAATCTAAGAAATTCTACGATCTGCTCGAGTGTCCAAGAGAGATAATCAATATGACTGCTAGCGAGGGAGCGGAAGAAGGCTCTCAAGTGGGGGCTCTTGGCTATGCTCAGGGCGTTATATTTAACTGGATAGAGTATCACTTGAACAAGATTACTGGTTAGATTTATTATTATTGTTATTTTGTATAATACTAATATAATTTAAAATATTTTTAGGGAGAGTTTATGATAGAAGCGGGATTAAATGCAGAAATTGATACTATAGTTGGTGACAATGATACAGCAGCTTTTTATGGCAGTGGATTAGTAAGTGTGCTCTCTACACCCAGGGTGATCAGCCTGCTTGAAGGTGCTGCCGTAGAGGCTATTAAGGATAAACTTGATTTAGCGGATACTTCAGTCGGAACGATGGTCAGCATAGAGCACATCGCTCCTACACCTGTAGGAATGAAAGTTTGGGCGAGCGCAAAGCTTGTCAAAGTAGATGGCAGAAAACTAACGTTTGAGGTTTCTGCAAGAGACGAAAGAGATGAGATTGCAAGAGGAACGCATGAGAGATTTATTGTTAATTTCAATAGGTTTATGGAAAAGGCAAGGTTAAAAAAGCAATAGTTTGCTGATAGCACAAATCTATGTAATTATATAGTTATCTTAAAGGGAATGGAGCGGTGGATAGAGTGTATTTATGTCTTATTCATAAGATTTCTTCTTTTAAGAAGTCAATCCATTGCTTAGAAGTATTTAAAGGATTTTTACTCTTTTTGCTCTTCTTTATAGCCCTATCTTATTCGAGCGCTTACTCTCAAGGCCTATCAGTTAAAAAAGTTTTGATACTTAACTCTTATAGCTCTGATTATGTTTGGACTGTTGAAGAACAAAGGGGGATTTTGTCAGAGTTAAACAATAAATTTCCATCTCCTCAGATCTTTATTGAAAATATGGACACAAAGAGATTTAATTCAAAGAGCTATTTTGAAGATTTTTCAAATTTTTTATTGAAAAAGTACTCTGGGTTTAAATTTGATGCAATAATAGCTTCAGACGATCCAGCTTTTGTTTTTGCGCTAAGTAAAAGGAGCCAGTTTGGCAATCCTCCAATATTTTTCTGTGGGGTAAATACATACAGCGATGACATAAAAGGATTTGTTCCTGACAGAGTTTATGGTGTAAAGGAAGAAGAAAACTTAGAATCTACTCTTTCTCTAATGCTAAAGCTTTTTCCGAATACAAAGAAGATCTTAGGCATTGCAGATGAAAATGATGCAACATATTTTAAAAAACAATTTGATAACTTTTTTGTATCACACAAAGGCATATTAAGAGAGTATTTCGTCTCAAATGCTCTCGATAAGGTAGTGGATAAAGTTAATTCAGAGCCAAAAGATACTCTTGTATTAGACCTGATTAGCCATAGCGTAGATAGATATGATGATGATTTAGCAGGACCCATTGCATTAAGCGATATTTATAAGAGGGTAAATATACCAATTTTTGGAACATTTGATTATCAATTGGGTTATGGAATAGTGGGAGGGATGATTACCAGCGGGTTTGATCAGGGCAAAATTGTAGGCAAATTAGCCTATGATTATCTCTCAGACAACGGCACTGGCTGGGGGAGTTCTAAGATTGTGGGCAGCTCTGAGTCAAACTACTATGCCTTTGATGAAAATTTACTGAAAAAATTTAACATACATAGAGGTGACTTACCTCTCGATAGCAAGATGATAAATCATCACGAAAGTTTTTTTGAAAGGTATTCAAAGGCTATAATTTACTTTTCTATAGTGGCCTTCTTACTTTTGCTGGTAATCGTTTTACTTGTGGTCGTCTTGTTTCAGAAAAGACGTGAATACAAGAAGCTTTCTGACAGTGAGAAATATTTTAGACTACTTCTTGATAACTCAAGCGATATGATATTTGTTGTAGATTTTGATGGCGAAATACTTTTTGAAAACGATTCGATGGCTATGTTATTTTCTGATGTTAACGACGTCGAGGCTAAAAACTTCCTGAACTTTTTAGAAAAGGTTGAAAGAGAGAAATTTAGATTGTTATTAGAAAAGGTTTTATCTACAGAGCAGGATTCTATATTTCCCTTTAAGTTTTCTATTGGTACAAAGAGTGGAGCCAAGATTGTCTTTGAAGGCAAAGCAAAGAAGATCCCCGGAAAAGGAGAAGATTTTATACTGTTAACAATTTCTGAGGTTACAGAAAGGGACAGAATTCATAACTCTCTTATGAATAGGGAAGAAGAATATAGGATATTATTTAACAGTATAAACGATATCGTGCTGGTTCTTGATTCAGAATATAATGTTATTAAGTCAAACGATGAGCTTTTCAGATCTTTTGGTTACAGACCTGATGATCTTATTAATAAACCGATTATTGATTTTGTCTATTCTGAAGATAAAGGATATGCGGAATCTTTAATTAAGAAAACTCTCCCTGAAAATGTCAAAAGGATTTCTTTTGAAATCAGAGCCATAGACGTCAACAACCATATAAAGACTCTTGATGTGAAGGCTACTACAATATATAAAAACTCTAAAAGATTAATTTTTGCCGTTTGTAGGGATATAACCGAGAAGAAAAGAACCGATGAAGCCTTTGTTCAAAAGCAAAGAGAGCTAAATATTCTACTTGATAGTTTGCCAGGATATATCTATTATAAGAATAAAGACGGCATATACGTATTTGTGAACAACAATTTCTGTAAATTGTTGGGGAAAGATAGAAAAAAGATTATCGGTCATACAGATTATGAGATATATAGTGAAGAAGAAGCTGAAAGAAGCCTTGAGTTAGATAGGTCTGCTATAAAGCTTGGGATGGCACACTTTCAAGAGGAAATACTTCGAAAATCAAATGGCGATATCATACATGCCCTTACTCAGAAAGTGCCCATTTTTGATGAGAAAAGGGGCTTCCAAGGGTTAATAAGTCTAAGTTATGATGTTACCGAGTTAAAGACAGCACACGATCTTGTGAAGAAAAGTGAAGAGAAATATCTTGAGCTTATAAACTTATTAAGAGACGTAGTTTTTGAACTCGATTATTCTGGCAGATTTAGTTTTCTAAGCAATAGAATATTTGAGTATACCAATATTCAGCCTAAAGAATTTATGAATAAATTTTTCGCTGACTTTTCCTCTCCTGCTGAAAAAGAGGAGCTTACTCTTTTGTTCATGTCAATTCTAAGAGGCGAGAAGAAGAGCTGCGTCTTCGAGACAACCATTAAAAACGACAAAGATGAATATATAAAATTTGAGATGACTATTTTTGCAAAATATGAAGAGAATGTCTTTAAAGGCGCTATGGGGAATTTGAGAAAGATTTAGATTAGATCGTCGTCTTTGGGGAAAACTATACCTTTTATTTCTTCTTCCTTGAGGAGCCCTTTTGAAATTGCATACCTCACAATATCTGACCTCCTCCTAAGATCTAGCTTTGTGGTAATTCTTTGCCTATAGGTTTGAACTGTTTTAGCACTAATCTGAAGAGTTTGGGCTATTTCTTTGGCACTATATCCTAAGGCCAATAGCCTTAGTACCTGATCCTCTCTTGAGCTCAGAGTTTTGCTGCTGCTGTCAGAAAGCAACCCCTTTAGTACAACTCTTGAATATGAAGCGGGCACATAAAGATCTTCGCTATCTGAAATGATTTTGAGTGCCTGGACGCACTCTTCTGACACCTCGCTTTTTGGGATAAATCCTGATGCCCCCTCCTTTAGAGTTTGGACTATTACAGATTCATCCTGGTACATACTTAACACGAGTATTTTGGTGCTTGGAGAAATCTTTTTTATCGGTCCAATAATATCAAGACCGCTGCCATCTGACAGGGAAAGATCTAATATTACAATATCTGGTTTCAACTTTTTTACCAGATTAAGTGCGTCGACTGCACTTGGGGTTTCCCCAACAATTCCAAAATTTTCGCCCGATTGATTTATTAAAAACTTTAATCCCTCTCTTAAGAGGGCATGATCGTCAACGATTAAGATCTTCTTTTTTGAATGGGATGTTTGCATAAATTTTCGTACCACCTTCCCCTTTTCTTTCGATATTTAATGAGCCTCCAAGACTCTCTGCTCTTTCTTTCATATCTATAAGACCATAGCTATTTATATATTTTTTGTCTTTATAATTTATTTCAAATCCAGTTCCATTGTCTTCAATTACCAATTCTATTTTATCATCAATTTCTTTTATGGTGACACTTATCAGGCTTGCGTTAGCATGTTTTATGACATTATTTATGGCTTCTTGAACTATCCTGAATAACGACAGCTCTATATAATCGTGAAGTTTTGAGTTGACATCGTATGTAAATTCTATATCAAGGCTGCTATTTTGTTGAGCTCTCTCGAGCAGCGTTTCTACAGATCTTTTTAGCCCAACCTCTTCTAACATACGGGGCCTTAGGTTTACAGTAAGATTTCTCAAATCATTTGTAGCGTCTTTAAATATACTGTATGAGATTCTTAACCTTTCTCTTAAATTTTCTGGAATATCTTTGTTGCTTATTACATGAAAAAGGTTGATTTGTCCAGATGCGAGAGTTTGCATTACACCATCGTGTATTTCCATAGATATTCTCTTTCTCTCTTTTTCTAATGAAGATATCTCCCTCCTAAGGAGCTCTCTTCTCTTTTCCTCCTCCTCCTCCTTTTTCAGTCCTTCCTCCATTTTTAATCTCTCGATTTTGTGCATTTTTAAGTCATTTGCCATAGAATTTAATGATTGTGCGAGGTTCTCTAACTCGTCTTTGGATTTTATATTTACCCTTGAATCAAAGTCTCCAACAGAAACTCTTTTTGCAAGGTGTATCAATTTGTTTATGTTGTCCACTATCGACTGGGTTAAAAATAGAAAAAACAACAAGGATACAATGATTACTATAAAACCAAACAACAAAAATTGAAGTACGAGGCCGTTGATTCTGTCTATTATAAGCATTGGAGAATATCCGATATGTATTGTGCCAAACCCTCCGCCCAAAAGAGGATAATTAAGGTCATAAATTAAGCCATTTTTGGTATTAAAAGACCTTACAAGTCTATCGTTTGAGTTGTTAAGGCTTATTAGATCTGCTGGAACGCCTTCTTCAAAGGTAGATGCAAGAACTCTTCCGAATGGTCTTTGGATGTATATATAAACCACTTCTTTATTCTGCTGTTTAATATTTTTTAGAATTCGATTGGCTTCGATGCTATTATTTGTGGCGATACTGTCGATAATTGAATATTCGATATCTGAACATGTTGTTTGCATTCTTTTATTTAAGTTTTCGAGCAAGTTTTGGGTAAGGGTGTATTTCATAAAGAGCAAAAGGGCAAGCGTGCAGATTAGTGAGGGCAATATAACAGATATTGCAATTTTAAAACTTATTTTCATTATTTTTACCAAGCCAGTCCGAAATTGGATCAAAAAAGTCACTTCTAACTTCAACATATTTATCATAACCCAATATATTGAGAACTTTTTTACCTTCTGTGTTTTTGTCCATATTCAAAAAAAGTTTTTGAAATTGAAGCTTGGTCTTATGGTCCATATCTTTTCTTACTATTATTGGAGGATTTGGGATTTCTATTGGAGACTCCCATACTATGTGAAGTGATTTTACTATTTCTGGATTTTTCTCTTTTAGTTGTTCGTAGGTATTGCTATCAATTGTGGCTGCGTCGACCAGGCCTTCTTTTATGGATTCAATTGAAGAGCCGATGCCAAATGTAAAGATGTGTTTTGAGAAAAAATCTAAATTTAAGCCGTTTTTTTTAAGATAATTTTCCAGTATTATGTAGCCTGCAAATGAATACGGATCTGTAAAGGCTATAGTCTTTCCCTTTAAGTCAGAAATATTCTTTATGTTATCATTCTCTGCTATTACGTATGATTTATAGTATGTTTTATTGTTTATAATTGGCACAGCAAGAAGATCTAATTTGTTTTTGTCTACAAAAAAAGCTCCTGAACCAATTATGCCAATTTGTGCGTCACCAGAAAACATTGCTTCCAAGGCTTCTGAATAGGTTTTTCTTGTGAAGAGCACGACGTGTTTGTCGGTAGATTTTGAAAGGTATAGTATAAGTGGTTTATAAATTAGAGTAACCTCTTCAATGGACAAGGTAGATGAAACAACAATGCTTATAGTATTTTTTTCGCTTTCGTTTGATATTGGGTTTGATCCTTTGTTCAGGTCTAAATTTACAGATGGACTTGGCAAGAAGTTTATGCTAATAATTAAACAAGCACCTACAATAAATAATAAAATTATTAAAAACAACATAAAAAAAATGTCTTTGTAGCTTAAAAACCTATCCTTTATATGGTTTTTGTATTTCATATCTAATTAGATTTTTTTGTCTTTGAGCTTTTTATCGGTATGCAGTAAACTGGAAAATCAGCTTCTGATATAATCCTATATGCAATGCTGCCTATTAAAACTTTTTTTACGGTATTTGGATTTTGTGTTCCAAGAACTACCATATCATAATCTTCCTCTGTAGCGTAATTTACGATGTATTGTGCTGGATCCCCAAAACCGCCTGAATGTGTGTAGATGGGAAAATCTTCTTTATATGCAATTTCTCTTGCTCTTTCGAGAATTTGCTTTGAGGTTTGGAGCAAAATCTCTTTTGTGTGAACGCTCGAAAAAAGATTTATCTCAGTGAGAAGTGGGTATACGTGAATTGCAGTAATTTCCCATTTAAACCTTTTTGCTATGGTTATAGATCTTTTTAAGGCGTTTATAGAGGTTTCAGAACCGTCAAAAGCAAGGAGAATATTTTTATATTTTTTTTCGAATGGACCTTCTTTGTAATTCTTGATCGTCAAGACATCACAAGGTGCATCTCTTATTACGCCTACTGTTACGCTGCCAACGTTTATTACCCTGTTGTAACCTTTTGTTCCTATGAGTATTAAATCGGGTTTTAAGAATTCTGAAAATGATACTATTGCATAATCGGGTGAGCGTACCTTTTTTGGTATTTGAATTTTTTCGTTTGATTCAATATTTGTATAGGTTGCATTGTCCCCTGCAATCGTTGCGAAGTAGGCATTTATTTTTTTGTTTTTTTCTTTTGCTTGCTCAAAAGCACTTAAGAGCATTGTGAACAATTCAGACTCTATTCTTTCTGATTCTAGTGATGAGATGCCGAATATTTCTGTCGGCAGATCGAAGACGCTTATGAGCGTGATATATGAGTCAAAGGAGGCACTTATTTCTAGTGCCTCCCTTAATGCGCTTTTGCTACTCAGTGAACCGTCGTATGCAACTAATAATTTTTTATACATATATATATTCTAATCATTAACTCTCACTTCTGCAATAGCATTTGCCCTCTTTATTTCTCTCTTTCCCCTGATCATGCTAAAGACTATTATTAGCGCTCCAGCAAGAAGAGTTAAGCTCATTATTATAAAACTGGTTTGATCAAGAGCCGTTAAGACCTGCTTTTCCATAGGTACAATATTCAATTCATTTAGATACTGAGGGACTGCAAGTATCCTTGAGCCTGCAACCAGGAGCATTATAAAACCCATTACAAACTTTATAAGATATGGCTTTACAAATGTAGTAGCAGCAGCTCCTATCTGTACTCCTATTAACGATCCTGCAAGAATTATAAGAGTTAATCTAATATCTATCATTCCGCTCATCGCCCACTTTACAGATCCAACCAAACCCATTACAAATGCTATTACCAACTCTGTTGCTGTTCCCACAGTGCTAGTTACGCCCAATACATAAATCATTCCTGGAACTCCGATGAATCCTCCTACCGCTATTGTGGCCGCAAGAAGTCCTGTGCAAAATCCGATTGGGAAGGTAACCCAGAAGGATATCTTTGCTCCTACCTTGCCAAAATATATCATTGGCGGTATGTTTATGCTCTGTATCCTCTTTGCAAGTGCAGTCGTCTCTTCCTTTGCGTTCTTTGACTTTGCCATATTTAGTGCATCCTTAAATACATACGCACCGACTATTGTTAAAACGATTATGAACATGGTGCTCACATAAAGGTTTGACCCTGCATTTCCCCAAGTCTTCAATATTACTTCTTGGATTTGTATGCCTACCTGGACTCCAAGTATGGCTGATATTGCCATGATAAGCCCTAACTTTATATCTACTTGACCATACTTCCACCTCTTATATGCTCCAACCATTGATTTTGGAAACTTGTGGCACATATTGCTTGCAACTGCTATTGTTCCTGGAACTCCAATGCTCATCATCCCCGGTGTAAGAACAAATGCTCCGCCAGAACCTATAAAGCCGCTAACCAATCCTCCAACAAAGCCGACAAACAATAGGAAAAGAATATTTGCTGGATCAAGTGTGATAAAGTTTGACAAGATTCCAATAGAATTTCCTTCCATTTTAGTGAGCCTCCTTCTTTGTTATTGCTTCAACGCCAATAAATGGTAATAAATAACTTGCAAAAGCTCCATGCACAAAAGAAAAGTAAAAGGCAAAAAGTATTGGAACTGCTGAAAAGAATCCGCCTCTTGTGGCATAAAACAACAAATCTGTCTGAAATAGATAAATCATTAGATAAGAACTTAACGAAAGAGCGCCCCACATAACTAAAGGTATGATCTTTTTGTTGTTTTCCTTCTTCATTTTTCTCCCTCCTTAGACTATTAATAAATTTTATTTTTAGATTTTTTAAGAACCGACTACAATTACTGGGCAGTGTGCATTGTTTATTACATCTGCTGTTGTACTTCCAAGAAAAATCTTCTTTATTCCGCTCATCTTAGAGCTCTGGACTATTATTGCTTCAGGGTTGTACTTATTTACCAACTCTTCAATTCTGTCCTGGTAAGATCCTATCTTTACTATCTTTTCTAACTGACAATTGATATTGCTAAGCTCACTCAAAAATCTTGAGATATCTTTTTCAGCCTTTGTAACAATAGCTTCTTCTGCTTCAGGGTTGAAGACTCCAATGTCCTCTGATCTGTCTACGATTCTCAATAAATAGATCTTAGAAGTGTTATTCGTTGCTATATAATTTCTTGTTTCCTTAATCAGTGATAACTGGTTTTGCTTTCCATCTCTGAGAACAACAAAAATATTTCTATCCTGCTTAGTCATCTTGCTAACCACCTTTCATTACTAATTTTTATCTTTGATATTATTCTGGCTTATTAATAGGGCAAAAAAAAGTCGGAATAAGTTAATTTATGGAGTCATCATAAGAAAGTATTTTGTAGTGATAATTTGAGGTAGTTTGTAATGGAAGTTTAAACTACTTCATGTAAGGTTTATGATTACGTTGATTTAGAGAGGTCCCTTTAAAGCCTTCTATTTATGGATTTGGATTAGTTGTTATATATTTAGGTTATAATTAAGTTTTATGATGTTGATTAACTTTTAGGAGGTAATTTTGAAAAGGTTAGTTGGTTTTTTTGTTGCAATATTTTTATTGATGAGCTCTTGTGCCTATGCTGTTCAGGTTGGCGATATTGGAATTGCAAAGACTACTATTAAGGGATCTGATATTTCAACCTTCAATATAGAAGTAATAGGTATAGTTAATAACCCTGGTTTGTATCCATCGTATTTAATAAAAGTCTGGGGTTCGGCTATTGACTTTACAGGCGGTATTGCTGAGGGTATGAGCGGGAGTCCCGTTTATATAAATGGCAAATTGATTGGCGCTATTTCTGCAACCTTTCAGAACGCAGACCCTCATATTGGATTGGTTACCCCAATAGAAGCGATGAGAACTCTTTGGGATTATGAAAAAAAATCTCCGGAAGTTAGCGAGCTTGAAAAACCTGTAGTTCTTAACGGGACATCCTTTACTGCTGTTTCAAGAGTGCCGACAAACGAAAAGGGCGTTTTAGTTCAAAGGCCTTGCGTTTTATATTACGAAAAAGGTTTTTCTGGTAGAGTTCTCTCTATGTTAAAAAAAGAGATGCCTTTAGTTTCAGACGTTTCCTCTGAGACCTCTCATGAGTGGACAGCTCAGCCGGGCGCTCCTATTGCTGTTCAGTTTGCAAGGGGATCTGTGGAGCTTGGAGCTGTAGGAACTCTTACTGAAATTGATGGCAATAAAATCTTAGCTTTTGGACATCCTGCAACAGATGCTGGAAATGTGGATTATTTTTTGTCATCAGCTTATACATATTACACAATAAAAAGCCCGATCTTGCCCTTTAAGGTGGCATCTATAATATCTCCTGTAGGAAAAGTTGTTCAGGATAGATCTTATGGCATAGCCGCATATCTTGGTACTCTACCTCCCACTACTACAATTGACGTTAATGTAAATTCAAATGGAGAGCATAGCTTCTTTGTTCAAATACCTGAAAATGAGGATATGCTTCTAAAATATGCTTCTAAAGTTGTTTTGCAATCGCTTGACGACTCGCTTTTGAGCCAACATGGTGGTTCTAGCACAGCTGATATTACCATAAGGCTTTCCGATGGCACTACCATAGAAAGAACAAATATGTATTCTGACCCTGATGATATATCATATAAAAGCGTTCTTGAATTAGATGAAATGTTATACAAGATATTAACTAACCCATTGAAAAAAGCAGTCCCTGAATATATTGGTTTTAAGATAAATATGTCAAATAGCATAAAGAGCGCTCAGGTTGACAAAGTTAATATGGACAGTTTGACAAAGAAGTTTGAACCTATTAAGCTTGAAGTTTCTCTAAGACCATATCGAGAGGCCTCATATAGTGAGAACATATCTATAGATCCAAAATTGCCAAAGGGCAGCTACGCTTTAATAGTGAGAGGAAGCGATGAGGCAAGCGCTCAAAGAGCTAAGACTACTGCTGACAATAGTTCGAGTAAACCCAAAGAAGAAGTTATCGAAACCTTTGATCAGTTAGTAAAATCTCTCACTGACAAACCAAAAAACAACCAATTAGTTATAGAGATCTATTCATCGCAATCATCCAATGAAGAAAAGCCTACACCTGTTTTTAAGAAGTATATCGATCTCCCATGGGTAGTTACAGGTATCGCCACCAAAACATTTGAAGTAAGGTAAATTTTTGAAAATTATCATTATTTCTGAAGGCAGACCTGGACACTATAATCAGTCTGTGTCTTTGGCAAGGTCGGTTGGTTTGGATTATGAAATAAAGAATATACCATTTGTTGATTTTAGAACTGAACTTTTGAGACTTTTTGATAACGTTATTAACAGAGATACTGCAAAAAAGTTATTTATAAAATTTTTCGGAGTAAATCCAGATAACTACGTGGGCGCCATTGGTACAGGGAATAGGGTTCATCCCTTTCTGGCGCTTTTTAAAATGGCTACAGATTTGCCTACAATATCAATCTTTTACCCAAAGCTGTTACCAGATATTTTTGACATGATAATCGTGCCCTATCATGATAGGGCACCGAATAATCAAAGAGTTTATCGTGTATTTGGCGCCATATACTTTAAAGAAAAGCTAGAAGACACTGAAATAGCAAATTTTAGATCAAGGCTTAAGTCAAATGGTCCATGGATATCAATTATTATTGGGGGTAATAGTAAGCATCATGTTTTTAATTCTGATGAAATCATAAAGGGTTTGGAGCTTTTGTTTAAAAATGAGAATTTGAAAGCTTATAGGTATTTGCTATCCACGTCTAGGAGAACTCCTGAGGACCTTGAGGAGCTTATTGAGAAAAATAATTATCCAATTGATTTTTCAGTTTACTATCACAAAGATAAGACAAATCCACTTAGATATTATTTTGAGATTTCTGATTTTGCAATCATTACTGCAGACTCTATCTCGATGATCACAGAAGCCATTAATTGCGGTGTCTTTTGTTACTGTTTAAGGATTCCCGAGAAGGGCAAATTAAAATTTGATAGTTCCTTTGAAACACTTGAAAGACAGGGCTTTATAAAGTTGATAGAGCCTGAAGAATTAGGGGATATTATAAAAAAGAATAGAATAAATTTTGAAGTCGCTGATATTCTATACGATAAAGTTAGAAAATTGTTTAAAATTTAGTTAATGATTAATCTATATTCTTTTAAGGAATATAGTATACAATATTGTTAATTTTAAGAAATTTTACTTGAGGAGAAAATATGACTTGCTACAATCATTTTATATCGCTTACTGATAAAAAAATGTTTGGCGTTTTTAATTTGTAGCATGAAGATACTGCTTGTTGCTCACGAAAAAGATGCAGGGGGAGTTTCCAGCCATATAATCTCGCTTTCAAAGGAGCTTATAAAATTCGGTCATCAGGTAAAAATTGTTTGGCATACACCAGATGAACGAGATCAAGTGAGCCTGCCTCTTCACAGCAAAGATCCCGTATCTCTCTTTCTCTCCTCATTTGGGTTGTTAAGACTTCTTAAGGATTTTTCTCCTGACGTTGTTCACGTGCATTCAAGGATGCCATTCTTAGCTGTCCTGCCATGGGTCAAGGCACTTAAAATACCTGTGATCTATACTGCTCATGGTAACTATAGTCCTCACAGACTTTCAAAACTTATTTCTTTTGCTAATGTCGTTATAGCGCTCTGCTCGGCTCATCAGATTTATGTAACGAATGAATTAGGCGTTGATATAAGAAAAATAAGAATAGTTGGTAATGGCGTTGATATAGAAAAATTTAAACCAAAGCAAATAGATAAAGCTAATAAGGAAATTGTAATAGGCCTTGTGGGCAGATTGGTCAGCGCTAAAGGTTTTTCCTTTTTTCTTAAGGTATTTAGTTATCTTCCCATTCAAACTCGACTGGTAATAGTAGGGGATGGAGAACTAAGAGAGGTATTAGAAGAAGATGCAAGAAATCTAAACATCTCATCAAGGGTTATTTTTATGGGAAAAAGAGACGATATAGAGGATATATATCCAACTTTCGATATTTTTTGCCTGCCTTCTATAAAAGAGGTTTACCCACTGGTCCTTTTTGAAGCAATGAGCTCAGGCCTTGCCTGTGTAGCCTCAGATGTTGGTTGTGTCTCTGAAATGGGCAAAAATTCAATTATTGTTCTCCCAAAATCTGATCTAAGTTTATGGGTGAAATCTCTATTGAGGCTTATAGATGATGGTGAGGGAAGGCAAAGTCTTTCGAAAAGGGCTCTTGAAAGGAGCAAAGCGTTTAGCTGGGAAAGTGTAGCAAAAAGAGTTGAGGAAATCTATTTAGAAGTAATTAAAAATGAAAAATGATCTGAATAAATTCGAAAAAAGGTCTGATGAATCAAGTCCTAAAATTCTGTTTATAAGATTTAGCTCTTTTGGTGACATAATATTGGCTTCAGGAGTGGTAGCTCTCTTGAAAAGCGTATATCCAAACTCAGATATAACATGGATAATGGGCAAAGAGTTCGCACCTGTATTTGAGGGGAGAACGCTTGCCAATAGAATTATTGGCATTGACAGATCTGGGCTTAAAGGTTATATTTCAATGTTTAATCTTGCTAATAAACTTAGAAATATAACCTTTGACATAGTTTTAGACATTCAGGATAATAGAAGATCGGCAATTCTTTTAACAATGCTTAAATATATAGTTAAAACAAAGTCTATGCCTTCTCTCAAACAAAGAGGGGACGATCACGCATACTTTCATTTTGCAAGAATTTTGAAGTCTATTGGAATTGATAAGATTCCAGAAAAACCATATTTGTTGTTCAATGATTTTGATAGGAAATCATTGAACGAGAACTTATATTCTCTTGGTTATAAAGACGAGCCTCTTGTGGTGTTTGCTACGTCAGCCAGTCAGAGCTTAAAGAGATGGAATATTGAAAACTTTAAGAAATTAGCAAGAATTATAACTTCTAAAAACAAGGTTTCTATTGCGCTTATTGGTGCAAAAGGTGAGGAAGAATATGGATTTGAGGGTGAAAGGATATACAACCTTATAGGAAAACTGCCGTATTTTTCTTCAATTCTCTTGATAGAAAAAGCAATGCTTCTTGTGACGAACGACTCGTCTCCTTTACATATGGCATTTAGTGTCGCAACTCCAGCAGTAGTACTTTATGGTCCGACAAGGCCGAATTGGTCACTACCTCAAGGTCCATATTTTGCAATTCAAAGTCCAAGGGACTGCAGTCCATGTATGAAGAAAAGGTGTCCTGAGGGATATGGGTGTTTAGATGAAATACTCCCACAAAATGTGTATAATGTAATAATAAAAAACAAGGAGAAAATTGGGTTTGAGTTTTCAGTTTGAAAGCGCAGGGGAATCTCACGGAAAAGGCCTGACAGTTTTTATAAAGGGCATACCAGCAGGGCTGACTGTAGACCTGGACAAGGTAAACAAAAGGCTAAAAGAGCGTATGGCAGGATATGGTAGAGGCGGCCGTATGGCCATAGAAAGCGATTGTGTAGAGGTTTTGTCTGGACTAAGAGGTTCCAAGACTCTTGGATCTCCCTTGGTTTTTTGGATTAAGAACAAAGACTATGAAAATTGGTCTGATTTTATGGATCCAATTTCAGGTCAAGGCAAGGAAGTGTTGAGCGCAAGGCCTGGCCATGCTGATCTCGTTGGGGCTCTAAAATATAATTTTGACGATATGAGAAATGTTTTGGAGAGGGCTTCTGCGAGAGAAACGGCTTCAAGAGTTGCAGCGGGCGCTTTGGCAGAGATATTGCTTGAAAGCTTTGGGGTTAAGGTTGGATCATTCGTAACTGGTATTGGAGAACATTCTTTTCCTCTTCCAGAAAGTCTCTTGGATGGCTATAAGAAATCTAGGGAATCTATCTTTTTTACCCCATATCCTGAAGAAGACGATAGGATAAAAGCTTTTGTTGACGATATAAAGCTCAAAGGCGACACCCTGGGCGGAAGGGTATTGGCTTTTGCTTTGAACGTGGTGCCTGGCATAGGCAGTTATACCTCATACAATGAGAGATTGTCTGCTATTATTTCTTTTCATATATCCTCTATTCCCGCTACAAAGGCCATAGAGATAGGACTGGGTACCGAATCCTCAAGGATGCCAGGATCCAATTTTCATGATGAATTTACCAAAGAACAAAGTCCATCTTCGAATAATCTTTATGCTGGCCTGAATCAGTATTTGCCAAAAGGTATTTTCAGAAAATCAAATTTTGCTGGCGGCATTGAAGGCGGGATGTCCAATGGAGAACCAATAATAATAAAATCATTTATGAAGCCGATACCTTCTACAGCAAAACCGCTTAATGGACTGGATATAAGATCAATGAAGATTGAAGAGGCATCATATCAGCGTTCTGATGTTCTGGCTATTGCTGCTTATTCAGTAATTGTTTCGATGCAGCTTTCTATAGCTCTTGCTGATTGCTATCTTAAAAAATTTGGATCTGATAATATGAACGAAACTTTGGATAATTTTGCAAGATACAAAGAATACCTCCTTAAGAGGCTCTTGATTTGAAGAAAAATATAGTTTTGTCTGGCTTCATGGGGACAGGAAAATCGACTGTTGGCAGGGCTCTTGCCGAGAGGCTTAGATGGGGTTTCGTGGACACAGACGATCAAATAGAGATCTTGTCTGGAATGAAAATATCTAAAATTTTTTCTGAGTTTGGAGAGGATGTTTTTAGGAGATTTGAAAGTTTGGTCGTGTGTAAGGTTTCTGAATTATCTAATTATGTAATTTCTGTTGGGGGAGGCACTGTAGTCTATCCTTTTAATAGAGATATTCTTAGTAAGAATGCATTTATTATTACCTTTATGGCTCAGCCAGAAGTAATTTATTCAAGAGTATACTCTACTAAGAACAGACCGCTTTTAAACTTGGACAGCGAAGAGCTTATACTCAATCAGATAAAAAATTTACTTGAGAGAAGGATGAGATATTATTGTATCTCTGATTTTATTTTGGACACATCTTTTAAGGAAATATTTGAACTTGTAGATGAAATAATTGAACACATTTATAACATTGTCACTTAGAAATATTTTACTTGATAACATTTCAAATTATTAGAAAATAGAGGATGGTTATGGTGAAGACTTTAAGTTTTGATTCTTCCAACGTAAGTGTGTATTTTAACCCCCTTGAAACGTCTTCTGACATTGTCAGAGAGAACCAATACTCAAAGATTATAGTTGTAACGCACCCTATTTTATCGGATCTCTACAACATAAAAGAAATTTTTAATAAACAAAATATTGATGTAGTTACTCTGCCAGAGGGAGAGGGAACTAAATCTTTGTCTTCATTTATAGGGCTTTCAAGGATTTTTTTTGAGAAGTCCCTTGATAGAAGCTCTCATGTTATTGTAATCGGAGGGGGAGTGCTCGGTGACCTTTGTGGTTTTTTGTGCTCGGTGTACGAGGGGGACATGTGTTTT
>JAJXTU010000086.1 GCA_021783475.1 bacterium
AGGGAATAAAATGGTCTTGAAGGCATTAATTATGATATGCCGATTTCAAGTGCTCAGTTGAAATCTTGTCTTATTCTGGCTGGCCTAAAGGCTAATTCAGATAGCATTATCAATGAGCCATTTCCTTCAAGGGATCACACTGAGCTTTTTCTGTCTTACCTTGGCACAAACATAAAGAAAGTCGAAAATTCTGTTTACCTATCTCCATCAGAAGATCTTGACTCGTTTGACTTAACTGTTCCAGGAGATCCTTCTTCTGCAGCATTCTTTGTAGCTCTTGCAGCACTGATTCCTGGATCTAAATTGATAGTTAGAGATGTGTGCCTCAATCCTTTAAGAATTGGATATATAGAGGTATTTAAAAGGATGGGGGCTAAAATAAGTCTTGAGTATGATTCATATAGTCCTGAGCTAGTGGGCACTATCTTGGTGGAAGGTACAGAAAAATTGAAGGCTACAAGTATTTTTGCCGAAGAGGTTCCTAAGATTATAGATGAGATACCCATCATCTCTGTCGCTATGGCTTTGGCTCAGGGAAAGAGTGAGATTTCAGGGGCGCTCGATCTAAGGAAGAAGGAGTGCGATAGGATAAAGGCAATCTGCTTTAATTTGAAAAATATGGGAGTTAATATTTCAGAAAAAGAAGATGGCTTAATTATCGAAGGAGCAAACTATATCAAGCCATCTCATATTAAAACCTTTGACGATCACAGGATCGCTATGTCTTTCACAATTGCTGCGCTACTGGCAAATGGAGAAAGCTCATTTGATAACGCGGCGTGTTGTTCTATTTCTTTTCCAGGTTTTTACGATAAACTAAACGAGTTGGTCAAAAGTTAATATATTTGTTAATCTTTAATCTTTAAATTATTAAACTTTTCGGTAAGAAAAGATTTTGCATCTTCTTCGTCTTTTACCTCGCCCCTTATCATGGCTCCTTTTAACATTTTTATGGCTATTCCTACTGATGGTCCAGGCTCTAAGTTTAGCAAATTCATAATTTCTTTACCGTTTAATGGAAGCTTTTTGGGCGGCTCATAGAAAAGTGAGGTTTTGATTATTTTCTTATATAGCCTATATCTTTCTAATATATAAGAAAGGGTTATCTTCTGGCCTCTGCTTGAAAGTCTATCAGCAAGGCTCAATAAGACAATGTTTACTGTATATGGGTATGTTCTGCCTAAGAACTTTAGGATATGGGCTTCAGGGTTTTCTGCAGGTATGAAGATTGGTTGCATATGATTTTTTACCATGTGTTTTAGTTCTTTTATTTCTAATTTGGACAGTCTAATTCTTCTGGCTATTTTCTCAACAATAAGTGAGCCTTCTAAGTCATGGTTTAAAAAGCTGGCTTTATTAGAGTCTAATTTCATCGTTATTGGCTTGCCTACATCGTGAAATAGGGTAGCCAATTTTAATAATTGGATGTTCTTTCTTCCGCCGCCTATTATGTGATTTAAATAATAGGTTAGCTTGTCGGATATATCTTGCCAAATGGGAGAATTCAATAACAATACTCTTTCCAGACATCTAAGCGCTTCAAAAGAGTGCTCTATACCGTTTAGATGATGATATCTTTGCGGTTCTGCACTTACTTTTTCAAGTAAAGTTAATTCTGGAAAAACTACTTTTAATATACCTGATTTCCATAGATTGTCTAAAACGTCTACAGAATTTTTTAACGTTAATATTTTAAATATTTCGTCTCTAACTCTCTCTGAAGGAACTTGCGATATCAGCGGTGCTTGTTCCATTATTAAAATATGAGTTCTTTCTTCCAGCTGAAAATTCATTTCAGCAACAAACCTATATGCTCTAATGAGTCTGACAGGATCTTTTATGAAGGCAAGATCGCTTGTTAGTCTAATTTTTTTATTAATTAGGTCTCTAATTCCTTCTGCGGAATCAAAGAGAGCTCCATCGCTCATTCTGATAGCCATTGAGTTTATGGTGAAATCTCTTTCTAAGAGATCTTCTTGCAGGTTGCTACCCTTTGGCTCAGAAATATCAATCTGTAAGCCTTCTTTAATAATGCGGATGGTCTTTGAAGAATAGTTAGCACCTTTAAGGAAAAAGAACTTGCCGCCTAAATTATTTGATAAGAGTTTGGCTATATCGGAAACGGAGCCTTCTGATACCAAGAAATCATAGTCGCTGATTTGCTTACCTATCAGTAGGTCCCTGACCGCTCCTCCCACTAAAAAAACATCCTCAAACGCATTATCGTCCAACAGGACGTGTATTTCATTTAACAAACTATTTTTTTCGATTAATTCCTTTAAAGAAGTTATCTTTTCTCCCCCTCTTTTATATAATTTACTTGGTTAAAAATTATATAACAGAAAATTAAAAAAATCAAATATTTTAGGTTTTGTCAATTTTTTTCCAATTTTCAAGTGTGAATTTTACGAAGTCCAATATATTTTTCTGTTCTTCTTTTGACAAAACCTTTAGCGCATAGAACATCATGCTAAATTCTGGCTCATCGGAAAGCTTTTTGGTCAGATCTTCGGTTATATAACCCGCTCTTAAATATAGCTGCAATTCATCAAGTCCAAGGACTGAAGCTATATTTTTTAGGACCTTTGGTGATGGGGGCGGCATCTTTCCTGACTCAAGCTTATTCACATAGCCTGGATCTATACCAGATAGCAAAGCAAGCTTTCTTTGATTGATACCTTTCTGCAGTCTTGCCTCTTTTAAAAACCTTCCAAATTTGTTTGTCAAATTTGTTCACCCCTTTATTTTAATAAAAAGCACTCAAACCGGCCTCCAGATTGTACACTTCTTTAAAACCCTTATCTTTTAACATAACTGATGCCTGATAGGATCTTGAACCTGTACCGCAGAATACTATGATCTTTTTATCTTTATTATATTCTAAATCAAAATCATACAATTTTTCAATAGGTATGCTAATAGCTTTTTTAAATGGTGAAGGAGCCTTTTTAAATTCATCCTCTGTTCTTACATCTAATAATACCACATTTTCTAAATTACGGTCTTTTTCTAATATCTGTTTTACCTCTTCAAGTGAAATAGCTTTATACATCTTATTCTTTTTGTTTTCATAAGTTTGAAAACCTTGAACCAATATATCTACTGAGTTGGAAAATGGTGGCGAATAAGACAAGTCTAAAACTAAAAGTTTTTCAAATTTTATTTTATTTTGAATAATTGTAGCAGCTATGTCAATGGTTTTGTCAACGCTTGCTTCATTCCCTATACACTGAGCTCCAATTAAGCTATCATCCTTTTTATCGAAAATTAACTTTATGTTCATTTTTTTGCTTTCTGGCATATAGTGAGGTTTGTCGTAGCCTGAGTATAAAACTGTTTCGAAATCTATATTAGAGTCTCTTACTTCCTTCTCGCTTAGCCCTGTTCTGCCAATATTTATTCCTAAAATCTTAACTATAGCCGTGCCGATCGCCCCATCGAAAGCTTGAGAATTGTTTTTCATTATATTGTTTGCGATTATCCTACCAAGTCTATTTGCATAGGTTGCCATTGGTGCATAAAAATTCTTGTTTGTAAGCTGATTTTTGATTTCTATACAGTCTCCTACGGCATATATATCAGGGTCTGAAGTCTGCAAAAATTTATTGGTAATTATAGATCCCTTTGGAGACATCTCTATGTTGGCTTTTTTCGCTATTTCAGTATCTGGTCTTACTCCAGAGCAGATGAGAAATATGTCTGCCTCTACCTCCCTTTGATCTGAGACGGCCTTTATGGTTTTGTTGTTTTCTGAAACAAATTTTGTTATTTTTTCACCCGTGTATATTTCCATCCCATTGTTTAACATTTGCTTTTTTAAATACAGTCCAACCTCTTTGTCTACTAAAGCTGCAAGAGGCCAATCAAAAATCTCAAAAATGGAAACGTCGATATCTGAATTGAACAGGGAAGATGCTATTTCACAGCCAATTAAGCCTGCGCCCATAATACATGCGCTTTTAACATCGTTTTTGGCTAAGTAGGATTTAATTTCTTCTGCGTCTGTTGGATCCTTCAGTGTGAATACGTTTTCACTATTTATTGAGAGACCTTCGATAGGAGGAACAATAGCTTTTGAGCCAGTAGCTAATACAAGCTTTTTGTATTGAAATTTCGATTCTGTATTGTTACCTTTGTCTGTAACGAAAACGGTTTTTGAATCTCTGTCGATCCCTGTGACTGAGTGTTCTAACAAGACATCTACGTTTGAGTAATTTTTGAAATAATTTTTGTCTCTAATTGAATCAAATGATGTTTTTCTTAAATCATCAAAATTTTTAACCAGTCCTTCTATATAAAATGGCATGCCACATGCTCCGAATGAAGGAAAGGAACCTTTATCTATAACTAAAATCTTTTGACCAAAATCTAATCTTCTTAGTCTCATTGCGGTTTTGAGTCCACCAGGACCTGCTCCAATTATAATCACATCGAACTTATCCAAAATCCGCCTCCTAAATTATTTTAAACATAAAATTTTTATAACAATTTTTTAATTTTATAACAATTATTTTAATTTAACAATCTTTTCTTTGTTTTCGCAAATTAAATTATAATATAGTTTATGTCATTTAAATTTGATGCTTACGATTTAGACTATAAAGAAGTCTTAAAAAATATAGGTCAATATGCTTTATTGCCTTATATTAAGGAAGAAATTCTTTCTATTAGTCCATTGGAAGGTCCTGACGCTGCCCAAAGGCAAAGTCGTATTAGTGATGCCATTGATATTATTTGGAAGTATTCCGATCCAAGGGAAAGACTGCCTGAGTTGACTATTGAATCGGTTGAGGGTTTTAAGAACAACCGTTCTTTGTCTTTTCAGCAGTACTTTGGTTTGTTTTTGTTTTTGAAAGCAACTTACAACATTAGAGAATTTTTTCTCAGTATAACTCTAAATTCGAATTATTTTTATAATATTGCTTCGCAATTAAGTTTTCCAGTCAGCTTTTTCAATCTTCTTGATAATATTTTCGACGATGAGGGTAATATAAAAGATAAGGCAAGCAGTAAACTTTATGAAATCAGAATGAGCATAAAAAGGTTTGAAAACGATCTAAATAGCTTACTTACTAATTATGTCAGAGGTGAGAACAAAAAATATTTTCAAGAAAACATAGTTTTAGAGAGAAATGGTTTTTACCTACTTCCAGTCAAGATTGAACATCTGGATAAGATTCCAGGGACTATACGAGACACTTCTACTTCGGGGCTGACAGCTTATGTTGAGCCATATATTTCTGCAGAAATTGTTAGCAAAATCCGCCTAAAAAAAGAAGAGGAACTGAACGAGTTAAAACTAATATTAAAAAATATTGATAAAAATCTTCTTAACTATATGGAATTGATCCAGGAAAACATTAATTTTTATGATTCAACTGATTTCTTTTTCGCCCTAGGCAAATACGCCAAAGAATATAATTGTGTAAAACCTGAGCTTGTTAGCGATTTAATTATCGAATTTAGCAATACAAGACACCCACTGTTAAAGAATCCTATAGGACAAGATTTTTACTTAAACAACAAGGCAAGAGGGTTTGTGCTAACTGGAGCGAATGGCGGTGGAAAATCTGTCGCGTTAAAAAATTTGGGACTAAATGTTTTTTTGGCACTTAGTGGTCTGTATATTCACGCAAACAGCGCCAAGATAGGACCTTTCAAAGGATTGTTTTCAGATCTTTCTGATGTGCAGGATTTAAGTTTGGGTTTGAGCACATTTACCTATCATATAGACAAATTAAAACACTTTTTAAAGAATGACTTGAGAGATTCGATAATTTTAATTGATGAGCTTGGCAATGGCACTGATCCTAAAGAAGGATTTTCCCTTGCTAAGTCAATTATAAAGTATTTATTGTTACAGGGTGCTTTTATCTGCATTACTACACATATATCGGAATTAAAAATAACAAACATAGACAAGTTTGAAATTACCATAGGTGCTATGGAATATGATGATAATTCAAATTTACCTACATACAGGCTTTTGTGGAATTCTATCGGAAATAGCCATGCATTGGATGTTGCAAAAAAGATGGGCTTACCTCTTGAAATTATTTCTGATGCGAAGGAATATCTCCTAAGTGATCAGGTTTACAACGAAATGTCGAAGTTAAATAAGCTTACTGAGTTTTATAATAAAAAAATCGAAGAGTTAAAGATTCAAGAAAAATCTTTATTAACAGAGAAAGAACTTTTGGAAAAGGAATATAATCAACTTGAGACCTCATTAAATAAAAGATACGATGAAAAGATATTAGAGTTAAATGAAATAATTTCTTCAACTCAATTAGTTGTCAAAGAGTTAAAAAGAAATTTGAATCAACCAAAAAAAGATTTAATGATAGACAGCTTAAAAAGATGGGAAGATCTTGAAAGCATAATAAGTAACAAGATCTCAAAAAAGAAGGATTCTGCACCAAATAAAATCAGAATTAATATTGGTGATTATGTTAATATAACGACAATGAATATTTCTGGTAAATTGATTAAAAAACAAGGAAATAGGAGTTTAGTTCAATCTGAAAAATCTAAAGTTTGGGTTGATAATTCCTTACTGGTTTTTGCTGAAAACAACCTATCAAAACAAGATAGAAAAATTTACAATAGTAATATTGGAATAAAATCTATAAGCAATACGGGTTCTAACTTTGAGATAAGCGTAAGAGGTATGAGAGCTGATGAGGCCATACAAAAAGTTGAAAAATTTATTGATAGATCTTTGGTTTCTAATGCTCCTTATATTAGAATAATACATGGAAAGGGAGAAGGTATTTTAAGAAAACTTGTTCACGAAATACTGGCCAATCATCCTCAAGTTGAATACTTTGGTCTTGTAGATCCAAATGAAGGAGTTGCTGGAGTTACAATTGTACACTTTAGGTAAAGTTTGTTTGAATTGGGTTTTTATTTTTTTGCTTTTAT
>JAJXTU010000014.1 GCA_021783475.1 bacterium
TTCCGATCTAAATACATATCTACCATACTAATATCAAAAAAATGTGATAAAATGATCCTTGATTCTAACCAAGAATTATTAACATTGTTTTTTAATAAGTTTGAGATTTCATTTGTAAATCGTCTTAAGTTAAGTGAAATTTTTTTCTTTTTAAATTTTTTAATCATGTTATAATCATTTTAAACTAAAAATAGAATCCTGTGGAGGACCAGTTAGTATGCCAAAGACTTATAAAAGAAGAAAGCATCTTCTTTCTGACGAAGCTTACGAAAAATTAAAAAAACATATATTCCTTGGAAAGATAAAAGTTGGCGAGTTAGAGACAGAGAGAGGACTTGCTGAAAGATTTAGTATGAGTAGAACTCCTATTAGAGAGGCCATTTTGAAGTTAGAAAAGGAAGGACTTGTTACTGTCATACCAAGAGAGGGCATATTGATTGGTAGCTTAAACAGATTCGATCTGAAAGAAATATTTGAGATAAGAAGAATACTCGAAGGTTTTTCAGCAGAAAAGCTCGCCAGAACAAAGGCAAACATAGACCTTGCAAAGCTTGAAAAAATCATTTTAAATTCGGAAAAAAGGATAGCAAAGAAAAATTATGTAGGATTCGTAGATCTTGACAGAGAATTTCATAGCACCATTGCAGAATTAACAAAAAATAGATATATTGTAAGATTTTTAGATGATACCAGAGACGTTATGAACCTGTCTGGCATAAAAGCATTGACAAAATCATGGGATTACGAACAGGTAATAAGAGAGCACATTGAAATATTAGATGCCATAAAGAAAAAAGATCCACAATTAGCAAGGACTGCAATGGATAAACACTTGATAAATACCTTTAAAGCCATGATTAGAATCTTGCCAAAAATAGAAGACTAAATCTTCTCAAAAGCATCGTCTAAAACTTCAATCAATCCATCAGTCAAATTTATCCCCATAATTTCATCTCTTGAGAAAAAAGAAGCATCTTGGGCATCGTCATTTGCCTTAACAGAACCATTTATATATTCCAACAAGTACAGTAAAATTACATAGTGATACCCTACTTTATCTTCTTGAACTTCAATTTTTTCATAAACCGTTAATAGTTTTACTACTTCAACGCTCAGAGATGTCTCTTCGAAAAACTCCCTCTTTACAGCGTCTTTTAAACTCTCACCCTTTTCTACCACTCCTCCTGGCAGTGACCAGCGGCCAATTGAGGGGGGGCTCTTCCTCTTAACCAAAAGAATTTTGCCATCTTCAATTAAAAGCCCACTGGCAGCAAGAATGGGAAATGGGTATTTTCTTCTATCCATAGCTAAAACTTCATAGGCTTTAATCTGGATGATATAAACATACCAATTTCAAAAAGTATCATCAATGGGACAAACATAATCCCCTGTGAAAACAAATCTGGTGGACTGATAAAGCCTATAAACAAGAAGATTAAAATATAGAAAAATTTTCTTAACTTTTTTAATGTAGGATAAGAAACAATATTCAACAATATTAATAGTGACAAGACCAATGGCAGCTGGAACATAAGTCCAAAAAATATTATGGTTAAAAAATAAAATGATATGAAATTCGTAATTGCAAGTTTTGGAATAGCAAAGCTGGTAGTATGAAACACAAAGAAATTTAATACAAATGGCAAAATTATCTTTGCAGAAAAAATTGCGCCGATAAAAAATAGTATAACCATTACTGGCATCCATCTCTTCACAAATTTTTGCTCATTTTCATAAAGGCCAGGAGCTAAAAACCACCATATACAATAAAATATAACAGGTGACATGATTATAAATCCCAAAACCATTGACAGCTTTAGATCGGTAGTAAACATCTCAAGAGGAGAAAAATAAACAAGTGTGCCCTTTGGCATGCTTGAGGTAATAAAATCTAAGACCTTGTCCTTAAAAAACCATGAAATCACAACTCCCACAAACCAAGATCCAAAACCAATTATAAGTGTTTTCCTTAAGTCGTTGAGATGATCTACAAGGCTCATTTCTGTTTCGTTCATAGCTTTACCGAAAACACCTCCTTGTAAATGGGGCCCTCAGGGCGAAGAATACTTTGAAATAATGAAACTTTATCTAAGATAACCTCTGTTTTAGATTGTTTATCAATATAGGTTGGAAGTATAGCATGATTAATCTTAGCATCTCTGAATCTAACCAAAGTCAAGTGTGGCATAAATTTCACCTTTCCCATTTCAAAACCCAAACTGCCCATGCCATTATCAATATTGTTAAACAGATCATTAAATTTATCGTCTTCTTCATATATCTTTAGATAAGCAAGCTTAGGCTTGTGTGATGAAGGCATATAGCCAATTTCGTTCGACAAATAAAAATAAAAACTTGAAACCCCACAAAGTGATTCTACAAGCTTGTCAGCAATTATCTGAGAACTAAATTTTGTCTCTCCCAAAAATTTGAATGTAATGTGATAATTATTATAATCAACAATCTTGTGACCCTTGAAAGCTTCTAAATTGATTATATTAAGATATATGTCTTTAGCGGTATTGATTTTAATCTTATAAGCAATAAACAATCTCACTTTTTTGTAATTACTCCTAAAAAGTTAGCCAGTGCAAATGATGCGACCCTTTTCTGTATGAAGGCTCTATCTCCTTTAAACAGCTTTTCAAAAGAATAAGACGCATCTCCAACTATTGATATATATGCTTGACCGACAATCTCTCCCTCTGGGCCAGCATAACACACAACTCCAATAGCCCAATCGCTCCCAAATATCTTTCTTGAAGCATTTGCAAGAGAAAGCGCTGCCTCAGGTGAGACGCTATCTCCAAAAAAACCACACAATTTCTTTTTTGAATCATTGCTATATGTAACGATAGAACCCAAATAAACGCTGCTAACTCCAGGTAAAGCAGCAAACCTCGATGATACCAGCCCGCCTGTACATGATTCTGCAATACTTATCGTTTGATTTCTTTTTTTAAGAACTGTGTAAGCTTCAGTCTCAAAATTAGAACGCGAATTTCCAGAATAATAAAGGGTATCTTTAAAAATCTTTTTCAATCTTCTGTCCCAATAGGCAGCCTTTTTACTTGAGTCAGTTTTTAAAATAAGCAAGACTTCACTATCCAAACCTAAAATAGTCATAGAGATCTCAAAATCTTCCAAAAGGTCTTTTGGCAAATCACTTTCAACCGACCTCTCAAATTTAAGCAACAAATGATAATAATATATATATAAATTATTCTTAATCTCTAAAAATAATTTATCTAAAATAAGATCCAAAAGGTAATCAAATTCTGCAGGAACTCCAGGAAGAAGTATTATTTTTTTTTCATTAAAATGAACTAATAAGCCAGGAGCCAGGCCAACCTTGTTTAAAAATACTTCCGAACCTGCAATGGTATAAGCCATCTTTTCAGGTAAATCAAGGTTTTTCTCAAGGGGCAATTTTGTAAAATTAGACACTGCCTCTCTGGTAATATCATCAAAAGTATTCCCCAATCCTCCAGAGATAAAAACAAAGTCATAATATTCACAAATGTACTGAATTTGGGCTGATATTACAGCCAGATCGTCTGGAACGACAATTATTGTTTCTATTTCGTGACCATATTTCTCAAGTTTTGAAGACAAGATATTAGAATTTGTTTCTGATATTGCACCAACAGTTAATTCAGATCCCACACACAAAAGGGCAACTTTCATTGTATCAATTCACCTTCTAACTTAAAACCTTTATTTTTTGTAATTAATATTTTAACAAAATCTCCGACTTCAATTTTATCAGACCCTTTAAAACTGATAAATGAGTCAATATCTGGAGCCTCCATATAGCTTCTTCCAATATTATTCCTGCCAAGATCGTCTTCTATCAATACTGTAAAACTCTTCCCTATTAGAGATTCTCGCCATCTTAATGTAATATCTTGTTGAATCATCTGTGTAGTTTTTAGCCTCTTCTTTTTTTCAGCATAAGCAACCTGATCTTTCAAAGAGTAAGAAAAGGTATCTTCTTCACGCGAATACGGAAAAAAACCAGCCCAATTTAGTTTAGCTTTTTCTAAAAATTTAATTAATTTTTCAAATTCTTGTTCATCCTCACCAGGATGTCCCACAATAAAAGTAGACCTTATTATCGAATCTGGGAGAATATCTCTAATTCTATCTATAAGTCTCAAAAACTTATCGCTATCGGGATTTCTCCTCATAAGCCTTAAAACCTTTTCCCCTGCATGCTGCAATGGAATATCAAAATAAGGCAATATCTTTTCTGATCTGGAGATACATCTTATTATATCTTCACTTAGAAGATCGGGATAAAGATAAAGCAGCCTTATCCATTTAACTTCTTTAATATTTTCAAGATCCTCTAACAGCTTCAGTAAAGAATCCCCACTATCCAGACCATAGTAAGTAACGTCCTGTGCGACTAAAACAATCTCTTTTTTACCGCTTAAAGCCAGATTTCTGGCCTGGTTTACCAGAAATTTTCTATCATAGCTAATATATGGTCCCCTAATCTTTGGAATCAGACAATAAGAGCACTTCCTAGAACAACCATCTGCAATTTTAAGGTATTCAAAGGGTCTTTCTTTAAAGAATATTCTTTTATTGTCATCCAAGCAAACTTCATTATCAAAATTTGAATATACTTTATCCCTATCAAGGTATTTAAAAATATCTTCATTGAACGATCTACTGGGTTCCAGAAATGCATCTGCCTCAGGAAAAAGCTCTATCAGTGAGTCTTTATATAGCGACACAATACAGCCGCCTACAATAACCTTGTATTTTAATTCATTTTTATTTAAAACAAAATCCAATATTGTAGATATTGCTTCTTGTTTGGCCTTTTTAATAAAAGAACAAGTATTGATAAAAACATAGTCAGCGACATTTAGGTCAAAAGTGACAGCACAGCCCAATTCCTCAAACTTCGCCAAGGTATATTGCAAGTCTACTTCATTTTTTGGACATCCAAGAGAAACTGGAAAAATATATCTTGCTTTACTCATTCGTTAAGTTCTACGACTTCACCAACATTGCCAGCCTTAACCCAGCTAATGCCATCCTTTGAGATCTCGACACCCCCTGCATTGCCCAACTTTATATCAAGAGTATCATTGGTTTGAAAAGTCTTCTCTTCCCCTGGATTTATAACTCCCTCAAATAGCACCTTGTCCTTATCTTTAACAAGAACCCAGGACTTTCCTATAAATTTCAAATAAATAGTTTTCTGGCTATTAGCTTGAGGCACTACATTAGTGGGTTTTTCTTGCGTGACAACTCCAGCAGGTGCTTTGTTCACAACTACATTTTTTTGAACAATCTTGTGATAGATAAAGAAAACAGAAAGAGATATTATAATCAGAACAATGAGAGTAGCTATGACATATTTAAGAGACTTGATATTTCTTTCTTTTAAAATTTTCTCCCTTTTCTCATTAGATACAACAATCTTTTCGACAGGAGGGTGATCTTTTTTCTCAAGAAAAAAGTCGTCAAAAGCCTTCAAAAGCAAGGTCGGATCAGTATCCAGCTCCCTTGCTATAGCTTTTATATAGCCCTTACAAATAGAATAAGGAGGGAAGCTTTCCTTTTTGCCCTCTTCAAAAATCTTCAAATAATAAGAAAATATTTTAGATTGATCAGCCAAGTCATCAATCGATAGGCCTCTTTCACTTCTTAAGTTTCTAAGTAATTCTGGAAATTGAGAGTGGTTATCCATCTTTATCTCCTCAAATTTAAATCTTCAATAGGCGGCAACTCGTCCAAAGATTGCAACCCAAAAAAATCAAAAAATTTTGTCCCTACCCCAAAAAGGGGCTGTTTAATAGGGGCGCTATTAAAAGATAAAATTTTAATAAAGCCATTTTCGAAAAGCTTCATTACCTGCCTTTCGCTTCTAAGACCCCTTATTTTAGACACACCGCTTACAGTTATCGGCTGGTTATATGCAATTATAGCCAAAACCTCCATCATAGAACCTGATATCTTTTCGCTATCCCTATTATTTGAAACAAGGTCTTTAAACTCTGGTTTGATTCCAAAAAAATAACCTCTTGAATTATTGTATATCTTAAAACTTCTGTCTTCATATTCAGTATTTAATAGATCTACTGCTTCTTTAATTTTATCAGAATCTATTCCTAAAGTTTTTGATATATTTTCTATCTTTACGGGTTTTACATTCATGAAAATAATAGCTTCAATGATCTTTTTATAATCTTTCATTTTTAAATATAATAAAACTATTTTTTTGTTTCAGATCAATTATATTACTTTTATAAAGCTCAAGAATAGCTAATAAATATCCTACCCTATCCTCAAATTTTAACAGGAAAATATCAAATTGGCTAAAACCCTTAGCGATAAATGACTTCAAGGAATCAATATAATGAGTCAGAGGAAAGTATTCCTTAATCGTGAGCTTCTTTTCCTTTACTATAAATCTTGACATAGCCCTTTTTAAAATATCGGGTTTATAGCAGGCCCTACTAAAATTATCTTTCCTTGGCATCGGGCAAGAAGATCTTAATGATAAAAACCAGTCAGCAACCCATTTCCAGTCGCTCTCGTTTTTGTCATTAGATTCCAAAACCCTATCTTCGAATATATCCTTTTCAAAATCTATGTTGTCCAGGCCGTCAAATATAGATCTTATCTCGCTTATTACTTCATATGGATTTTCAAACGTTCTATCTTCTACAATATGCCTTATCCTCTCAGCCTGGACCAAAAGATCGTCTAAATATGAGACTTTAATGCTGTCGATATACATAGATTATATCGGATAGTTTAACTTCATTGCATCGAAAACTTCATTCATAGTATGTTTGCAGTAATTAGATGCATTACAGGAACCTGTTTTCAGTATATCCCAGAGAATATCTTTATTAGAAAGGTAAAAATTCCTCTGACTCCTGATAGGCTCCAAAATATCGTTTATTTTCTTTGCAAGTTGTTTTTTACACTCTACACAACCAATTTGTGCCTTTTCGCACCTCTCTCTTACTGATGCAAGCTCTGGTTTAAAAAGAACGCCATAATAAGAAAACACGTTACAAACGTCAGGATGACCTAAATCAGATTTTTTAATCCTTTCAGGATCGGTAATCATAGATGCAACCTTTTCGTTTATGCTCTTTTCATCGTCTTTCAAATATATTGCATTATTATAAGATTTGCTCATCTTTCTGCCATCTACGCCCAGGAGCTTTGGAAATTCAGCTAAAAGCGCCTCTGGCTCTGGGAATATTTCTTTATAGTGAAAGTTAAATCTTCTTGCAATTTCCCTTGTCATCTCAAGGTGCGGCACCTGATCGATACCAACTGGCACCTTCTTTGACTTGTATATCAATATATCGGCCGCCATTAAAACTGGATATCCCAGATGACCATAAGTAAGCTGATCTTCAATGCCCAGCTCCCTTGCTTGCTCCTTTACCGTAGGGTTTCTCTCAAGCCATGAAACAGGAGTCAACATTGATAGCACCATATGGAGATAGACGTGTTCAGGAACCGAAGATTGCAAAATAATAGTAGATTTTTTTGGATCTATCCCACACGATAGCCACTCTGCCAACATTTCTTCAATATAAGCCTTTAAATCAGCCGAATCTTGCCATTTTGTAGTCAAGGCATGCCAATCTACAATACCGAAAAAACAGTTATAGTTTTCTTGCAAAGTTTTCCAATTTTCCAAAACGCCTAAATAGTGACCCACATGCAAGCTACCCGTAGGCCTCATACCGCTAAAGATTGCTTCCCTCAAAATAAAACCTCCTCTTTTATCCTTCCAACTTTTTTAAAAACATCACATCAGCAGATTTAGTATGATGTCTTCTTACTATATCAACTACTTCATCAACAAACCCTTCTAATTTTAATACATTGGAACCAATTGCAGCGTGTTTAAAATACGAATCATCTTTTTTAAAAATACTAAAGCTCAGAGACCTCAAAATTCTCTTAATAAGCGATGGTCTTTCAAACTTTTTACCAATATCATGGAAAATTATAACTCTTTTCTGTATATAAACTAAATTCTCGTCACTAACTTCTGGCCTATATTCTTTCAGTAAGAGAAAGGAGTGAATTCTGTCTTCCTTTGGCATAGAATAAAATAAGACTTTTTCTTTCGGATTCAATTCTTCTAAAACAAGATTATAAGAAGGTTCTTTGAAAAGATAAAATAATGTATAAAGAAATCTTTTGACATCAAGGCAAAACTTGTTCAAATTTAAACAAAAACCATCAAATTAAATATAAACTGCACTATTGGCATTAAAATCCTTGCGCCTCCGAGCAAAAGAAATATAATAAGCACAAATTGGCCATAATATTCATACATTTCAATTGTACGCCTCAACTCGTATGGGAAAAATTTCCTGAAAACGGTATATCCATCAAGAGGCGGTATAGGTATCAGGTTAAAAACTCCCAAACTTATATTTAAGAAAATAAGCGTTTGGAAAAAAGCTACAAGTGGATCATAGGCTAAGATAATCAGATAAAAGGTTGTAAAAATACGAGCAGCGACCAAGGCCACACCAAAATTAGCTAAAGATCCAGCTAAAGCCGTCATCTCCATTCCGCCCTTTTTCCTTGATAAAATATTGTAATTAACTGGTACAGGTTTAGCCCAACCAAACCTTATAAGTAAAAGTGCGATAAAGCCTAATGGATCTATATGAGCCATAGGATTTAGTGTCAGCCTTCCATATGCCTTTGGCGTATAATCACCATATCTGTATGCTACGTATGCATGGGCAAATTCATGGACTGTTAGAGCTATTATTACAGCAGGTATAGCTAAAATTAAACCAACAATATCAAACATAAATCACCTCAACCTTTTTCGTGAATAAATTTTTTTATAAATTCTAACTCATTTTCATATGAACTAATATTACCCAAAAATCTTTCTTTTTTTAACCCTCTAAGTATTTCTCCAATCATAGCGGGCTCTATATCAGTTCTATTTGAAAGCTCTTCTCCTGTAATCATAGGCCTAAATTTCTTCTTATTTTCATCAAACCACTTAATATAATCGTTCAAGGGCTTTTCTTCTATTACTTTTAAAAAACATATAATTTCTGAAAACACGCCTTCCAAAATTTCAAATAGGTCAAAATCATTATAAATATTTGCATTTCTCTTCCTTGAAAATTTATACAGAAATTTTTTTATTTTTTCAATATATAAAAGCTCTTTTTTTGTAAACCTCCACTTTCTTTTAAAGAACCTGTCTTCAGATTTAAGTATATTATATATTATGGGTAAGATACATAAAAACCACCATTCTTTCAAATCGCTTCCAAAACCCTCTGATCTAAGGCAAGAAAAATACTCTGTTAGTTTTTCCTCTCTAAAGTCAAATGAAATTTTCGGATGTATCAATTTAAAAACGCTTAACTCCTTCATTCGTAAAATGATTAATTCAGGAGAGGTATCCTGTGAAAATAAAAATTTTAACTCTTCTTTTAAAGCATCAAATGAAATTACATTAAAAAGCTTCAATTCCATAGCATTTTTTATAAGTTCTTTGTCTGCCTTATCTATTTTGAAACCAAGCTGAAATTCAAATCTAATAGCCCTTATAATCCTGGTAGGATCTTCTACGTAGCTTAGCGGATGCAAAACCCTAATTCTTTTCAGTTTTATGTCCTCATATCCATCAAAAAAATCAATCATTTTGCCATAGGAGTCTCTATTTAAAGAAATTGCAAGGGTGTTAATTGAAAAATCTCTTCTATACATATCGTTGTGTAAATCTGAGTATTCGACTAAAGGCTTTGCAGCAGGGCAATTGTAAAATTCCGTTCTTGCGGAAGCAAAATCAAATTTTATATCCTTATCCTTTATAGTCGCAGTTCTAAATTTTTCATAAGAGAAAAATTTTCCATTAATATATTTGTTAACTTCTTCTGCCAGCTTGATAGCATCTCCCTCAACGACTATGTCCATGTCGTTAGAAGAAATATTAAGCAGCAAATCCCTAACACATCCGCCCACAACAAATGACTTTAAAGAAAGTTTTTCTGAAACATCGGATACTATTTCTAAATAGTCATTAATTTTTTGATCCAATCTTATATTTAAATCTAAAATAACTCTTTTAGTAGAGTATTCTTTTGTTTTTTTCACGTTTAAGCCATGCCAAACTCTTAAAATATCAGTCCTTGTTATAAGACCCACCAATTTCTTTCTGTCATTAATTACAGGTAGTCTACCGATTTCTTTTTCGATCAAAAGCTTTTGAGCCTCATCAAGAGACGCGTCTTGAGAAATCGTGATAACGTTTCTTGACATTATTTTCTGCACTTCTATCTGATCCAATTTGTGCTGGGTCGCCTTATCAATATCTTTTCTTGACAGGACACCGACTATCTCATCACCGCCTATTATCGGTACGCCAGAATGTCCATACCTTAACATAATCTTTCTCGCTTCTTCAACAGAGGTTTCAGGAGTTAAAACCCTAACAGGAGAAGTCATGACGTCTTTAACCTTTACCTTTGGCTTGCATTCTTTTTGAATAGCCTTGCGAAGCCTATCTAAAAATTCGGCAAATGGCTCTTTGAGCCTAAAAGTAGCTGCAGCTGCTTCATTGTGTCCGCCGCCACCAAAATTTTCTAACACCTTTCTAACATTTAAGTAGTCTCCCAATCCCCTCGCAATTATATGTATAGTATCTTTTACTTTTAGAACTGCAAAGACGTTTTCACATTCGATCAGGTCTCTTAGTTTGTGAACTACTAAAGCGGCATCTTCAACTTCAGTATCTAATTCTGCATAAGTCAGAATATATTCTACCCCGTTATAAAAATCCTTTGAGCTATTATCCAAAAAGAATTCAAGCAATTGTCTTTGATAAGGATTCATCCCTGATTCCAAAAACCGAGCCACCACCATCAAACTTGCACCGTTTTGTATTAAATCCGCCACCACATTTGCATCTCTGTATGTGGTAGAAGAGTACAGCAACCTACCAGTATCTTCATACACGCCAAGGAGCATTAAAGTAGACTCTATTTCAGAATATTTCACGCCTCTATTTTTGAGCTCTTCCCAGACCAAAGTTACTGCCGAACCCACGCTGGTATCAGGATATCTCATTACTTTATAGTTTGGAGGAAAGTATCCAAGACTGTGGTGATCGAAAATGTATACTTCTATTTCTTTGTCTTTTGGCAAAGAGCCAAAAAAAGATCCAATTCTTTGGGGACTCGAAATATCAGCAAAAACTAAAAAGTCTATTTCGTCGAAAGAAATATCTTCATATTTTACAAAGGGAAATATATATTCATACAAATGCAGAAAAGCTTCCACCTGAAATTCCAGTCTTTCAGGCATTACCACCTTTGCGTTAAATAACTTTTGCAGCATAAAAGCTGAAGCAATGCCGTCAAAATCTGAATTATTATGGGTAAATATAAGTCCCTTTTTCATAAAATCTTTGATTCCAGAATTAGCTCTCTTTTTTCACAACTAAGATCTTTGATATCTATATAACTGATAAGTTTATCATTGCCTTTCAGTTGATCGACTTTTCTCCCATAGATATAAGCGAGAGCGTCTCCCTTATCAATCCTGTCGCCTATAGATACACGAAAAACAATTCCTCCATCAAAGTTATCTGATAAGTAGTGTCCTAACCAGCCAATCTTTTTCACATCCATACTGTGAACATAACCAGATTTCGTTGCTGAGATCTCAATCTTTTCAAGACCATCTAGCAGATAGTCAGGGTTCTCTACATACTTAGGATCGCCGCCCTGGTTTTTTACCCACTCAATAGCCTTTGAAACTGTTTTGGCTCCTTTAAATAGATTGGCATAAATGTTTGAAATTTCATCTTCGTCAAAAGAATCGTGGTAAGCTTTGTAAGAATTGGCAAATATATTATAAATAAGCCTATCAAGAGAGTAAGGTTTCCTGTTATGTAAAAAATTTAGAGCCTCCCACAACTCCAACCTGTTTCCCACACACCTACCCAATGGTTGATTCATATCTGAAATTATATAAGATACCTTTTTATCAAATTTTCTCATTACTTTGCAAATATTATCTGCGAATTCCTTAGAAGTGTTGTAATCTGAGAACAATGAACCAGCGCCAGACTTTATGTCAAAAATTATAAAATTAGAGCCAACAGCTAACTTTTTGCTTGCTATACTGCTCAAGATTAGCTGACCTGACTCTACCGTAGAAGTATGGTTTCTAATTTTATAAAAAACACCTTCTACTGGAGCTATTTCTTCAGTTTGAGAGATGAGCCCTATTCCAATTTTTTCAACCTGTTTAACAAAGTCTGACATTGATAATTTTGTATTATAACCAGGTATTAGCTCTATTTTTTCTATTGTGCCACCCGTATAGCTAAGCCTTCTGCCAGCCATCTTAGGAACAACAAATCTGTATGTCGATAGTACTGGCAAAAGTGCAATAGTAGTTTTGTCCCCTACTCCCCCGGTGCTATGCTTATCCACGCTCATAAAATCTTTCCAGGATAACTTGCTCCCTGAATTCGCAAGCTCTTGAGTCAAACAAAGAGTTTCTTCATCGTTTAAACCATTTATAAAGCAAGCCATAAGAAGAGCAGATATTTGCGAATCATCGGCTACACCATCTTTGACCGACTTAACAAAAAGAGCAATATCGTCTTTTGTTAGAGCAGATTTATCCCTTTTTGTAGATATAATTCTTAAAATATCATTGATTGGCATTTACGCTATTGCCGTTATTAGGCAAAAAACCCCATATATGAGAATCATCCTTTAGGCTTGCATAAAACAAGGTATTTTTTTGAATTTCTACATCCCTGCCTGGGACGAAAAATCCAGTAATTAAGCCTATAGGTCCAAGTATAATCAGCCCTGCAGCAGATACTCCCACAGTCAGCGGCAAACTTTTATTTTTTTCAACGGCTTCTTTTGAAAGAACCAAAGACCTATTTATCCCATCTGAGCAGGTAACAAATCGAAATTCAACTTGAAGTTTTCCATCTCCACCAAGATAGTGCTTTGCTCTATCCGCTTGGACTACTCTTAGCTCAGCATAAGACCCCTTTGGTATTATTATGGCACCGTTCTGGGTAACGTTCTCATCTACAGCCAGAGGCACTATGTCTCCCGCTACGCTATCTTTGCTGCTAATTGTTCTTAGAATCCTAAACCTTACAAGCTTGCCAGCATCCACAGAGACGTTAACCTGATTTACCTTACCACCCAATAACGTATTATTTAATTTACTTAATCTATCCATAAGACTGTAAGATTGGTAAGCAGAACCGTAGATTTTCTTCTCCAGATTAGAAATTCTATCAAGTATAGAACCTGACGTTACTTCCTTTGAGTAAGAGTATTCAAGCGCATTCACATCAAGAGCTATACCAGAACCTTGATCGCTTGACTCAAAAACAGCGTTATAAATCTTGCTTAGTCTCGTATCTAAGGAATCAGAATAATCGGTTTGGCCCCAAATAATATTCTCTAAATTAGATACTCTGTCAGTGATAGAACCGCTAGAAATAGAGCCACTTAAAGCCATCTCCACCTGAGTTACCCTATCTGGCATATTTGCGCTTTGTGCGAATGCAAAGTTTACGTTAAAAATGAGCAAAAAAAATGAAAATAAACTAAGATAGCAAACTTTTTTTAAGTATTTCTCTAATGTGAGTATGCTTAATCCCACTGTTCAACTCCTCTCTAAGATAATTATTTACTACTTTAATATAGGTACCTCTCATACCAAGCGAATGAACGTCTATAACCCCGGCACTCTCAATCTTTTTCAGTGCGTTAACTATCACAGACCTTGTAATTCCAGAGTTTTGTGCTATCTTGCTTGTTACCAAAACGCCTTCATTATTAGCCTTCAACTCAAACATAACTGACTCTATGGCCTCCCTTTCAGACAAAGAAAGCGACGCAAGGGCAACTTGAACTGTCGTTTTTTTCCTAACCTCCTCTTCCCTTTCCTTGCTCGAAAGTCTTATCTTTTCCATACCAATTACAGCAGATGCATGTTCAAGAATGATAATGTCTTCAGTAGAAAACTCTTTTGCAAATCTTGAAGCAAGCAAAGTTCCCAATCTTTCGGTATGAGATACCACGGGTATCCAGGTAAAAAACTTGTTACAGTACATACATGATACCCCATTTAGGAAAATGCATTCGCTTCCCTTTTGTGGTTGATTTATTACTGGCTCGGAAGAAAGGAGCATCTTAGAATTTAAATATTCAGGCATTCTATTGGCTTTAATAATAAGCTCATCTCTTGCCTGACATTCAAAACCAGGCAATATTGCATATCCGGACAAGCCTCCAGTTTTGCTAATTATATAAATAGAGCCTTCAAGCATATCAGATAAGAAAGCTGCAATAGTAAAAAAATCAATAGATGTTGAAGTATTTAAAAAATACCCAAATTTCCTAATCTTAAACAAAAGTTCTTCCAGGATATTCACCCCCTTATTTTGTATTTTTCAAACTATTCTTAATATTTTAGATAAATTGTATAACAATTTCAAATATTTTAAAAGATGCATAATTTTTTTATATTTTCGAGAGAAATCGTATCAGTAAGATCCCAATGCAAAGGCGTTACTGAAACAAAACCTCTTTTTACAGCACTAATATCAGAATCAACACTTGAATTTGATTCATCAGGCACTCCATAAAGCCAATAATACTTTTCACCTTTTGGGTCTAACCTGGTTTCTATTAAATTTTTGTAATTTCTCAACTGCAGCGGAACAAGCTTAAATCCTTTTATTTCGTCTTCTAAACAATCAGGAATATTCACGTTAAAAATCGCCCCAGGTTTAAGGGTTTTTTCAATCAAATCTATTAGCTTTAATGTCAAATTTGCAGAAAAAGTATAGTCTTTCTTCCTGTCAAAGCTTACATTTGAAACTGCGATAGACGGTATCCCTAAAAAAGCCCCTTCCATAGCACCAGCTACAGTTCCAGAATAAAGTACATCAGTGCCAAGATTTGCACCTCTATTGATACCAGATATCAGCAGATCGGGTTTTTTAGGCAAAAGCGTATAAACGGCTAACTTTACACAATCGCTTGGAGTTCCGCTAGTCTCCCATGCACCCTTCGATCCGTATATTTCCACTTCTTTTGCTCTCAAGGGTTTATGAAGAGTAAGAGAATGACTTACAGCAGATCTCTCCCTGTCAGGCGCCACTATATAAATTTCATGTTTTTTGGCCAGAACTTTTGAAAGATCTCTAATTCCATTCGAACGAATGCCGTCATCATTGGTTATTAGTATTACCATAGTCCAAATCTTCTCAATGAAGAGTCTGAATTCCTCCAATTTTCCTCTACGCTAACAAAAAGTTTCAATATACATTTTTTATTAAAAATCTTTTCAATCTCCAATCTCGAATCAATACCGATATTCTTAATCATAGTCCCCTTGTTTCCAATTAAAATCGGCTTATGGGTTTCTTTTTCAACGACAATATTTGCTTCAATAAAAAGATTATTTTTATTGTCAACAAATTTTTCTACGAGTACAAAGACACCGTGAGGCACTTCTTTTTTTACTAAGTGTAATATTTTTTCTCTTATTATCTCTGATACCACCATCTCTTTTGGCATATCGGTCTTCATATCTTTTGGATACCACATGGGGCCATCATGAAGTTCATTAATAATAGCCGTTTTAAGAGCATCAATGCCAATAGAATTTTTAGCAGACGTGTAAAAAACCTTATCATAAAAACTTAAGATTGATTTATCGATATCTAAAATTTCAAGGTCCTTCAAATCGACTTTATTTACAACTAAATATCGAGGTCTATTATTGGATATCTTTTTCTGAATATCCAGATCAAACTCATCAAAAGCAGCTTTAGGATTTACCACATGCACTATTATCTCAAAAGATTCCAGCGAATCAAAAATTTTTTTATTCAATCTTTCGTGAAGTAAATTTTTAGAATTATGCACACCAGGAGAGTCCACATAAACTATTTGATAATCCTCCGAGCTCTCTACATAAGAAGTTCTAGTTCTTGTAGTTTGAGGCTTATCCGAAACAATTCCAATTTTTTCACCTATTAATGAGTTTATCAGCGATGTTTTGCCAACGTTTGCCCTACCGAAAAATACTACGAATCCACTTTTCATCTAATTTCTCAACGATGTAATTGGCGCTGGGATCATGCCACCACGCTCAATAAGTTTTGACTTTTTGACATTTTTAACTGGCAATATTGGAGAGTAACCCAATAAACCTCCGAAGTAAGCCATATCTCCTTCTTTCTTACCTGGAACAGGAATAATTCTCACTCCTGTAGTCTTATTTGTAAAAACTCCAATAGAAAGCTCATCCAATATTATGGAGGATAATGTATCCACACTGGTTGTTCCAGGAACGGCTATCATGTCAAGACCCACAGAACACACAGCGGTCATAGCCTCCAGCTTCTCTATACACAAAGATCCATTTTTTACAGCGTCAATCATCCCCAAGTCTTCGCTTACTGGTATAAATGCACCGCTAAGACCTCCCACTCTTGAAGATGCCATAGACCCGCCTTTTTTTACTGCATCAGTCAAAAGCGCAAGAGCACCTGTAGTACCAGGAAATCCAACACATGGTACACCGATAGCCTCCAAAACCCCCGCTACACTATCGTTTTCCCTTGGAGTTGGCGCCAAAGATAGATCCACTGAGCCAAACCTGATATCTAAAATTTTTGCTGCCTTTCTTCCTACCAATTCACCAAGTCTTGTTATTTTAAAAGATGCTCTCTTAATATGATCGGCTAACTCCAAAAGATCACAATCTTCGTTTCTTTCAATAACTTTTTTAATTACGCCAGGGCCAGAAATTCCAACATTTATAGAGTGATTAATTTCTCCAATACCATGGAAAGCACCAGCCATAAATGGATTGTCGTTAACAGCATTTGCAAAAACTACAAATTTTGCGCAGCCTACTCCATCCAACTCACGCGTTGCTAATGAGGTTTCTTTTAGCATAACAGCGACTTCCTTAATTGAAGATACGTTGATACCAGATTTACTATTACCAGCCTCGCATGAGGAGCATATTCTCTCAGTAGATGACAAAATTTCTGGAAGAGAGGAGAAAAGAGCCCTATCCTGAGGTGACATTCCCTTGGTTATAAAGGCAGAAAAGCCACCTAAAAAGTCAATGTTTATTTCTTTCAAAGTTTGATCTAATTTTTTTGCAAACTCAATATAAAATTTTGGTTCGCTTCTTGGAAAAGCAACGGTAATTGGAGTGATGCTGATTCTCTTGTTTACAATGCTCACGCCTAATTCTTCTTCTATTTCTTTTGCAGCGTCAATAAATCTCTTTCCCAAATCGGATAAAAAATTACACAGTTGGTCGATAGACTTTGAATTTAGCTCTGGGTTTAACAAGCTTATACCCATAGTCAATGTTCTAATATCGAGCATCTGATCGTAGAGCATATTAGATGTTTCTAAAATTTCATCAATGCTTAAATTAGAATTTAACATTATCTATACCCTGTGCATCGAATAAAATAAATCTTCATGGTGCAAGTCTATCCTCACGTTGATCTCTTTTGAAACCGCTTCAAATTCTTTTCTTAAATCAGATATAGAAATCTTTGATTTAGACATATCCACCAACATTATCATAGTAAAAATCATTGTATCAAGAACCTTTTGAGTTACATCTTCAATATTTATATTGTTTTCATACAAAATTTTTGAAATATTATAAACAATACCAACCTTATCTTCGCCAATTACTAAAATTACTACTCTTTTTTTCATTAAATTTTGCTCCTTATTATTTTTTCGGGCAATGGAGATGAATCGCTTAGAATAATAATTTGCTCTTTTAAATGAGACCTTAAATATTTTGGGAGAGAAAAACAATGCGTATGAGTCTGACTATCATAAAATCTTGTTTCAATATTTCTATTGGCTAAAACTTCATTTATCTTCTCAATTCCTTCAAGTGGGTTGAAATAGTCAGATGCCCAAACAAAGCCCCATGTTTCGTCAAATGATTGGACGTGAGCGCTATAGGAATTTACAATTTTAAAAACTTCCTTAGCCGTATGGTTAACCGCTATATGAGCATTATCAAAATATGGTGTAATCGAAGCAGCCTGGTATATCAGAATGCCTCTTTCTGATAATCTATTCTTCAAGAGACTCATAAACTCTTTTGTAAAAAGAAATTTTGCAGGACTATCGTCCAATGGATCGGTCAAATCAACTATTATAACGTCGTAGCGAATATCACTGCTTAACTCAAACATAAATTTTTTTGCATCTTGGATAACGAGATTCGTTCTGGAGTCTTCGAAAGAATCGCTACACCATTCTTGTAAATATTTCTTGCTGATTTCGACTACTAAGTCGTCGAGTTCTATCATATCAACCTTTGTAACACATGGATGCTTTAGAACCTCTCTTAATGTAGCTCCCTCCCCTCCACCTAGAATAGCCACCCTTTTTGGTTCGGGATGAATTACCATCGCAGGCTGAACTAGAGCCTCATGATAAATAAATTCATCAATCTGAGCGCTCTGAATCTTGTCATCAAGGATTAAAATTTTACCAAAAACAGAATTTTTTACTATAAAAACCTTTTGAAATTTAGATCTACCAGTGAAAATCACATCTTCAACGCACAAAATATGACAATCATTTTGTACAATTTTGTTTATGACAGAAAGTGTACAATTTTCGCTATTATTCAAAAACCACCTCGCAGAATTTTCCTTGATTATAATATAATTCTATTTAAAAATCAAAAAAGAAAGCATAAAGCTTTCTTTTTTGATATGAAATTTACAAAAATAACTTTTAGTCTTCTAAAGTAGACAGGTCTCCGACTGGCTGCCCCAATTCCTGAGCACGCAGAACTCTTCTCATAATCTTACCCGATCTTGTTTTCGGCAATGACTCTACAAACTGAATATCTGCAGGTTTTGCAATAGGACCCAGCTCATGGCCTACGTGATTTTTCAGCTCCTGAGCCAACTTTTCAGAGGGCTCGTAACCAAATTTCAATATTACAAAAGTTTTAATAATATTACCTTTCAATGGGTCTGGCTTACCTATAGCAGCAGCCTCAGCTACGGCAGGATGAGATACCAGTGCGCTCTCTATTTCAGCAGTACCCAACCTGTATCCTGCAACCTTTATTACATCGTCTACCCTACCAATAATCCATATATACCCATCTTCGTCCTTCTTAGCAGAATCTCCAGCGAAATAAACGCCCGGGAACCTGCTCCAATACTGCTGCTTATATCTTTCTGGATCCTTGAAAACTGTTTGGAGCATTGCAGGCCATGGCGTCTTGATAATGAGAAAGCCTTCTTCACCAGGCTTTACGCTTTCGCCCTCTTCATCTACTACATCAACCACAATGCCAGGGAAAGGTTTGGATGCAGAACCAGGTTTCAATGGAGCACAAGGAAGGGGCGTTATGACATGCATTCCTGTCTCAGTCTGCCACCATGTATCCATTATCGGACACCTTTCCTGCCCTATTATTTTATGGAACCAAAGCCACGCTTCAGGGTTTATCGGCTCTCCTACACTACCCAATATTCTTAAGGTAGACAAATCTCTTCTGTTTACCCAGGAAGAGCCATATCTCATAAGACTTCTAATTGCAGTTGGAGCAGTATAAAAAATAGTAACGTTATGTCTCTCTACTATAGACCACCATCTATCAGGCAAAGGATAAGTTGGTGCACCTTCATACATTACAGTAGTCGCACCGTTAAGAAGAGGACCATATACTACATAGCTGTGTCCTGTAACCCAACCCGAGTCAGCAGTGCACCAGTGTGTATCCTCTTCCTTCATATCGAAAACCCACTTGGTAGTTATATATGTGCCTACCATATATCCACCGTGTGAGTGTACTACTCCTTTTGGCTTTCCGGTAGTTCCAGATGTATACAATATAAATAAAGGATCAGTTGCATCCATAACCTCAGCTTCACACTTTGGAGAAGCTATAGGCAGAGCCATTAATTCGTGATACCACAAATCTCTTCCAGGAGTCATGTCCACATCTGCGCCAGATCTCTTCACAACAATTACAGAGATAATACTTGGGCACTTAGAAACTGCTTCATCAACAATATTTTTTAGCGGTACAACTTTTCCATTATAAAATCCACCATCAGCGGTAACAACAATTTTTGATTCTGCGTCATTGATTCTATCCCTCAAAGCCTCTACGCTAAACCCTGCATATACCAATGTATGAACAGCTCCAATTTTTGCAGCGGCAAGCATTGCAATCATCTGCTCTGGAATTCTTGGCAGATATATGCTTACCCTATCTCCTTTTTGGACTCCCATGGCCTTCAATACATTGGCAAACCTATTTACTTCCCTTTGTAATTGAAGATAGGTATAGGTCCTTACTTCAGCGTTTTCACCTTCCCATATAAGAGCAAGCTTATTTCTTCTCCAGGTATTCACATGTCTATCCAGCGCATTATAGGCAATATTGGTTTTGCCACCTACAAACCACCTTGCAAAAGGATATTCCCATTCCAAAACCTTGTCCCATGGCTTAAACCAACTTAATTCTGAGGCAATTACAGACCAAAATGATTCAGGATGCTCTGCTGCATACTGGTAAATCTCATCATAGTTTTTGACATGTAATTTGGATTTTAACTCCTCAGAAGGATAAAAAAACTCCCCATTTTGATTTGTGGACATCTTTTTCCTCCTTTTAAATTGTTAGAATTGTTTGAATATTGTAACAATATTATTTTTGATTGTCAAACTTTGAAATTTATTTTGTAATTTATTTTTCCCTAGTTTTGCAGTAACCTTCTAAAATCTTTTTTACATAAATCCCTTTACACAGCTGTTTACAGGGATTATTTTTTGTCAAGTTTTATGATGTAAATAGTTGACAATCGTTAATAAATATGTTATAATGCCTTCATAAAGGAGGTATTTATTATGAATTTACAAGTAGGTAAGAGTAACGGACGTACTTATTTAACAATTGTTCAAGGATATAGAGACCCTGTTACAAAGAAAGTCAGACACAAAACTATTAAGTCTCTTGGTTATCTTGATGATCTTGCAAAGAAATATACTGACCCTATTGTTCATTTCAGAAGCGTAGTTGAAGAAATGAACAAAAAAATTGCTATAGAAAAACAACCTATTACTATTAACTTAAATCCAGAAGAGATCCTTGTTGAAAATCAAACGAATAGAAAAAATATAGGTTACGCTGCACTAAGCAAGCTCTATCATGAACTTGAATTGGATGTCTTCTTTCATAACCATTCAAGAGCATTTAAGGCTGAATTTAATACAAATAATGTTATGAAGCTACTTATCTTTTCTAGAATACTTTCTCCTAACTCTAAGAAAAAGACTTATGAGGACAAAGATTATTACTTTGAGAATACAGAGTTCTCATTAGATGATATTTACCGTTGTCTTACACAGATAGTTAACTTTAAAGACAGACTTAAACTGCATTTACACAGACAGATGAGAAGCAAATTTGGTAGGACTACCGATCTAGTTTATTACGACGTTACCAACTACTACTTTGAAACTGATAGACAAGACGAGATGAAGAGAAAAGGAGTATCAAAAGAACACAGACCAAATCCTATTGTACAGATGGGGCTCCTTATGGACACAAAGGGTATTCCTATCTCATATGATCTATTTCCTGGTAACACAAATGATTGTGAAACTCTAATGCCAACCTTAGACAAGGTTAAAAGAGATTATGATGTTGGAAGAATTATTGTTGTTGCAGACAAAGGAATTAATACAGCAGATAATATTGCGTTTAGCCTTGCTAAGGGTGATGGATATGTCTATTCACAAACTGTAAGAGGAGCCAACAAAGAACTAAAAGACTATGTCTTAGATGAATCAGGTTACATACATATTGGAGACAACTACAAAATAAAGTCTAGACTCTATCCTCGTGAAATAGCAGTAAGTAATTCTAAAGGGAGTAGGACTAAGGTTAGAATTGATGAAAAACAGGTTATCTTTTACAGTGCCGATTATGACAGAAGAGCAAAGGCAGAAAGAGCTACTACCTTATCAAAAGCATTAGATTTAGTTAATAATCCTTCAAGGTACAACAGGGCTACATCTTATGGAGCAGCAAAATATGTTAAAAATCTTGTCTTTGATCCAAAAACAGGAGAGATAGTAACTACAAAGCAAAAGCCTGTATTTGATGAAAGTAAATTAAGAGAAGAAGAAAAGTTTGATGGATATTACGCAATTGTTACCAGTGAATGGAAGAAGAGCGATGATGAGATAATTGAAATCTATCGAGGACTTTGGAAGATTGAAGATGCGTTTAAAGTAACTAAAAGTGACCTTGAAACAAGACCAGTCTATCTTTCAAGAAATGATCATATAGAGGCCCATTTCCTTATATGCTTTACATCTCTTGTAATAGTCCGTCTGTTAGCTCTATGCTTAGATAACAAATACTCTATTCCAAAGATAGTAGAAAGCCTAAACAAATCATCTGGAACCCTTCTTGAAGAAAACTGGTATGTGTTTGATTATGCTGATGAAATAACAAAAGCAATAACAGAAAAGCTTGGTGTAGATTTAAGTCACAAATATCTTAGATTAGGAGACATAAGAAAAATACTAGGATCTACAAAAAAGTCCTGAACATACAACAACTTTATGTAAAACTAAAAAGCCCATAAAACCTTGATACAAAGGCATTTATGAGCTTTTTTTATTTAATTTGCTGCAAAAGTCAGGTTATATAGAGTGTATATCTTATCAGTTTAACTGTCAAATATTCGAATTGCTTCATGTTAACAGACAATGATATTGTCACTCCTATGGGAGAGATATTTTTGAGTGTTAAGGAGTCACGCAGAGTTTTTGTAATTGAAAAAGCAAAAACAGAAACTATAGAAAGGATAATTGAATGAACAGCATTATATTTAACACTTATACTCGACTTTGCTGTTCTAAAATTTAATTTAATATTTGTTCTAATAGCATTTTCATACCATTATCATTGCTTGAAAAAAGTTAGTGCAAAATTTTCTTATCTTAAAGTAATATAATGTACCTCAAAATCAATACTGAATTTTTAGAATTTTAATTCCTTTAAAAAATTCTCTTAGTGGTTTAAGGAAAACATTTTATTTGTCCCAAATATATATTTTGTGTCCCAAGTATGGTATAATGTAATATTGTTAAAATTAAAATAATTATTTTTTAACAATATTATGCATTATGATTAATTTTTCTGCTTAAAGCAGTATATAAACCAGTTGATTGCGTGAAGAAATACACTATATAGAGATACACATAGAAGGGAATGGGATGTAAAATGAAAAAAAAGAACGTTTTAAACTTAATAAAATATCACGCCGAAAAAAATGATGCTGCTTTTAGGGATGAAGCATTCGAAATAGCAAAATATTTTGACGAAACAAATAATTACCAACTTTCCGAGTATATCATGGCACTTTTGTCAGACACAAACACTTTCTCTCCGCAAATGGATGCTATTACACATAAATTTTTTAAACGAATAGATGTTAACGCTGATTCGCTTCCCTTGCCGGATAGCATAAAAGACAGTGTTTTAGGAATTGTAAATGCAATTGGTCATAATGCAGGGGTTAACAAATTTCTGTTCGAAGGGCCTCCGGGAACTGGGAAAACTGAAACTGCAAAACAAATTGGGCGCATACTTGAGAGAGAATTATTTGCGGTTGATTTTGATTTAGTTATTGATAGCAAGCTCGGTCAAACATCTAAGAATATAGCAAGTCTTTTCGATGAAATTCGCAATCTATCGCATCCGGAAAAAGTTGTTGTCTTGTTTGATGAGATAGATGCAATAGCTATTGACAGAATTAATTCAAATGATTTGCGTGAAATGGGGAGAGCCACGTCTTCAGTATTGAAGGGGTTGGACAGTTTGAATGGCAACGTAGTGCTAATTGCTACTACTAATCTGTATAAATCTTTCGACAAAGCCTTGACAAGAAGATTTGATTCCGTGATAGATTTCAGCAGTTATACTCAAGAAGATTTGCTGGATATTGGCGAAATAATCTTAAATGAATTATTAATTAAATTTAAATCTGCTGGCAGAAATATGAGGTTGTTTAGAAAAATCCTTGGTTATACGAAACAAATCCCTTATCCAGGTGAGTTAAAAAATCTTATAAAGACTTCATTGGCTTTTAGCGATCCCAATAGTGAATACGACTACCTGAGAAGACTCTATGGTGCCGTAAACAAACGCAATGCAGAAACCAATTTAAGGGATATGCAAAACAAAGGGTTTACGGTGAGAGAAATTGAAATTTTAACTGGGGTTTCTAAAAGTCAGGTATCTCGAGAACTAAAGGAGTAATTGCGCATGAATAATTTATTGCAATTAAAAGGAACATTCGAACAAGCATCAAGCAATTCACAACCTGGAGCTCCAAATTTACCTGCCGGAAAATCCGTTAAAGTTTCACAGCTAGAACAACTAAAAAGAAATTTCGTGGAATTAAAAAGATTTTGGTCAAAGGAAAATATATTTCCTGGAGCGTTGATTAGCGTATACTATAATAAAGTTGTCGCCAAAAGCAACAGGATACAAGGTTTATTGTCCAAGGGCAGCATTACAGCGAATGGTTCTATTGTCGGCGCGAGATTTACGAATGATGAATCTCCGAAACATATAATTACTCATTATGTTTCCATGGAATTAATAGATGAGTCAATCGAACGCTTAAATGTATGCATTGATATATTAAACAAAAAATTTGATGGGACGATTACCCATGACGTCATAAAGAAAATCAATTCAAAGCAAATTGCCTTTACTCCATCAAAGATTGCAAAAACAAATTTTCTTAAAGTAATAGTAGATGCTTTTTATACTGAAAAATTTGACATATTAGTTGATGATGTAGATTTAAAAGATGAATCTATTATCACTATATATAAAACGGATGTTAAAGCAACGAAACTTATGGAAAAACTAGGTATTAATTTGCAGTTTACTAGAGTTATGGATGATACGACCATTTTATTGAGACCTGATGAATTAACTCTTTTGAAACAAAAAGCTCCATATTTAATATCTATGGCAGTTAGTGATATAACAAAACTAACAAAAATTGATTTTGATTTTTGTAATGGTACTGTTATCACTATTCCTTCCCCTAAGAATGAACCCACAATCGGCGTAATTGATACTATGTTTGATGAAAGTGTTTACTTTTCCAAGTGGGTTAAATTTAAAAATATGTTGCCCAAAGATATTCCATTATCGCCAAGCGACTATGAGCATGGAACGGCGGTATCGTCTATTATAGTAGACGGTCCGTCAGCTAATCCACGTATGGATGATGGTTGTGGTAGGTTTCGCGTACGACATTTTGGTGTTGCTGCCGGAAATCAGTTTAGTTCATTTACGATTTTAAGAAATATAAATGAAATAATATCCTCAAACAAAGATATTAAAGTTTGGAATTTATCCCTTGGATCTAAACTTGAAATCAATCCAAACTTTATTTCACAGGAAGCAGCAATATTGGACAGAATACAATATGAAAATGATGTAATGTTTGTTATTGCCGGAACCAATAAAGTATCAACTGAAAAACAACCTAAGGCTATCGGGGCTCCAGCTGACTCTATAAATTCGCTGGTTGTTAATTCTGTTGATTTTAATAATCGCCCCGCCTCTTATACTCGACAAGGTCCGGTCTTATCATTTTTTACAAAACCTGACATTAGCTATTACGGTGGCGATGGAACAAAAAATATACGAGTTTGCACTCCAACCGGCGAAGCGTTCGTAAGAGGAACTTCTTTTGCGGCCCCGTGGATAGCAAGGAAAATGTCTTATTTAATTAATATTCTAGGCTTAAGTAGAGAAGTGGCAAAAGCTCTAATAATAAATGCAGCAACCGGGTGGAACAAACAAGAAGTAGACGCTTCTCTTATTGGGCACGGAATAGTTCCAATGAAAATTGATGATGTTGTTCGCTGTCCAGATGCTGAGATACAATTTGTTTTATCGGGTATTTCGGAAAAATACGACACTTACAATTATAATATTCCGGTGCCTATAAGTAAGGATAAACATCCTTTTATTGCAAAAGCCACTTTATGTTATTTCCCGCGTTGTTCTCGAAATCAAGGTGTTGATTATACGAATACAGAACTTGAAATACAATTTGGCAGGTTAACCGATAATGGAATAAAACCTATAGATAATAATTATCAAAGTGCGGTAGCTGAACATTTTACATGGGAGGAAGATGCAAGGAAGTATTTTAGAAAATGGGATAATGTGAAGCACATTAGGGAAATATCAAAAAAAGGTAATCGTGCGAAAAAATACTATGATAAAGGAATTTGGGGAGTAAGTTTAAAAACAAAAGAACGCTTAGATGAAAAATATGGAGTAGGTATAAAGTTTGGTATCGTAGTAACGTTAAAAGAGATAGATGGCGTAAATCGAATCGATGATTTTATAAAAAATTGCTCCCTCAGAGGATGGCTTGTTAATAAAATTGATGTTGAAAATAGAATTGATATTTATAATGTTGCTGAAGAAGAAATTGATTTCAATGACTAAGTTTGAAATTAGTTATTGATTGAGTGTCAATTATAATCAACTGCAGAAGAGAAAATAGGAACTGTTCAGGTTTTTGCGTCAGCCAACTTTTTGCTATCATAATGTTAATTTAAATATATTGTTTAGTCCTTTTTTACAGAGTATAGAAAGTTGATAAATGAATAGGAATTTTTCACCTACTGTATTTTCGGAGGTAAATATATCAACTATGTCGAATAATCTTTTTTTGCATTAGTTTCCATTATAATTTCAAAAGATTACTCATTTTAAATAACATCTTAACATCTAATTTATTAGAATACATTTAAATAAAAAGTCGGTTCTTTGGCACTTTCTAAATCAAATAATTTTAAAAACCTTGAATACAAAGCATTATTTGGCACTATTTTGTCAAATATGACTATACAATTATTGCATAATATGACAAACTAAGACCAAATAAAGAAGAAAATGAGGTTTATTGATGAAACAAAAAACATTCTCCTTATTGGACCTCCTGGTGTAGGTAAAACTCATCTCGCTGTAGCTATAGGCTATGCTACTACACAGAAGAGGATAAAGACAAAGTTCGTAACAATGACTGACTTGGTTATACAAATGGATGCTGCGCTATCTCAAAATAGGCTGGAACAATACATAAAGAAGTCTATAAATTTTACAGGATTACTTATTGATGAATTTGGATACTTTAAACTCAATGAGAAACAATCAAACCTGCTGTTTCAGATAGTTAACAAGAAATATGAAACGGGCTCAATATTAATAACCACAAATCTTTCTTTTATCAGATGGAAAGAGATTTTTAACAATGATGAAGGCTTAACTACAGCCATACTAGATAGACTTATTCATCATAGTTATATCATAAACATCAAAGGAGATAGTTATAGATTAAGGCAGAAGAGAAAAGCAGGATTAATTGACTTTAGTTCACAGGAAATTAGCAGCTAAAAGTGGTGCAGTTTTGAGTCGCGTAATGGTGCATTTTAGGATTGCACTTGACCTTCCTGAGGTAAACGTATACGTGACCTCTTAAGCTTAGATGACCTGTGCGTATGACTTAAAGGAATATTATTTTTCTTTAAGATACGATTTACTGTCTTGGATGAAACATTTATGTTACAAAACTCTTCAAGTATTTCAGAAATTTGCTGGCAACTGGCATTACGAAAATTATCCTGAGCTAATTTAACAATCCTTTCTCTAGTTTCTTTAGGTATCGCTTGTTTTGATTCTCTGCCTCTATTTTTGTGGACTAGACCAGCAGTGCCTTCTGTTTTCACCCTCTCCTTTAGGCGTATAATTTGACGTTTGCTTAATCCTAAAACTTCAGCTGCTTGTCTATTAGTAATATTGCCTTCAATTGCTTGTTCAATTACAAAAACTCTACGTGATTCCTTAACACTCAAAAATATCTCTCCCATCATAGTGATAAAATTAGCGTCTTCTTAAGGAGTGAAATTAGCGTCCGTTAACACAGAAGCAATTCGGTATACGTGTTGCCTCATTTAAAAACCTAAAGGAAGTTGTATTCGTTGCCTCACTTAAAATTCTAAACATAACCATAACATATTTCATCTTTATTTTTGCTAACTTTTTTAATAGAATTTCTTACTTCTTCCTTTAGGGATATGTCTTCTAACAATCTTTTTTGAAGTTTTACTATTTTTCTTTGAAGTTCCGCTGGATTTAATTTTATATACTGTTCTCTTAACTTTTCTTTATCTATTTCTTCTACACCAGGACTTTCTAATATTCTTTGA
>JAJXTU010000087.1 GCA_021783475.1 bacterium
GCATGTTACCAACATTAAAAAATCCCTCTACTTGAGGTATATCAAAAATTGATATATTATTTAGAGCATGGAGTTTATGTGCGTTTAAAATGAACATATTTCTGATGAAATTATATTTGTTTTATTGTTTATTTTAAAATCTACTAACAAAGATTCATAACATACAAAAGGAGAAGGGGAGGAATTGTTTATGTATTCAAAAATTAAAATCACCTATATTCTGCAATTTTTAATGGCATTAGTAATTTTATTTTATAATACCTATTCTTTTGCAGTACAATTTAATAGCAAGATTCCGGGTTGGGAAGTTACTAACGATGGTGACTCTAAGATTACATATATGATCCCGGGACCAAAAGGAGGTACACATACAACTATACCATCTACAGGTAAAACAACTACTGATGATAATTTTGTTTTTTCAGTTACTATACTGAGGAAGAGTTCTGGTAAGGTTGATAAACTACGGCGAGAAAATCTACATACAGGCGATAGGATATTATTAGCGCCAGGTGACCAAGCTATAATCATGATTACAAATGAAGAGACTCAACGATTTAATGGAGTTGATATTATGGAAGTGGTTACGGAGGATGGTGATGTAGAAGCCGTTGGGCTTGATATAAGTAGTAAAAAGCGGCCATCTCCTCTTTCCAAAGCTCCTAGAGCTAATACAGATTCTTCAGATGATTCTGGGGCAGAAGAAGATGAAGAGGAAAAAGCTGGTTCTGGTGATGATGAGGAGGAGGAAGATGATGGAGTTGGTACTTTAGGTTTAGAGGAAAAACTAAAATTAACTGAAGAATCAAAAAAGAAAAGATATAAACAACGATTATTTCTTGGAGAGGCAGATTTTGGTTATACTGCTTCTTTGCTTGAAAAACATCCGGGATTAGTGGCTACTATTACAGCAACCGAGTTTCAATCTGAAGAAGGATTGGAAAAAGCATATCCAGGTACATTTAGAGATAATGTGAAACGCTGTCAAGCTGTAGCTGACAAAGCTGGTACTAAAGCAACAATTATTTTCGGGGTTGATGCAACAAACTTACATAATAGATTTCCCAAAAGAGATTTTCATTTTCGACGAATACACTTTAACTTTCCTATGACTAATCAGGGTAGAGATCTGTCATATGAAGCTAACAGAAAATTGATAAGTGATTTCTTTCAAAGCGCATCGCAGATTCAAGATTATGGAGATCGCATACATATAACTTTACCACATGATGATGATCATTGGCGCGATGCTAAGCATTATGATATTTTTGATGCAAGTTCTGCGGCTGGATACCAAGAAGTAAGAAGACATCATTTTAGAAACCGTAGTTATCTTGGGCTAACAAAAGAACAAAAATACCATGGGGAAGAAGGAGAAGAAGGAGAAGAAGGAGAAGAAAGATATTTAGGGTATGAGCATCGCCAGGATGTAGGTGCTGGTCAAATTGCATCTGGAACTAAAATAGCAATTAGGAAAGCAAGAGAACATGTATTTGAGAAAGTCAGTAAAACTCCGCAACAAATACAAGATGCAAAAGTAACCCCACCAAGGGTTCATCGTAGATATGGAAGATGTCTTACTGAAAAAATAGAAATTGACTCAGATTCTAGTAGTTATGATGAAGGCGAAGATTTTGGTAGCGATACGGTGAGTAGACGCCTTTTAAAAGATTTTGATGAAGACAGTGGGGATTATGGAAAACCAGAATCCAAGGAAGCAGACGGAAAAAAACATACTGGTTCAGCGGCTTCTAGTTCTAGTAGCACTTCAACTACTTCTTTTGAAAAAAAGGAGCCCTCATCTGGAAAAGAAGGGAAAGCCCAGACTGATGGTGGATGGTACGGTGACCACGCGATGCATATGTTAATGACGCGATATTTTGATAATTTAGGGCTAGGGCAAATGCGTGTCTACAATATAAATACAGAGGGAGATCTTTTATTAAGGGAGTTAAGGGCTAGGGAAGCTGAAATACAGGCGCATGAAGATCGAACTGGGGAATTAATTCCTCAAATAATAATCCCTATAAATTTAGGACCATATGACCCTCTTATAGGAACCGCGGGAGTTCACTGGGCTGGATTATATATATTGCGCCATCCAGAAGACGGTGGGCATCCCCAAATCTGGTATTTTGACCCTTTGGCTAGACCCATGCCTGAAGCTTTAGAAAGATTACTTCATGAATTGTATCCAGATGCAGAATATCCTAGGCACGATCTTCTATTTCAACATGATGGCCATAATTGTGGACCGTGGATTATAGAAATTTTTAGAGCATTGATCGATACAGGGGCATTGCCTGGAGATGGTTTTGATATAGAAAAAGCTAGGCGAGAACAAACTGAGCATATGGGACAAGAATTAGTACAGCAACCAAGTTCGTCATCCTCTAGCTTTCATAGAACCTCAACATCTTCTACTGGAAAAAAGAATGTTACGTCACCCATTGTCGTAGAACAGGTTAAAACTGAGAGCCTCTCTAGCAATATTACCCCACCAGATAGTCACTTAAACTCTAGTCGAATACCAGCTGTTCCAACTACTACAGCTATAACGCCGAGTGACTTGAGTTCTTTGATTAAAGGGTTGTCTGCATTGAATATGCAGAGCTAATTATAGTTTGGCATGATTTGATAGCAATAATATTTTAGAAGAAAAGATTGCAGAGGCATCGGCTAAGTAAAAATGAATAAATCGTTTATATTATAGCTTGATATATGTGTGAATACTCTGACGCTGATATATTCAGAGTACTTCAGATCTGATTTCTTCAACCGTATTTGTGTTTGCATTTACATACCCAATAGGATATAATGAACAAAATGCGAATTGTATTTTATAAAAGCACTAGAGTTCCTGTTTGTGATTTTCTTGACGCAATGGGAAGGCAAGATCAGGCAAAAGTATTAGCTTGTTTGAAGAGTATTGAGGATTTGGGTTTTGATAGCCCTAGAGTTCAATTTAGACAAATTAGAGGCAAGCTTTGGGAAATTAAAATGCATACTGCTAATACAGGTTATCGATTTTTTTATGTAAGTTTACATCGTGATACTCTGGTGTTATTACATGCTTATAAAAAACAATCGCAAAAAGCTCCAAACAAAGAAATTGCTATTGCAGAAAAAAGATTATTAGAGGTATTAAAAAATGAAAGCTATTACATTAAATGATGTTATTACTAAAAAGTGCAAAAATAAAGAATTTGCTAGCCATTTTCAACGCGAGCTGTTAGTAAATGAAATAGCAAAGCTGGTAGTACAATTACGGCAAGAGGCTCGCTTAACTCAACAAGAGCTAGCTGATAAAGCCGGCACAACACAACCAGTAATAGCTCGTTTAGAAAGCGGAGCTGATAGCCGCATTCCATCTTTGGAGCTTCTAACAAAACTGGCTTTTGCTGCTGACGCAAAGATAAAAATTGCTATTAGCCATGACTCTGCTAGGCATAAAGTTGCTTGTTAGAATCAAGGGCATCTAAAAATTGTTGCGTAGATTTTGCGGGGATTGGTGTGCCATTGTTGCGCATCGTTGCTCAAAAGTAGTGGACGCCCCGTGTTATAAATTCAATTAAATCAAGTAATTAAAAACCAAGTTTACAATTTGTAATCAGCAGGTCGCGGGTTCGAATCCCATCGCCAGCTCCAATAAAATCAAATAGTTAGTTCAATCACCATTTCTCAAAAAACTCTTGGGATAACAATCGGGGTAGCAAAATTAAGGGGTTTTTACATTTTGCTAACTCTATTCGTTTGTAAACAAAAAAGGAGGGTAAACCAAATAAAACTAAAGCTAATTTTTGTAACTTAGATTAAAACGGCGCACCACTGGAGCACGCGAATACCCCAGTGATGCTAAACATAACAACCTACACTAGAGGTCACTATGTCTGAAGATAGCATAATTGATGGGCGGTCGTCTGGCAATTTAAATTTTAAAACGGCGCAGAAAATTATCCATCAGCTTTTAACTCAGAATAGAATAAAAACTGCCCCGGATGACAGCAGAGTTATAAATTCTGCAATCTGTGACGAGCCAGGAGTAAGAGCAAAAGAATATACTAAAAAAGAGCTTGCTGAAAAGCTTGGCATAACCCAAGGAGAACTCGAAAAACTTAAGTCACCATATTTTTGTGAGAAAATAGCAAATAGAATCTTTTTACCATTAATCCGGCTATATTGTGCTACCAAATTTGTGGATAAGTAAAAACATTATAAGTCTATACATTAATCTCAACTATACAAAAAAGTGTAATTCTTTGGCAATAAAGAAAAAGGCGTGGTATAGTGCATTCAGGTTTTAACCACTTAAATGCACAAGTAATTAATGGAAATTTGTATGCGTCAACCAAAACGATGGTTTTCTATCATAATCCCATTTGTATTAACCGCAGCAATCTTTTTTAGTAGTGATGTTTTTGCTGGGAAGTTAAGCATTAACAATGAAAGCGGAGAATCTAGAACGTACCAACTTTCTAAAACTATCACTGGGAAAGTTACGATTTTAAAAAGTGTGGGTTCAAGCAATCCAAAAGAATTATCACCAGGAGATTTTTTTACTTTAGGTCCTGGAGAATCGGCAACAATTGAAGCTGAATATGATTTACAGCCAGGAGATGTGACTCCTGACTTATCAGATTATGATGATGAAAAAAGCACAGGTACGCCTTCGACCCTCAAAAGAGATAAGCTATCATCTAAATCACCATTACCTAAGAAAAAACAAGCCGTTCTAGCTAGTTACTTCCCTTCAGCTGCAAAGTCAAAGCCGCCTGTTGTAACAACAAATACAACAGCATCCTCTTTTCCACCACCAATTCCTGTTAGTGCAAACAGTGAGAAATCACAACATTTATCCATAATACCTTTGCCACAGAAGGTTAGCAAAGATAGCGAAAAACGTAAGGAACGTGATGCGATAAGAAAAATAATTGAAGAAGGGATAAAAAACTCACAATTAAATATTTATTTATTAAAAAAATATGAGAAATCACCTCCTCCTGAGGAAATTTCAGAAGAAATACGACATAAGTTTGGAGATTTTCCCTGGCAATTTATTAAAGAGGATAAACATGAATTAATTTGTGGGCCTAGGGAACAAGACCAATTTATTGATGGGCAAGTATACACTGAAATCCCTGATGGAGATGGGGTAGAGATTTATTTGTTCCAAGAGACAGATGTTCGTCAAATTGAGTGGGTAAGAATAATCCGAGAACAAACTAATGCACATGAATCTTGTGAAAGAGTAAAAAGGCTTTTGTATGAGGGCGCACGATATAAAGAACCTAAGGGAGCTATTATATTTGTAAAGAAAAAGATAGGGGATGAAGATAGATTTTTTGCAATAACTTTTGGATTAAGCGGTCGTTATCTCCTGAATTTAGATTGTTGTGAACCTACCTTCGGGAAACATTATGCTTACAACATACTGAGTAGTAATTCAGGTTACAGAACCCGTGCCTTTACAGAAATTGATTTGGACGCGCAAAAATTGAAGCATGAACAAACAAAATTGAGAGGGGAACTTCAAGTTTTACGGGGAGTAAGAGCTTTTATACCTCGCGCCCTTACTGTTACAGAAGGAGGAAAACCTATATGTTCTTTTCTCGGGACACATATTCGAGTAAATCGTAAATTTACTTTTGAAACCATTGGCGATCTATGTCAGGAAGTTTTACAAATTTCAGAAAAAACAGATTATAGAAAAAAATATAGTCAAATTGATTATTTTACACCTTTAGAAGATAAAATTAATATCGGTAATATATTTAACCATGGTTTTGAAGAATTTGATATCGAACCCCCTTTTGAAGCAGAAGGAAAACCAGATATACAGGCTATAAATAAACTTGAACTGATATCTAAGTTATCTTGGGAAAAGAATTTTGCAACCTTACAGAAAAGCTATTCAGATTTTTCTGAATTTGCCACAGAGTTAAAAGATTTTATACAAGAAAATCGATCAGATAGGAAAATTTTAGCAAAATTAAATAGATTAAAAGTTTTAGCAAAAGACGAAAGCGACCATATTATTGGCAGTTGGAGTGCAGACCAACTCATTACGACGTTAGTTGAGACAGGTGGAAGGACATATTGGATAGAAGGAGGCGAGATATTTGAAGTTCATAGGGATTTTATCAAAATTATTGATGATGGATTAACTGCACATTTTTTACAACGTTCAAGTTATAGCGATGCTTCAATTGGATGTAGTCTCAGAATGCTAGAACCATTTACTGATGAAGATTTAGGAAAAAGACAAGGTAAAGATATCTATTCAGAAACCACCTACAATAGAAGAGTGGCAGAAACACACCCTACAATCTTTTTTTTACAAGATTGTAAAAATATTCCTCTTGCTAGTGATTCTGGTTGTAGACAGAGCAAGGTTGAACCTTGTGATCTTTTATCTAGAGAAGGTGATTTTATCCATGTTAAAAGATGGTCAAGCGGCAGTAGTGGTATATCTCATTTAGCTACACAAGCAGTTTCTTCCTCTTCCTTATTTATTAAGAACGAAGAATTTAGACATACTCTCCTTGAAAGACTTAGCAAAAATAAAGATTTTAGCGACACGTATGGAAAATTAACTGACCATAGATATCGCAATAAAACAATTTTAGCCATTATTCATTATGATGATGACTTTACTCCTTCAAAACTCCCATTTAATTCAAAACTAGCTTTATTTAAAGCGATATCAGAGATCGAAGAATTAGGAATTCGATGTGAAATTATTAGTATAAAAGATGAGAGCACAAGAAAACAAAAAGTTAGAGCAAAAAAAATAGCTCCACAACCGCTGCTAACCTTGGAAAGCGAAGCGAAGGTTAGTAGTCCGAGGTAGGCGTGCGTTGAAGGGCGTAGCTGTCTCTTTTGGCCCGTAAACGCATCACGCCGTAAAGCCATTGTGGC
>JAJXTU010000015.1 GCA_021783475.1 bacterium
TCACTGTAGCCAAGATAGCAAATGCAGACATTTTACAACTCGTCAAGGAGGAATTACAAAAATCTATGGATAAAGGGTTAACTCTTGCGACATTCAAGAAAAATATAAAAAATATCTTGCAACAAGGGGGCTGGCTGAACAGAGCCATTGTCGAGGATGGCATAGAAAAAGAAATGCCAGGATATCGCTGGAATACGATATATAGGACAAACCTTCAGACATCATTAATGGCTGGGAGATGGAAGGAGCAATATGACAACGCATCAAGTCGTCCAATGTGGAAATATGTAGCCGTTATGGATTCAAAAACTCGTCCAACTCATGCTGTACTAAATGGCATAATTGCTCGATATAATGACCCATTTTGGGCAACGCATTATCCTCCGAATGGGTTTAATTGTAGGTGTAGGATAAGAGCAATGACCGAAGATGAAGCACCTGAAGCTTCCGACTTAAGCAATATCGAAGTGAAGCCTGACAAGGGATGGGCTTACAATCCTGGACAAGAATCCTTCAAGCCTGATCTGCGTAACTATGATTCAGAAATAAGATCACAGCTAAAAAACTCTCTGAAAAAGGAGGCATAGAATAAAGTTATTCTGGATATATGGGATTACCTATGACTTTTTCATTCATCTAAACACCTCTTTCATAGGTTTTCATACGGAATTAGTTGTGTAAATCACCAGTTCGAACCAAACAATTAAGTATGTTCAGCAAATCGGGCGTAGTAGCCACGCTGCTCACAGTTGACAATTCCCCATTGCTCTGCCATAACATCAGTTATCCCTTTGGTATATCCCATCTGTCTTCTCCTGGTTGTTCCCGATGCACCCTAGCGTATCTGTCATCAACAATATGAGTAGGAACGAGCGGATGTAGATTCTGTAACCACAAGCATGTTGTCCTTGTTTCTCCGTGCCCAAACATCCACGGATGGATAATCTGGTTAGGTTCTTATTATGCAACTTGTTCTGCTATTTTTAATGCAATCATGCGAATTAACTCATTTAGGAGAATTGATTGATTCTCAATGTTATTAACCAATTTGCTGATTTCAAATTCTGGAAAGTTCATGCGTATATCCAAAAGATATTGGTGCACCATTTCAATTTTTTCTTTTTTGTCAAGGACACTTACTTCATGTTTTAACGAAAATCTACGAAGTAGGGCCTCGTCAATTCTATCTTTTCTGTTGGTGGCACCTATTATAATGATATCGTTAGTAAGTTTGTCAAGCTCTTGCATCATTGTAATAGTTATACGTGCTAATTCACCACTAGACCCTGAACCTGAGGATGAACGTCTTATACTGATGCAATCTATTTCATCTAGCATAAATACACACGGATTAGATATTGCATATGAAAACGCTTTACTTATATTTTTTGACGTGCTTCCCATATAAGAATCAACTAAATCAGAAAACTTTAAGTAGCAAAATGGAAGCCCTGTCTTATAAGCAATATACCTTCCAAAGGTTGTTTTGCCTGTGCCACTTTCTCCGTATAAGAGTGTTGAGTTTAAATATGGTATGCCCATTTCCATTAGTTTTTCATTAACCTTTTTCATGCGGATAATATTATCAAAAACAGCACTCTCTCGAACAGAAAGATAATATCTGCCTTCTTTAAATGAATTTGAAACATCTTCTACACACAAAATATTTTTCAGATCATGGGGAAGCTCAATCATGTTATTTCCTGACGATTCTAAAATTGTTTTATATTTATTACAAAACCAACTATTTTTGGAAGTAGTATCTTCGACTACACAAGCAATAGCGCATTTCTTTGCTGCAATAATGTCATTTTGCGATATGGATTGGATTAATTTTTTTTGATTCTCTGATAGTCCCATATCAAATTCTCCTTTCTATTCCCAAATACCACTAGTTTTATCATGAAACCACACCTAATTCCTCTAGTCTGACCCTTTTCATTCAGAAATTCTAAACTGTAACTATGAGTTCTTTTGCTTTGAAGCAATAATGATTTGCAAAACATACAACCAATGTTCTATTTCTTCAAAATGTTTTTTACCGAACAGATCGCTTCGTTTAATAGGGTTGCTACATGAAAAGAATTCAATCATATGAAATGGATCTTGTATATCATTTACAACAATTCGCAAAGCAAGCTTTTTAGCTTCAACGTTAGATTCTTTTTTGCCAGATAGTCCTCCAATAATAGCTCCAACCCCACCTAGCAATAAACCACCAACGACCGTACCCCCTATTTGGCTACCCCTTTCTGTTGATTGTGCTATCGCGCCATCATTTTGTATCATCTCAACGCCAATAATATCCTGATATGTGTAGATATAAGCATTATAAATATCATTTCTCATCGGATATATCATGCAAACTTTTTTGTTTACTTCATCTATGGCCAATACTGATTGCAGCCCATACCAACCCTTTTTTATAAATTTTTGAGTCGGTGTAAAATCAGAAAGCTTGCTGAATATCTCTTGCACCTTATCGCCATTGTCACCCTTTGCAAGCTCTTTAAATTTTGTCCACGCCACTTCTTTACCACTTTCTCGTAATGACAGAGCTCTTTTGTCTCTATTAAATTTCTCCCAAAATCCTAGTGATTGCAACTGTATTTCTACCTTCATTCTTCCTCCCTAGTATCCCTCTTTTTCACCTTTTGTTATTTCTCATATATTATATCAATCACCTCATCGTTATGTATTTTAACAGTGTATTTTTCATGTTTTCAATTTCTGGGCGTTCAAGCGTCAGATAAGGCCTTGCAGGAATATTAACTTTGCCACCTCTACCTGCGTTGCCACCTAAGTGTTGAATAGCTGCATAAACCTTGTTGGTGCCAACCATCGCATAGTTGGGTGTGACTTTTTGGGTGATTGACGCTACAAGTTGTCCTGTTTGTTGAAGTATTCTACCTGGCCAGTAACCTTGTTTTTCCCGTTGTCTGATTGTTGTTTCTGCAAGGGACTGCCAGCGTGGGCGTCCCTCAGCTTCAAAATTCTTCTCAATTGCATCAGACATGTGCCCAGCGATCTCTCTCATTGCTGGATACATATTTATGGACCTCGCTTTGAGCGTCTCAATATATTCTATTAATGCTGCATCGTCAACCTTTATCTCCACATTTCCCCTCCTTCAAAATATCATAAATAAATCGCTCACTGCATCCAACCTTGTTTGCAAGTTCTTTGACATTGTGCCCATTGTAATGCATTTTTACATACACCTTTTTGAGCATAATGATTGACTTTGCTGAAATATAAATATTCAGTCCCATCAGGTGCTCACACAGTCTGATGAGAACATCCTTACCACAAAAATCATACACCATTTTTAGGTCACCAGACAACAACTCATTGTGTTGATCAAGTATCTCTTCAAGCCATTTCATTCTTCCCTCCCCCACCTTGCAGGATATCGTCTTTCAAGCCACCATGCTGCAGCCTGCCAATTTTTTGCAGCCGATTTAAGAATGACCTGTGTGCATTTCATTTCTGCCTCTGACTCTGCCTTTTTTATAGCCTCGCAGAACTCGAAGAATCTGTCTCCTTCCTTTCCCTTTTCTCCTCTGAGAATCCATTTTCTAAATGTCGAATAATCTATTCCTGCGTGTTTACATGCAGTTTCATAGTAATTCCCTTCAGCAATTGCGCTACACAACTTGGCTTGCAATTCGCTTGTAAGCTTTACTGGTCTGCTCATTCTTCCCGCCTTTTGTCACATTCAATTCGTAGATTTTCTTTTATCATTTAGGCCCTCACCATTTTAATTTAGTTTTTTGTATCTTTTTTGATTTTGGCTTTGTAATAGTTCCTTGCGTATTGTTTCTTCTTCTCCATCAGATCAGAGTTTGTCTTGATTTTTGTATGATAATATCTTCTTCTATATTCTTTGTTGTGTTCTCTCCAATCCTTATTTTGCCGGCATTGCTTCTGATATCTTCTTTGATATTGCCTCAACTGTTCCATTTTTTCCGAGCTGGTTTTGATAACTGTATGATAATATTCCCTGTGATGTTGCCTCATTTTTTCTTTTTCTTCTTCGGTAAGCTTTGTATTTTTTTTGAGATGATATTCTTGATAGTATTGCTTTCTTTTACAATATCTTTCTTGCTCTCTTTGCTTTATTTTTACTATTCTCTCAGGGTTAGTCTTAATTACGTTATGGTAATACCATCGTTTATACTCATTCTCAGTCATTGTTTTGCGTTCCTTTTATTTTTTTGCTCAATTGTGGTAACATCAACTATTTTTTCCAAAATAGACATCCAATACTTTCGGGTCAACAGGTGATCCTATTTCTACAAGCAAAGTTCTGTTCCCTTCATCTGCTTTGACCCACATTAAAAGCTCATTGTATTTCAGCTCACCTGTTTCTCCAACAAACTCCTTAACCATTACTACCTCTTTTCTGTATTTTTTATCAATATTATATTGCTTTATACTCTAATTTTTTAACTCCAAATTTCTTTGCACTGTCTAGATCATTGATGAACAAATCAAACCTGTCTTTCCCCTTTATGTCCGATCCTGTGTCTTTCACGATCACATCTCCAATATTGTCTATATGAATTTTCTGATTAACGTAATAATATTTTGGGTCAGCAGCAACTACCCTGTAACTATCTGATGGTTTCAGCTTGTAACCGCTTGCCGTAACACAATATCCAAGATCACCTCTATGCTTTCCTGTGCTTTCTGGACCACAGGTGTAAGCAGAAACAATAGCAATCCTGCATACTAACGTTACGGGAGGAGCTTCCATTTTTGCTGAAGTAGTTGTAAACATCGCGATGATAAATAACAACATCGCATAAGGACCAAGCATTATTCACCTGATTCCAGAACGTTTGGCATTAAATTCCTAGGTGCTGAGTTGTACCCTCGCAAGAAGTTTTTGCCAACCTGATATATCCAGCCCTCGTGTTTCAGACAGTATCCCTTGAATTGTTTAGTAATCTTGCCATCTTTTAAAATTTCCAATCTTCTCTCTTCAAAAGCATCAAATATAAAATCTTTTAGATCGCCAGTCTCTACATCATAAATTACTAAAAATATTTTTCTACTAACTAAAAAAACCTTTCCGTCACCTACTGCTATTACATCGCCTTTGAATCTTTTCAAAATATTCATCGCTTGTTCCAGTGTCATGTTTACGCCTCCGCTATTAAATTTTTTGTGTGCTTCATTAAGAATTCTTCCAACTTCTTTACTTCGCACACCCCCTTAATGACCATTACGTGTTGCCCTCTATTTTGAAGCTGAGTGATAAAAACTTCCTGTTCTTGTGATAATCTTCCTTTAGTGGTTTTTACCTCAATCCAGACAACATATGGCCCCTCTGGTGGTATCGCAGTTATGTCAGGCACGCCCTTGCGACATCCAATGCCCTGAAGATTAGATATATAATCCCAACCAAGGGTCTTAAGAAGTCTCTTTATTGCGCCCTTTACGTCTTTCTCGCGTTCATTCATCTTTAAATTTCCTCCTGTAGTCTGCGGCTGTGTTGTGGGATATGATGCACTTTTCAATCAGACGGCTTGTTATTTTGTCGCCTATTCTTGCTTGAAGTCCGTTTACATCGTAGTTTGTTGTGATGATTGTTGGTTTGTTTGATAAATATCTGCCATTTATGACTTTAAACAAAAACTCCTGCTTAAAATCTGTCGCCTTCTCTGTGCCTAAATCATCCAGAAATAGCACATCTACCGTAACCAAAATTGATATGATTTCTGATTCTTTTATCCCATTTTCTTGTCCGATTGATTGATATACTTGCGTAAATAGATCTGGCAATGTTTTAAACAGGCATACATACCCTCGTTCGATAAGCTCATGAAGAATTGCACAGGCCAAATGAGTTTTACCACACCCAACCCCACCATAAAAAACAATTCCTTTGCCATTGTAGCGCTCGAACTGTTCAATATAATCAACTGCTTCGTTATAAGAATTTTCTGATTTTACGTTATGTATCCAAGTCTCAAATGTCTTCTTCTGAAAGCTTTCACCAAGCTCTGATATAGAAAATAACTTTGATATTCTCTGTTTTCTCTCGTTTTCTATTTGTCTTTGTTTAGTCTTTTCGTAAAGCTCTTGCTCACAATGTTGGCATGGTCCAAATACAGTCCTGATACTATCATGCTGTTCTACATATCTCTTTTGCATTTTCTGCCCGCAAATAGGGCATGTCTCGTTTTCTATTTCTTTTTGTCCCAATATCGTTAACTCTTCTATTAATATCCCTGAAATCTCACAAATCTTCTTGTTTATGCTGTCCATGCTGATTTTTTGCATTTATAAACCTCCCTAGCAAAGTATTTCACTGTTCTATCAGGCCAGTTTGGATGTCTTTGTTTTATCTCTTTCAACAATTCTTCATTGTCCCGAAAGTTTTCTGCTGGTTTATATATTTTTTCTTCTTCGATAATTTCTTCTGCAAACGTTGTATAAGTACTTCTCACTTCTGACGCACTCAAATTGCATCGTTTCGAGCTACGCAAAAATTCTTCGCATTCGTCCATCAATGAGTTTTCCCATTGCTGCTTTATCTGGATTTCTTTGTCATGCGTTGTCAAGTTGTCATAATTTCCCTCAAGAATCTTGACAAAGTTGTTGTAATTGATAACCCAATCAAAATTGCAGCCATTCCATTTTTCCGAGCGACCTGTGAGGAATGCACTCTCTTCAATCTTTTCAAATGCTTCTTGTATTTGCTCTAAGGTAAAACTCCTGACAAGCACTTTCACACACGCCCTTCTCTTTGTTGTAAACGTGAGAACCTTTGGCAGACTTGTACAAATTTTATTGAAAAGCCTAATAACTTCAGATTCGGTTCTATACTCTTCTTCTTTCGTACTTGTACTTTTCTTATCATTCTTTGTATTATTCTTAAGATCTTCTTGTATATTGTCAGTTTGTTTGTCGCTTTTTTCAGATTGCTTTGTCGCTTCTTTGTCGGATTCTTTGTCGATTATGGTATTCCAGTTGTCAGTTTGAGCTACTAAATCAACGTTTATTTTTTTATTTTTGTTTGTCACTTCGTTTGTCGCTTCTTGAGCTATTTTTTTATTTTTGTTTGTCACTTCGTTTGTCGCTTCTTTGTCGGCTTGCTCCTTTTCGCCCTGATATTTGCCCCAATTAATCACGTTTATTAACCTTCCGCTCTTTGTCGCTGAGCTTGTCAAAAACCCCCAGTTTTCTAGTTTAACTATTGCAGTTCTGATACTTCTTATGTTCACATCACTGCCACAACTTTTTTGAAGTCCTACCAAACTTGTAAAGAACTGACCTGGTTGGAGTGTGGCAAGTTTGCCACCAACTTCAATTTTTTTAGGTTTATGTTGCGCACGTAATAGACATACAAGCATCACATCCCTTTGTTTACTTGTCAGGTCATTGTACATATCTGATTCAAGCAACTTTCTATATAGTTTTATCCAACCGTTGTTCCCCATGCGTATGTTTCCTTTCCGAATATTTCTTGCACGGTATTTACAAACAACTCTTTATTGGCGTTTTTGTGACTCAAGTGGATCAGATGGATTTGTTTGACCTTCGACATATCAGTAGCCCACAAAAAATCGACAACTTTTGCAAGGCTGAAGTGTGTCCTAATGAGACGCTCTTTCATCTCCGATGTCATCAATCCGTTTGTAATATTTGTATCAAGTAATGACTGAGACCAATTGGCTTCAACCAGAATATAATTGAGATTATCCCATGTGGTCGGGATAGATGCGGTATCTGTTGCATATAGTAAGCTTTCACCTGTTAGTGATGATCTGATCAAATAGCCTATTGGCTGTGCGCTATCGTGTTCAAGGTCAAATGTGGTTATGTTGAATGTCCCTGCCTTAAATTTTTTCTTAATTATGCTCATCCTATAGTGCTTAACGCTTTTTAGGTATGTGCCCTCACTCATAAAACACTCAACACCCATCTTGCATAGTGCTTCTGCACTTCTGATGTGGTCAGAATGCTCATGGGTTATAAGGCATCCAGCTACACTGGATGCCTTGAATTTCATATTCATCTTAACTTTCCTTAAGCATATTCCTGCGTCTAGCATCAAAGAACTTGCCCCATCACTTATGTAATAACAATTTCCTGATGAGCCAGAGCCGATGACCTGGACAAACATTTAAAAGGGTGCCTCTTCCGAAACAAGTAAAAGAGTATCTTGTTTTTGATTATCTTCTAAGGCCTCAATTTTTGCCCCCTGTTGCAATGAAACATCCTGAATTGTTGTTTGTTCCGTTTCCACATCTTTTTCGTCATCAACATCTGAAATAGCTGCTTTCTGAATTGAACTTTCTAAGGCGCCCCACTTCGTTAGAAGTTTTTTGATTACCGTTTTCAAGGACATAGCATCAAAGTCAGTACTCCATGGCGCGCTTGGATGACCGTACGATGTACTGAATCTCTTTGCATGCGCTTCGATTTCTTTTTTTGACATAAAAATGGTTTTTTCAAAGCCTGATTTTAGTTTCAAATAAGCAATATATCCGATTACTGTATCATTTTTAGCCTCGCCAGTTATTTGTATATCCCCCGTAATAATATCTCTTCTGACAATCATGCCGTCATAAATAACACCAGCATTAATCTTTTGATATTGATTTGTCCTGATTGCGAGCTGAATGTATCCTTTGTAGCCTATCTGAAAAGTCGGAGTATACCCGTCTTTTCCTTTTCTTGCTACGATATATGCAAAACCAAGCTGCCTGTTTAGTGGGAGCCTTAACGTCGCTGCTTTCATGGCTTCTTTGATTAATTCCTGAGGGTTGCATTGCTGGATATATTTATCGGAGTTTGCAACTTCCAAGAGGCTCTGGACAAAGTCGTTTGTATTTTCTTTGAGAGCACTTCTAATCATTTCTGAAATATTTCCACTTTTCAGAGCTAACCCTAAATTTGACATTATTATGCCTCCACTTTTATTTTTTTGTCTTGTGATACATAGAGCCTGATTTGCTGATTATCTGTTTGCAGAATCTCATTAATTGATTCTGCGTTGTCAATGAAAATTGGTGCCCTAACTGGCAGTTGCGAAATAATATCCAACCCAGCGTTAATCTTCGCTGCATGGTTTAAATTCGACCAGCTGATGTCTCCTACTGTAACTTCGCAAGTCTCTTTTATCTCTCCATTGACCTGTTTTTCAAAGAGCTTAAATTTTACGAATTTAAATTTATCATTGATGTTTTTTTCAACACTTTCTATTTTTTGTTGGATAAAATTCTGTAAACTAAATAATTTTTGTTCGTTTTCCGAGAGCTCTGTCAGAAACACTTTCTCTTCTTTTTTGAGCTCGTTTATCCTCATTCTTACCCCTTTTGCGCTTCGACTTGCCGCAAGCTTTTCTTCAAGCTCGCATATTTTTTGCTTTGTTACAACCTCGTCTATTTCGTCTAATCGTCTCTCTAGTCTAAAAAGTTTTGAAGATAATTCTGCTGGTGTTACTATCTCTTCATTTTCTATTCGCTGGAGTTGTTCCTCTAATCTCCGCCTTTCTTGGACCAGTCTAAAATTCTCTGCATTAAAGCCATCAATCTTTTCCGAGATGGTTTTCCCATCGTTTGAGATTTTCTCAAGTTTGATAGCTTTCTCACGGTTAAATCTCCTGAACGTTTCGTCTATTTTTTCCTGCGGGATTTCTTGTCCGCATGTGGGGCAAGTACCAATGATCGTGCAACAATTTGTCTGTTCTTTTTTCCACGCATCTCTGAGTTCGACCAACAAGGCTTCTTCTCTGGATATATCTCTCAAGATTAGTTTTGACCTCGCCTCAAAAATCTTTGTTATTTTTTCTTGCTTCAGTTGTCTTTGCTTTTCATGCTCGGCTTGTATTGTTGCTTTTAATGCTAATATCTCTTTTTCTATGTTGTCTGATGATAATGATGTTTTGAGAGCAAGAATCTCTTTCGAAATCCCTTCCTCATTAATATTATTAACCCCGCCTATTCCCGAGAGTTCTTCGATCCTGGCAGGTATTTGTTCTGCCTGTTTCTTTATTTGTTTGATTTTACTTGTTAGAAGTTTTTTAAAGTCATCTATAGAATATTTTTCAAGATATTCTTTCAATTCAGTCGGGATCGGGAAATCGCTTTGAACGAATAGATCCAACAATATCTCACGTCTTTCTTGCCATGAAAGCATTTCGTTAAAATAAAGCGGATTGAGTGATGATCTAAGGATTTTCTCGTTCCCCAGAGTGAGAATTCTTTCATCAAATTCTTTTTTCTTGATAGGTACTTCATTTATATAGAATTCAGAAGCCCTCTTGAGCAGGTTATAAATCTTTTTTAGCGCAACCTCTTTACCATCATCTAGCATCATCACTGCTTCAACGCTGGCAACCTCACAACCTCTATGAACTATTTCAAATTTTGTCTGATTTTGGCTGTCTTTTTCAAACAAAAGCCAACAAACGGCGTCATATACCGAAGTCTTGCCTGCGCCATTGTCAGCCTTAATGATAGTCGTGTGCTGAAGATTGGCTGCAAAATGTTTAATACCTTTAAAATTTTCTATCGAAACTTTTGTTATATTCATTTATTTACCACCCTAGTAAAAAATCTTTTTGTTTCTTCTTGCAAATCAATGCCCATCTTCATAATGATTTTGTTGCTTTCTTCCGCTAAAAATGCTAAACTAATTGCGTTGTTTTGTGCTTTTACCTCTAAATCATGTGTGGGTTTAGAGGCCTTTTTTGTTTCTGTCATTTTATTTCCTCCTTTTTTGTTGTCTGATGGTACTGATATACTCTTCTATGTCTGGGTAATAAAACCTCACACTACCTCCTATCCTGACCCCATTTAATAATCCCTTTTGTCTTTCTCTGTCCACTGTATGCATTGATACATGAAGCAATCCAGCAACCTCCTTTTTTGTCAGAAACGGTTGTAACTTTGGAATATCAATCTTCAAGAAGTTCATCTAAGGATATCCCCGCACTTTTTAATTTTTTTGCAATTCTTTTTGTCGGGAAACGACGTCCCGATGTGTAGCTATAAATAGTTGTCCTACTAACACCCAACTTTTTAGCAAGATCTGACACTTTGATGCCTTTATCCCTTAAATTTTTTAAAATCATCTTTACTCCTCTCAGTATGTTTATTAACATCATACAATATGAGATATTATATACTCCACTTTGTATGTTGTCAATATGTATGAATATATCTAAAATAGAATAAAATGTTAGTCATTTTGTAGACAGGGGGTCACAATGAGTGAATTTTCAAAAAGGTTAAAAATATTGCTGATTGAAAGAAAAATTACAAACAAGGAACTTGCAGAGCATTTGGCCTTAGAATCTAATAGTATTTCCAACTACGTAACTGGCAAAAGAGCTCCAAATCTGGAAACTGTTGTTAAAATAGCTAAATTTTTGAATATTTCCGCTGATTATCTTCTTGGTATTACCAATAACCCAAATATGCCAAATATTCAAATTGCGGCGAAGGCTGACAAACAGTTATCTGATGAACAAGTACATGAAATAAGAAAAATTGTAATGGACGTAATAAAAAACAATCTAAAACTCAACGTTACTAATAATGGACAAACTGATAAAGATTCTTGAAATAGAAAATATTAAGCTAATTTTTTTAGATTTACCCACCTATTTAAAAGGTATCTTTGTGAGTTCAAACAAAGAAAAATTTATAATTTTGTCCAACACCCTTCCTGACAACCAGCATCTCAGAGTTACCCTTGCCCACGAACTTGGCCACTATTTTACCTGCTTAGGAGATTGCGTTTCTTTGTCTTGTACAACTCACACCTGCCGCTTCTTTGCAACGTTAAACGAAGCTAAAGCTGACAGATGGGCAGCAAAATTTCTTATACCTCGAGAGGAACTTTTGGAGTGTATGAGAAAAGAAATGCCATTTTATGAACTGGTTCAATATTTTCAGGTGACTCCTGAACTTTTAAAGATAAGGGTAGGAATGAGTGATGTATCTACTTATTAGGTGCCCAAAGTGTAGACGATTTTCAAAAGAGGACAAAAAAGTTTGCAAATGCGGGTATAAATATAACGGCAATAAAAACTATTATTTCAGATATAAGGCTGAAGAAAAATGGAAAATTAAGAAATGTAAGTCAAGCTGGAAGGATCTCGCTGAAAAAGAAATGTTTGAGTTTTATAAAAAATTTATAAATGATTCGTTGTCTAACACAAAGAAAATTGCTTTTGATACATTTTGCAAAAAAATATATTTACCATATTGCAATGCAAGAAACAGACCTAACACGATTAAGGCTAAAAAGCATTGTATTGAGAACAGATTAATCCCTCTGTTCAAGGATACCAATCTGGGTAAAATAGAGGCAGAAATTCTTGAAAAATATATCTCAAATGAGACCAAGATAAAAAGGGCTACAATTAATCTATTTATCACTATAGCAAAAAATATTTTCAACAAGGCTGTCGAGTGGGGATACATAACAAAGAATCCCATTGAAAAGGTAAAGTTATTCAGTTTAAACAATCAGCGGGTGAGATATTTAAACGAAGAGGAGCTAAAAAAATATTTAAAATATGCCTCTAGATATACCCATTTTTACAAGGCAGTAATTATTGCATTAAACACTGGGATGAGAAAAGAGGAAATTTTGTCCTTAAAATGGTCGCAGGTAGATCTAGAAAACAACACCATAACTCTTTTTGATACAAAAAATGGAAAAACAAGATATGTTCCTATCAATAAAAGTTTAAGCAGCCATTTGATTGGCTGGAAGAACGATATGGAGGAATATGTGATAACGTATTCTGGAAGAAGAATACACCAAATAGCAATAAATCACGCTACAACCTGCAAGTTGGCTGGCATTACGGATTTCAAGTTTCACGATCTGCGCCATTCATTTGCAAGCTATCTAACAATGAGAGGCGTAGATCTTAATACTATTCGTGATTTACTTGGGCACAAAAGCATGGCAATGACGCTTAGATATTCCCACCTGTCAGAAAAGACAAAATATCAGGCAGTAAACAAACTTCACATAGGAGAATAAGTTTTTTTGAAACAATAAACACAATGTCTTATATGAAATTAAGTCAATATAGCAAATACAAAATATTCTGGTTACAAATAGGTCAAATCTGGCATGCAAAGAGCAGGAAAAAGTTTAATAAAATGGCATAATATTAATGATATAATTTTTATGTAACCACGTGTCTGTATAGGTAAATATGGATATGCAAACGAATAAGTTTTTTTGAAACATAACAATATTAAATTATATATTGTTTACCAAAAAAATATCATAATAATAAATATTGGTATTTATCTGACAATTTAATTGTAATACAATTTAGGTATTAGGACTATTTATAAAGTTTTGAAATAATTATTATAGCCATAAAGGATGCCGTCATAGAGATCAGGGTTGAATCAACAAATGGATAAATTGGCGTGCTATAATGAAAAACATCCACCCATACAGTTGGACCAAGTACTGTGAGAATTATAGACAAAGTTGCGCCTAATAAACTTCCAAATATAACTGCGCCCTTAGAAATATTATTCAAATATATTGAACAGAAAAGTGCTGGAAAGTTAGCACTTGCAGCAAGCGAATAAGACAGTCCAACCATAAACGCAACGTTTTGCCCCTTGAATATCATAGCCAATAAAAATGCAAAAAATCCAATTAAAATAACAGAAAATGCCCAAATATAAGATTTTTTGTTGTTAATAACGTCCTCTTTTAGTGTCGTAGCCCCCGCTACAAAAAGCCCGCTCACTACTGCAAAGATCGTAATAAAAGTTATAATTGCAGTTACATAAAATAATAAATCTTGTCCCAGATACCTTGTTAGATGAAGTAAGACCATATTAGCACCATCGCTTAGATCCTTCTTGTCAAGAATAAATCTAGATTCAAAACCAAGAAAAAAAACTATTAGATAAAATATGCTGATTAACACGGTAGCAAGAAAAACTGATATCCTTGCCGATCTCCTATCTGGCACGGTGAAAAATCTTATTAATATATTGGGAAGTCCTGCTGTTCCAAAAAGAAGAGCGAAAGATAAGGAAAAATAATCAAAAGGAGAGCGAAAGATAGTTTGAGGTAAAAATAAGTTAGTTAATTTCCCATTTGCAAAAAAAACACTGCTTGAGCTCATTTTATAAAAAATTAGAAATAATATTACCAAAGCAAGAGAAAATAGTATCACAGTTTTATAGATTTGAAACCATGTAGTTGCAAACATCCCACCTAATAAGACAAAGCAAACAGAAATAAATGTAACAATAAAAATAGACAAATTATAACCTATCCCGGTAACTAAAGAGAGTAATAGCGCGGCACCAATTAACTCTGCAACCAAGAAAATAAGTATACACAGTAACCCTGTTAAGCTAAGAACAACTTTAATATCTTTACCGCTAAACCTGAGAGCAATCAGGTCTATGTATGTTGACACCCCCCTTCTTGACATTGGCTCTGCAACCAAAAAAAGCATTATGGGCCAACCAACTATCCAGCCAACAGCATAAAAAAGACCATCAAAGCCCTTGGTAGCAGTCAAACCAACAATTCCAAGAAAAGATGCCGCACCAATATAATCACCAAAAAGTGCTAAGGCATTTTGAAAAGCATTAAACTTATTTTGCATAAAAGATATTATAAATTAAACAATCGACATTATTCGATCTTTTTAATCTTCTTAAGCTCTATTTCATAAAAACTGTTGTTCCACCAAACATATATCCCTGTTATAAGGAGACACAAGGTTATAACGATAAGACTACACAGTAGGCCATTATTTAAATTAAACAGAAAATTATTCGAGAGAAAACCGATGTCAAATGCAACCAGATAAATAAAACTAAAATAAATCAAAAAAACAATAATAGAAAGCATAAATGATATTTTTTTATGAAGACTATTAAGTTTTTTTAAATCTTCATTCATTTATATTTCTCAAGATATTTGTGCTCCTCACAGTTTCAAGTTACAAAATGAATTCACCCTGTAATTAGATTTTACACGAAAAACTTAGAAAGAGTAAATTACTTTGCAAAATGTTTAAATAAAACTTATGAGTTTATTTGGATAAGTTGTCTAAGGCATTTTGTACATACTGCATATACATTAGTGCTGGGCCTCCACCCATCAAAACAGCTACCCATGCAGCCTCCATAACTTCCTCTTTGGTTGCCCCATTGGTTAGGGCTGCATTTACATGAGAATTGATACACCATTCGCACCTTAGAGCAACAGAAAGGCTCACTGCAATAAGCTCCTTGGTTTTTGTAGAAAGTGCACCGTCTGCCTTTATAGATTTTGATAAATTAAAAAAAGCAGATGATTGTTTTCCCCATTCTTTTGAAAAACGAGCTAAATTTTTGTTTATTGAATCTAATTGTTCATTTGGATTATCCATAACTTGACTCCTTTAAATTAGTTGAGATTTTTTAAAAGTTATTTTTATAATTCGATATACCTTTCTACGCACCATTTATTTTTACTGCTTTCATAATTATAAAATCAACCTTTAAAAATATAATGAATAAATTATATAATATAAAATAATTTTCTTCCACTATGCAAATTGTTTCAGTAATAAGAAAAATTCTTTTTAGATTATTATTTAGGAGTCAAAAAAGTAAGGGAGATGTCCTTTAATAGGACATCTCCCTATTTTCAAATCATTTATTTATTTATCGCTAAATTGACCTTTGATTATCTCAAACATGCCATACCAGGCTGTAATTGCAGTAACAATCCCTTCATATCCTGCAAATACCCTAATTGCCGTGCTTTCTGTATAGTGCGCGATAACCAACAATATGAATAACAGAGAAAGGAGGACGAAGATTGTTTGTACGGTCCTATTCTTGGTCATAAAAGATAGATATGTCATAATAACAGTAAAGATTGTCCATGCGATTAATGTCACCCCAAGAGCAGCACCTAAGGCCTCTTTTGGCATCCAACCCCATGCAGGCGAATAGACAAGGACCGCCAGAGCCATCCAAAAAGATCCATATCCAGTAAAAGCAACCATGCCAAAGGTATTGCCCGTTTTGAACTCTAACATGCCCGCCACAAACTGTGCGAGCCCACCATAAAACAGGCCAAGCGGCAGAGCAGCAAGAAGCGCTGCAGGTACGAGCCCCGCATTTGCAACGTTTAGAACAAAAGTAGTTAAAGCAAAACCAGCCAGACCTACAGCCCCAGGATTTGCCATTTTTAATTCTGAATTAGACATTGTAACCTCCTTTTAAATAAGTTTTTTATTCCCCTCTTACAGTATTGCGAACCTCTTCTACAATAGTTGGATTAACAAGAGTTGTAATATCACCATAGTCTTCACGATTGTTTGAAATTGCTGCAAGTATTCTTCTCATGATCTTTCCAGACCTTGTCTTTGGCATATCAGAAACAATGTAAATATTTGCTGGCCTAGCAATAGGCCCAATTATTGAGGAAATAGATTGTTTTATCTTGTCTTCCAGGTGTTTGCTTTGTTCAAAACCAGATTTTAAAGATACGTATAGATCGGGCACGTGACCTCTCAATTCATCACTTTTTGGCACCACTGCTGCTTCTGCTACCTCTTCACAAGTTAGTGCTGCTGATTCAATTTCTTTCGTCCCCAATCTATGGCCTGCAACGTTTATAACGTCATCAACTCTGCCCAAAACCCTGACATAACCATCTTTTGCCATCATTGCAGCATCCCCTGAAAAGTATGGCCAATCACGCCAATCTTTGCTTTCCTTATCTTTACAGTATTTTTCATAATACTGTTTCACAAGCCTTTCGTGATCTCCCCAAATTGTGAGCATTCTCCCAGGCCAGGGGTTTCTTATACACAAATTGCCAGCCTTGCCCGAACCAACAGGTAGTTCGTTGCCAAGCTCATCGTATATAACGGGATATATGCCTAAAGCCCCGGGGCCTGCACTTCCAGGTTTCATTGGCATGATACTAGGGATAGTAGTACACAGCCAGCCTCCAGTTTCTGTTTGCCACCAAGTATCCAGAACAACGGCATTCTTTTTCCCAACTACCTTGTAATACCATCTCCACACCTCAGGCTCTATAGGCTCTCCAACGGTAACCAACAATCTAAATTTACAACTATATTGTGTAGGATTTGAACCTGCTCTCATTAACATTCGGATTGCTGTAGGAGCCGTGTGTAATATAGTTACGCCCAATCTTTCAGCTATACGCCAGATTCTATTAATATTCGGATAAAGAGGCACTCCTTCATACATAACAGAGGTCGCAGCGTTAGCCAGAGGCCCATAAACAATATAGCTATGCCCCGTTATCCAGCCAATATCAGCCATACACCAATAAACATCTTCAGGATGAATGTCATGGATAAACTTGCTCGTCCCAGCCACATAAGACAAGTATCCACCTGTACTATGTGCGCATCCTTTAGGCTTTCCAGTAGAACCGCTGGTATACATCAAAAATAATACTGCCTCTGAAGGCATTGGGAGATAATCAACCCTCTTACCCCTGTGCTGTTTCATCAGATCATCTAAAACCAGATCTCTTCCCTCTATCAAGGGCGTTCTGGAAGAGTAAGTTCCAGGGTGTCTCGTCCAAATAAGAACTTTGTCAACCTTTTGACCAAGTTTATCCGCAGTAGCAACTGCAATATCAGCATTTATTTTATGATCTATAAACTTGCCATTTCTATAATATCCATCTATAGTTACAAGAATTTTGCTCTTAGAATCGGCGATCCTTTCGCCGCATGCTTGACCGCTAAATCCTCCAAAAACCTCAGAATGAATTATACCCAATCTTGCACAAGCCAGGATTGAAATAGGCAATTCGGGCATCATTGGTAAATGAAAAGTTACGGTATCTCCAGCTTTCAATCCCATCTCAAGAAGCAAGGATGCAAATTCGTTAACTTTCACATACAATTCTTGATAAGTTAGGACTCTATCGGGCTCATCTACCGATTCTGAAACCCAGATTATAGCAGCCTTGTTTTTATAATTTTCCAGATGTCTGTCGACACAATTGTAGCAGGCATTTAATCTGCCTCCGACAAACCACTTCCAAAAAGGAGGGTTTGAACTATCAAGAGTAGTAGTCCAATATCTATCCCAGCTAAGTAAGTTCGCATATTCGTGAAAACATTCAGGAAAATTTTCTTCTTTAAATTTATTTATAAATGGTTGGTTTTGAATGTAAGCCTTTCTTACAAATTCCTCAGTAGGATAAATATAGTCTTCTTCAAGCCAATAAGCCCCTATCTCGGCCTCCGAAACTCCTGTCCCATTGATTTGGGTTGTCTCTTCCACACTCTTCCTCCTTCTTAGCCAAATTTTAAAAACAAATATCTTTGGAAACTAAATTTAACTTACTCCCTCCTTCCATCTGAAATTACAAAACAATTTTAAAATGAATTATCAGAATTGTCAATATTATCAGACAATTAATTTTACAATATTATTTATAAATTGTTTATATGTATTTTTGAATTGTTGCACAATTATTGAAAGAATTTTAAAGCCTGTCATTTGGATAAAATATAATATTGTGCAGAAGCTTATACCAGCAGAAATAAGACTAAAACATTTAGAATTTCAATCGCATAAAGTCAAGCTTTACTTTTAAGAATTTAATAGGTAATCTTTTTTATGACGCCCTCTTCGATGACAAAATCATCCTCAATTCTTATGCCACCCCAACCAGGATAATATAGGCCCGGTTCAACAGTAAAAACATCCCCCTCAGAAAAATACTTTGAACGATTCGCTTCGTTAACAGAAGTTAAGATAGGCTTTTCATGGATTTCAAGACCCAACCCATGTCCAAGGCTATGAATAAAATATTTCTCTTCTTCTCCAAGATGTTCCCTAACAATTTTCTCAGGCAAGGATAGTTCAACTCCTTCTGATATAGATTTTATAGCTTTTTCTCTCGCATCAGAAAGGAGCTGATATCTTTCAAAAAATAAATTGTCTTCCCCATTGAAAATAAAGGTTCTTGTTATGTCGCCACAATAGCCCATAAACTTTACACCCATATCAATTAGCACTATATCTTTTTCTTTTAGTTTGACGTCTTGCGGCCTATAGTGAGGCAGAGACGAATTGGCCCCAAATGCTACTATAGAGTCAAACGAAACTCCATCGCCTACTGTAGAAGCCTCTAAAGCAATAAATGCTGATATTTCTTTTTCTGTAACGCCAATCTTAAGCAAATCTTTAACTTTATAAAATACTTCACAGGAGAGCTCTCCTGCCTTTTTTAAAATAGATATCTCTTCTCTAGACTTAGTCCTTCTTATTACTTGAGACATTAAATCACTTCCATCAATAAGCCTAAGAGGTGAATGTCTCCTAATATATTCAGCATCCTTAAATGAAAAATCCTTGCCACAAAGAACAGATATCGGCTTGCCAATCAACATACAAAAAGTTTTGATATAACCATCGCCTGGCTTAATCTGAACCAATTTTATGTCTTTTAATCTCATAGCCTCTTCAACATATCTTCCATCGGTAATGATATAAGGCTTTTCGCCTGGCAAATAAAGAACAAGTCCCTCTCCTGAAAATCCAGTAAGATATAACATATCTATTACTGAACTACTAAGAAAGGCGTCTGCCTCTCTTTTTTTTATCTCATTGGATAGTCTTACCTGTCTATCCTTATAATGAGAAATCGTTGCCAAGAAATTCCTTTCTTACGTCCATATGTTCGGTCATCTCTCTGGGGCTTCCCGAAAACAATATGCTTCCTTTTGAAATAATATATGCCCTATCTATAATCTTTAATGAATCGCGAACGTTGTGGTCTGTCAGAAGGACTCCGATACCTATCTTCTTTAAATTAAAAATCATCTCTATCATCTCTGAAACAGATTTGGGATCTATACCAGAAAACGGCTCATCAAGGAGCAAAAAATCAGGGTCTAATATAACACTTCTCGCAATCTCGACCTTTCTTGCCTCTCCACCAGACAGTAGTTCACATCGTTTTCTAGCTATACTAGATATGCCAAACTCATCTAACATTTTCCTTATCTTATTTTTATCAACTTTTTTACCAGATACGCTCAATATCAAGGCTAGGTTTTCGTATACGTTAAGTTTTCTAAAAACTGAGGGCTCTTGTGCAAGGTATCCAATTCCCAAACTTGCTCTTTTGTGGATAGGAAATCTTGTAATATTTACATCGTCTTTATAAATTGAGCCAGAAGTAGGTTTGGTCAAGCCCACTATCATGTAAAAAGTTGTAGTCTTGCCTGCACCATTGGGACCAAGGAGTCCTACAACTTCGCCCTTTTCTATCTTTAAGCTAATATCATTAACGGCAAGTAGCTTATTATATTTTTTTACAAGATTTTCTGCCTTAATCAAGTGTCCCTCCTAATAGATCTTAATTCTTTTAACGCCTCTTTGGCGGCTTCTGACTGAGCTTGTTTTTTTGAATTTCCTGTAGCAGTATAGAAAAATTTGTTATTTATTGATAATTGGATTTCAAAAATAGGAGAATGTGAAGGACCCCTAACTCCTAAAACTTTGTACTCAGGCAAAACTCCAAATAGGCTTTGGGTAAGTTCTTGTAAAACAGTTTTTGAGTCCTCTTCATATTCTTCCGTTTTTATAATCATCAGCCTATTAATTATTTTATAACAGTCCTTAAGCTCTGAGTCCATATAAACTGCTCCCAATATAGCCTCAAAAGAAGCTGACAAAATGGAATCTTTAATTGCGTGTTCACTTGAACCTATTAAAAGATAATCTTGAAGGTTTATCTTTCTGGCAATCTTCGTCAAATGCCTATCAGAAATCAAATAAGCTCTTAGCTTTGACATATCGCCCTCATTCATATTGGGATACAAAACAAAAAGCTCATGGCTTACCACAAGTTTTAAAACAGCATCTCCCAAAAATTCAAGCCTTTCAAAATCATTTGCCTCCGGATGATTATATGAATAAGAAGAGTGCGTAAGAGATGTGATAAGCCACTTTTTATCTATAAAAACATATCCCAAATCTTCTTCTAACCTTGCAAGAGTAACCTTTGTCTTCATTTCTCATCCTCAGCTTTTATTAAATTTTATAACATACAAATTAAAACTAACGCTTAATTAAAAAATTAAAATTTTCTGTACAAAGACTGAAATGGGTAAGATTATACTTTTTAGAAAGTTCGATATAGTTCTTTATAAAGCCCGTGTTTATTTCAATTATCGACTTTGCCAGTAAACTTAATATATTATAATATTCTTTGATTGCATCTTCTACGCTTATCAATTTAAAGGTTATTAATTGATTTGGTTTTAATTGAGCGACCTTAATAAGATCGGCTTTAATTACAGTTGCAATCTTTGGGTAACCACCTACTGTTCCGCGATCTTGCAAAAGAATTATAGGGCTGCCATCAGTCGTAATTTGAACTGCGCCAAGAGGACTTGGATCTGAGAGTATGTTAAAACCTTTAATAGGTCTTGTTTCTTTTTCAGAGTAAGAGAGCCTGATTCCTATTCTGTTACTATTCGAAAGAACCCTGTATGAATTTTGAAAAAAGACTTCTATGTCATCCTTTGAGAATTCATCATACTGCGATCCCTTTATAACTCTCAGAAAAACATTTTTATTATTATCAAAATTCAACAATGGCAATAAAATTTTATTTCTTGGTTGAGTATCGTTTACAACTTCGAATATATCCCCCTTTAATAAACTTCTGCCAAATATTCCACCTAAATTTGAAGTCTCAAGAGTAGACGTGCTTGAAAGTATTGGAGGAACTTTTATCCCGCCACAAAAAGCGCACCAGCACCTAAAACCATTGTTGGAACCATTGAATTTAACCCTATCCCCATCTTGAAGTTTAATCGAGGTTCCGACTGATATCTTGTTAGAATTACACCCTCTAAAAAGAACGGCATTCAAATCGGCTCCAGATATTGCAATATAAGTATCCCCATGAGACATAAATTCAAGAGAGCCCTGAGTAATCTCCAACAGTGGGGCAAAGGGTTTGTTCTCCAACAATAAATTTGCAAGAGTAGAGGTAAATGGATCTAATGGGCCACTCTCTGGCACTCCAAATGACTTGAAGCCTATTCTTTGATTCCCTTGTATGACTGAATGAAAACCAGCGTTTAAAACTTCTATATTAGCTGTCAACTCTAACAAACCTCACATAATCAGATGGTTTAAAAAAAAAGGGGTCCTGACTCTCGGGAGAAAACATTACCTGTTCTGTTCTACCAATAATCTGCCAGCCACCAGGCGATCTGGTAGGATATATACCTGTTTGATTTCCAGCAATGCCTACAGAACCTGCTTCGACAACCAATCTTGGAGTTGACAGTCTGGGCGTAGCAATGAGATCAGACAATATTCCCATATAGGCAAAGCCAGGAGTAAACCCTAACATAAAAACTTTATAGACCTTTGATGTAAATTCTCTTATTACTTCTTCTTCTGATATATTGTGAAATTCTGCTACGTATTTAAGATCTGGCCCATATTGTCCGCCAAACCTCACAAATACATCTCGAATAATTGTGTCCTCTTCTCTTTTTGAGAAGGTTGACATTACAACGTCAAAAATATTTTTCACATCTAATAAAAATTCGTCTAAGTTATATTTAAGAGGATCAAAATCGATCAATAAGCTACCATAGGCAACTGTAATGTCTAAAATATCGAGCTTTTTCAATGCTAAAGAAAGAGATTGCACTCTATCTGATATCTCATAATCTAAAATATTTCCAATCTCAATAAGCAAAGAACCCTCAGAAACAAATGAAAATCTTGAATTTATGCCCAATCTCTTACGCTCTTGATAGAAATATTGTTATCTGAAAATTCTTTTAACAATCTTTTTACAAAATTTTGAGCGCCAGGGGTATCTGAATGAACACAGAATGTCTGAAAATCAACATTTATCAATTTATTATCAAATGTTTCCAGAGATTTATTCAAGATCATTTTTACAGCCCTTTTTACTATAAAGTCTTCATCTTTCAAGACAGAGCCAGGAATGCTTCTTGATACAAGGCTCCCATCAGAATTGTATGCCCTATCTAAAAATCCCTCTCTTACAACCTTTAAGCCAATTTCTAATGCAACCTCCTCAGACTTTGAGCCAGGAGGCAAAAAGACAAACAAGTCTTTTGAGAAGTCTCTCACTGCAGAGAGGAATGCATAAGCCTCTTCCTTATCTTTGGCTATTTTGTTGTAAAGAGAACCGTGTGGTTTTACGTGCTGCATATCCAGATTTTTTGAACGTAAAAAAGAGTAAAGAGAACCAATCTGATATAGAGTATAGGCGTATAATTCACCCTTTGACATGTGAAAATCTCTTCTTCCAAAGCCAATTAAATCAGGATAGCCAGGGTGTGCTCCTATTGCCACGTTGTTCTCCTTTGCCATCTCAACAGTTCTTAGCATCACCATTGGGTCTCCTGCGTGCATGCCACATGCGATATTAACAGAGCTGACGAAATTTATAACATCAGAGCTACCATACTTGTATACCCCAAAGCTCTCGCCAACATCGCTGTTCAAGTCTAAAAACATGTCGTCAGTCCAATCCTTTCAGTCCCAACGTATGGGATAAGTACATCCGGGACATTCAGGTAGCCTTCGTCATCTTGATAATATTCGTAAATTGCAGCTAATGTCCTGCCAATTGCAAGGCCAGAACCATTTAAGGTATGAACGTATCTGCTTTTGCCATCTTTTGGCTTATAGCGTATATTAGCCCTTCTTGCTTGAAAATCAGTAAAGTTGCTGCAAGAAGATATTTCTCTATAATTTTTTGAAGAAGCCATATAAACCTCTATGTCATAAGTCTTTGCAGAACTAAATCCTAAATCACCACTGCAAAGCTCAATTACTCTATATGGCAGCTTTAACTTTTTCAAAATCTTTTGCGCCTGCTCAGTTATAAACTGAAGTTCATTTAAGGATTCTTCTGGCCTGCAAAAAACAACCATTTCCACCTTGTCGAACTGGTGTTGTCTTATTATCCCTCTAACATCTTTACCGTAAGAGCCTGCTTCCCTCCTAAAACATGCCGAATATGCGCAAAATCTTACAGGTAAGGATGCATCCATTAAAACCTCGTCTCTAAAGAAGTTAGTAACTGGTACTTCTGCCGTGGGTATAAGAAAATATGGATCATCTGCGCACTTAAATAGCTCGTCTCTAAACTTCGGAAGTTGTCCTGTCCCATACATTGAGGCCTCGTTAACCAAATAGGGTGGCCATAGCTCAACAAAACCATCAGTTCTGTGCGTATCCATCATAAAGTTCAATAAAGCCCTTACCAATCTTGCACCAAGGCCAATATGAAAAGAAAATCTGGATCCCGTAACCTTACCAGCTCTCTCAATGTCAAGTAGACCAATTTTCTTACCAAGATCCCAATGAGGCATTACTTCAAAACCAAAATCCTTAGGTTCACCACAATAATTAACTGGAACGTTTTGAGACTCGTCAGCACCAAACGGAACATCTGGCAATAATATGTTCGGCAATTGATACCACAAAGTTTTGAATTGAGAATCCAAACCTCTCTCGTTTTCGGCCAACCTTGAAATTTCATCTCCAATATTTCTTGATTTTTCGACAAGCTCAGTTGCATCTTTTTTATCCCTTTTTAAAACAGAAATTTCCTTAGACAATTTATTCTGGTTTTCCCTAAGATTGGATATCTCAGTTCTTAGATTTTTTAGTTTTTGATCGAGATCTTTAAGATCCTGTAAGCTAAAATTTAATTTTGCCCCCCTGTTCTTCAAAGAATCTTCTAAAATTTCAAAATCTTCTCTCAAACATTTAATATCAAGCATTCTTATCTCCTTGAGTAATTTTTTCATTGAACGCAGGATAGCTACCAAAAATTTTTATAAAAGAGGTCTTGTCGACGAGCGCTGCAAGGGCTTCCTTTATGTGTGTGTCTTCTCTGTGGCCTATCATATCAATAAAAAATATGTAGTCTCCAAGCACCCTTTTACTAGGCCTTGATTCGATTTTCGTAAGATTTATCTTTCTAAAAGCGAATTCAGACAGTATTGAAAATAGCGCTCCAGGCCTATCCCTGTATGTAGAACAGGCGATACTGGTTTTGTCATGTCCAGTTTTTGAAGGGTTAGTGTTACCCAACAAAAAAAATCTTGTAAAGTTATATTCTTCGTCTGAGACACTGTTTAATATAATCTCAAGTTTGTATAGATCTGCGTTTTTTGGTGAACCTATTGCAGCAGATTTTGGATCAAGCGATGCCATTTTGGCTGCCTGAGCCGTTGATGGACAGCTAATTAATTTTGCGTATGGCAAAAGCCTTGCTATCATATTCTTACACTGCAAAAGGGGTTGTGGGTGAGAAAGAACCCTTTCAATAGAATTAAGCCTAACTTCAGGAAGGGCCATAAGTGAATTTTGAATTTGCAGCACCGTTTCTTCTTGAACCACAAAGTCATGCTTTAGCATAAGCTCAAGAACTATTCCAACAGGACCCTCGATAGAGTTTTCCACAGGGACAATTGCACAGTCGAGCTTCTTCTTTTGGAGCGAATCGAATATAGAAGCAAAATCAGACATCTCGACAGCCTCAAAATCAATTGACAAGTTAAGCTTAAACAAAGCCTCGCCTGAATAAGAACCTTTTGGACCCAAATATCCTACTTTCATTGTCCGTTACATCCCGAAAAGATTAGCAAAAATATCTCCCCTTGATTGATTTTTTACACTGATTTATTTTAGCACAATAATACATTAAACTATAAAAAATATATTTTTTTATAAGCCTAAACCAATAAATTAAATTACAAAAATTATAATACAAGTTTTTCTAATAAAAAGTTGCTAAAATATACTTAGTAAAATAATTTCTGGAGTTGATAAAAAATTGATTATCATTTTTGCAACATCTTTTAAAAAACAGCTTAATTTTAAAAGTATTTTAAATAAATTTTCTGTTTAAATTTTTATGAAAGAGATGAATTTTTCGAATCTAATACCAAATCCCCTAAAACAGCTTAATTTTAGCTTATATTTTTGGGGACAAGGAATATCTTTAATTGGCAGTTGGGTTCAAAGCGCTGCCCTATCCTGGTTGGTTTATAAAATAACTTCATCAACATCAGCCCTTGGTCTCTTGACCTTCTCTGCCCAGATCCCAATGGCAATATTTACACTTTTTGGTGGAGATATTGCCGATAATTTCCCAAAAAAGAGAATATTATACATAACCCAAACAGCCTTTACATTTGTAGCCCTCTTTATGTTTGCGGCTACCATTGAAAATGCTAACTTTTGGATTTTTATTGCACTTACAAGCGTATCAGGATTCATAGCAGCCTTTGACATGCCCACCAGACAGGCTTTTGTTATAGACCTTGTAAATGACAAAAGAGATCTCCCTCAAGCTATAGCGCTAAACTCTGGAATATTTAATGCTGCAAGGGTAATTGGACCAACGGTAGCAGGCTTTTTAGTTGCATTTTTTGGAGAGGCAATTTGCTTTTTGATAAATGCTATATCTTTTCTGGCAGTACTTGCATCGCTCTTTTTTATAAAAACAGAAAAGACTTTAGATTTATCTACTAAAAAGAGAGCAAGATTCAAAGAAGCGTATGATTTTACAATTAGTAGCAAAGAAATACTCATAGCGATCATCATGCTCTCTATGGGAGGATTTCTTGGAATATCCTATATGGTGCTGCTGCCTGCTATTGCGAAATTAATATTACATACCGACGTTAAGGGTTATGGCTTGCTAATGGCTTCTTCTGGCATAGGGTCTCTTGTAGCCGCATTCTTCCTTGGAACAAGAAAAGAGTCCTCTAACCTGGTGAATATAATAAAGCGATCTTCAATACTTCTATCAGTCAGCCTGATAGGCATAGCGATATTTCAAAACTTTATCGTTTGTATGATATTTCTTTTTTTGTCAGGATTTGGATTGATATCTTTAGCTGTTACTACAAATACATTGATTCAAGTAAAAACGCCAAACAATATACGTGGAAAGATGATGAGCATTTATGCGCTTTCTTTTATCGGGCTTTCTCCCTTTGGGGCACTTCTCATTGGTTTTCTCTCAAACCTAATCGGAATAGAACCTACACTAATAATCTGTGGATCAGTTCTCTTTTTAGCTAATATCTTTGTTATGAAGATGTAGGCAAGGCTCTCAACACCAAACCTCTTTTTTTTACTTTATTTAGTGTCATTATTGATACTTTATAATATAATATATAGTATAATAAATGATACTAAAATTTTTATTGAAAGGAAGATAAACTTGAAGATTGCTTTATCTATATATAAAGAAATCATTGCTCCAGTTTTCGATTCATCAAACGATATAGAAATTGTCGAGATAACTGAAGACGAAATAACTGGTAGAAAAGTTTATAAAGTCGATTTGTTAAATATCTTTGATTTCTTTCTTAAAAACAGCGTTGACCTGGTTATCTGTGGTGCAGTTAGTAGACAGCTTGAATCTCAGATATCTGCATATACTAAAGTAAATTCTTTTATTTCTGGAAATAAAGAAGATGTTCTTTTAGCATTTATAAAGGGGCACAACCTAAACAGCCTTCTAATGCCAGGCTGCAAACAAAACAGGTTTAGAAGGGACTGTCTTGCAAAAAATATTATCTTAAAAGGAGTGATACAAATGCCAAGAGGTGATGGAACAGGACTGATGGGATCTGGTCAAGCAGGTCAGGGTATGAGAAAGGGTCGCATGGGAGGACAGAGCTTTGGCCCTGGAGGAGAATGTCTGTGCCCAAATTGCGGCACAAGAATTCCTCACAAACCAGGAGTTCCTTGTGTCCAGGAAAAATGTCCAAAATGCCAAACAATGATGATTAGAGGGTAATAGTCTGTGGATATCATATGGAGTAGAAAATTATGAGAGGTATTAGAAGGTGTAACCCTCGCTGGACTGGAGGACAAAGAAATTTTTATGGCAGTGCTTT
>JAJXTU010000088.1 GCA_021783475.1 bacterium
TGGGAATAACTTTTTGGATTTATTATTCTTTTTACAAAAGAGTTTAAAAGCTGGCTTCTTTGAAGCAGTGAATTAAAAGCTGAAGAGATACAAACAAGGGCGACCAAAGGAAGCATAGAAAATATCCCGTTTAGATGATTAAATGGCCAAACATTTATACCATAAAAAACAGATCGCAATAGGTTAGGATCAAAGCTTACGTTGCTTATGAGTAGCGCAAACAAAGACGCAAGGAGAAAAGAGAAAAAAAGGGGCACTTTTTTCATAAAAAGGGCAACCAGGATTGCAATAGGAAGCAGTTTTATATAATTAATTTGTGATAAATAGTCTGTATTTAGATGCGTTGAATTTGCTGGTACGTTACAAAAAAGGGGCACAAATAAAGAATAAAAAATTATAATTAAAGTAACTGATATTATCGCGGTAGGCAAAATTGCCCTTAGGTGAGACCTAATATCAATGCCCACACATACAGCAGTAAGCCTTAGAGCAGAAGAAAATACAGAAGTTCTGTCGCCTAACATAGCTCCAGAAACAAGAGCTCCTGCCACTATATACGAGGGATAGTGTACACTGTTTGAAAGTGCCATTATAGGCGCTGCAAGAATGCAAAGCGCCCCAGTTATGCTGCCAATTATCATAGAAAGACAAGCTGCAAAAATAAAAGAAAATAAAGCCAAATAGCCTGGATCCAAAATAGACATAAAAATTTTGAGTATTTCGTTGAGTGTCCCAGATAGGGCAAAAGAAGGAAGCATTATGCCAACGCCTACAAGTATGCCCACAACTTCTTTTACCATAAGCACACCCTTTATTGAGATAGAAAATAGTTCTTTGAGCTCATTTTTCAAAAATATCAGATACACAAACAGTATAAAATAGGGCGGCAGTAGGCCTAAAAATAGGGGCAGAGAAGTTATTATACAAAAGCCTAAGCTAAATAGGATAATTATAACTAAGCTTAGCAATATCGATTCTGATTTATAATTATTAAATGTCTTAAACATAGAAATATTATAAATCAATGTAGTGTTAATATTTAGGGAGGTAAAACTTTGATAAAAATTTGGCATCCTTGCACACAAATGAAGGACCACGAAAAATATCCATTAATAAAGATAAAAAACTCAAAAGGGGTTTATTTGTATGACTTTGAGGGAAACTCTTACATAGACGGCATATCTTCTTGGTGGGTCAATCTCTTTGGGCACTCAAACGAAAGATTGAACAGAGCCATTACTGAACAATTGAACTCGATGGAGCAGATTATATTTGCAGGTTTTACTCACGAAAAAGCCCTTGAGCTCACAAAATTACTCTCTGAAATAGTGCCAGACAATCTTTCAAGGGCATTTTTTGCGGAAATTGGATCTAGCGCTGTAGAAATATCCCTTAAGATGAGCTACCACTACTTTCAAAACATAGGTCAAAAAAAAAGGCATAAATTCGTATCTCTAAAAAATGGCTATCACGGTGAAACCATTGGTGCGCTCTCTGTTAGCGGAGAAGATCTCTATAAAAAGGCATACAAAAAGATTATGCCAAACAATATTGTATCCCCCTCGCCGGACTGTTATAGGTGCAAATTCGGTCAATCAAGAAACTCTTGCAATGCAGAGTGTTTCACAGATATAGAAAAGATATTGACCTCAAACTACGAAAAGATATGCGCTGTAATAGTTGAACCCCTGGTACAATTTGCCGGAGGATTCAAAATATATCCGCCAAAATATTTAGTTAAGTTAAGAGAACTCACTTCAAAGCTTGGAATCCATTTAATCTTGGACGAAATTGCTACCGGCTTTGGCAGAACAGGAAAGATGTTTGCGTGTGAATGGGCAAAGATAAAGCCTGATTTTATGTGTTTGTCCAAGGGGATTACAAGTGGCTATCTTCCTCTCTCTGTAGTCCTAACTACTGATGACATATATAGTGCATTTTATGACGATTATACAACACTGAAAGCTTTTTTACACAGTCACAGCTACAATGGCAACGCCCTATCCTCGGCTGCTGCCGTAGAAACGTTGAAGATATTTAAAGAAGAGGACGTTTTAGAAAAAAATAAAGAAAAGTACGCATATATGAGAGGGCTCATAGAAGATAGATTCTCTGAGTCAAATTACGTAGGAGAAATAAGACACATTGGCTTTATAAGTGTAGTAGAGCTTGTAGAAAACAAAAAAACAAAGAGGCCTTTCGACTGGAAAAAGAGAATAGGATTCAGCATATATAGAGAGGGGCTTAAAAGAGGGGCTCTACTCAGAAATTTAGGAGATATAATATACTTTCTGCCACCCTACATAATAGAGCCTCATCAAATTGAAAATTTAGTTAACGCAGCTCATCAATCATATCTGGAGGTCTTAAAGAGATGATCTTCTTTATAACCGCCACAGACACCGGGGTCGGAAAAACTTATTTTTCCTATCTATTAGTAAAAAAGTTCTCTAAGGAGGGGAAGAAGACAAAATACATTAAGGTGGTCCAAACTGGCTATCCCGAAGATGACGATAGCTCATTTGTTGCAAAATCAAAGGTTGAGACAAAAACTCTATATTTCGGCAAAGAGCCTCTGGCACCTTACTTTATTTTTGAAAATTTTCCCATAGACGAGGCAATAAATAAAATTAAAAGCGAGGAAGTAGACTTCACTGTGGTAGAGGGCTCAGGCGGCTTATTGGTTCCATTAGATAAAAAAAACTTTATGGTCGATATTCCAAAACGAATGAAATTAAAAACTATAATAGTCGTGCCAAACAAACTTGGGTGCATAAATCAAACGCTTTTAAATTTATATTATTGCGAAAAAGAAGATATAGATTTGTATGGCTTTGCACTAAACGACTTCTTTTTAGAGAGGTATGACAATTTCAATGCCCTACAAGATCTTACTGGTAAAATAAGATACAGATTTAAAGATGTGATAAATACAGCATAAAGAGGAGATAGATATGAGAAGAAAGGAATTTGAAATTTCTGAGATTAAAGAAATACAAGAAATATTAGATATATGTGAATATGGGATCTTGTCTTTGGTTGATTTGAGCAATAAGCCTTATTCTGTACCAATAAACTTTTTTTACTACGACAAAAACATTTATTTTCACAGCGCAAAAAATGGAAAAAAAGTCGACATAATAAGAGAAAATCCTATAGCCTGTTTTGTCGCAGTTAAACCATATTCTTTTTTACCCTCTTATTTTAAAAATGAAAAGATCGCATGTTTTGCAGGACAAGCTTATACCTCAGTTTATTGTGAAGGCAAAATAACCGAAATAAAAGACAATACTAAAAAGTGTGAATACTTAAATATCTTGATGAAAAAATATCAGCCAGAAGGTGGATACGATCCTATAGAAGTCGAAGATGTCAACTATACAAAGTCGGTAGAAAATGTCATATTATTTCAATTAAAGACTTCTTACATCAGCGCAAAGTTTAAATTTGATCAGCACAGAAGCAAAGACAATAACTTAGATCTAATCTCAAAACTAAAAAATAGGGGTACAATGACTGACTTAGAAACCGCTAAAATGATAGAGAAGTTTTCTATCAACAAGAATCACTTATAGAATCCTGCAACAAGGTAGCTATAGGTTGCATATATTTTTTCTCTGTCTTTAAAGTTTTTTTCGTAAAATTCACAAAAATTTTTAAAGTCCTCTTTAGAGCAGATCCGATTAAAACTTGTGAATCTGGCACCAGAAGCCTTGTGAAACTTTAAAAACTCAATTACACTTTGAAAATATACTTTCTTGGTACAAACGTACTTGTAATTTAAATTTAAATCTTTAAAAACATTCATATAAAAGCTTTCATCTTTAAGATTTAAGGTAGATCCAAATCCAGAAAAGATATTTGACAGTTTTAATTCTTTAAAAGTAGGTTCAATAAAAACGCTGAAATGTATCTGACCATTTTCTTTTAACAGCGAAATAAAATTTCTCAATGTCTTTTCGGGGTCAAGAAACCATTGTATACAGGAGGAAGAGAGAATTACGTCAAACCTTCTTTCCAAAAATTCACAGTCTTCTGCATCAGAGACCATAAAGTTGTATCCTTTTTGATCTTTTAGCTTCTCTTTGAGCCCCTTTATCATATTTTCTGAGATATCAAGACAGGTATAATCTTTAAATTTGATATTTACAGACTGAGTCAAGTAGCCCGAGCCTGAACCAATCTCTAAAACACTTTCAAACTCCTCCGAACCAAGATTAGACGAAATTATTTGCGCCATCTCTTGTTGAATGGGGGTAAACTCTTCGTAAAATATGGCCCTATCAAATGAATTTTTGACAAAATTTTTTATCGAGTGTGTTTTTTGCAATTATGTTCTCCAAAAACAATCTTTTTTAAAACAGGCTCTTCTACATAGTGGTTTGAATCTATCATTAACAAATCTCCAAAAACTTTGTTATGTACATCTAAAAAGGCATTAAATGGCAAAATGCTATCGTTTACTGGAGCTATTATCAATATATTTTTGTTATGATAAAGCTCATCAAAATTATTTTTTTCTTTAAGAAGCAGCAAACCGTTTTGCAAAGTTTTGCTTATCTGTGTCTCTATATTCTTTCTTAGTCCTATCTTTGCCCAAAAGTCGATTACACACTTTTCTTTATTTTTCTTGAAAGCCAAGCTCATAAGATCTACGATCCTTTTATCCACATAATCGGTAAAATTTAAAAATGGAGCAATAAGAATTATTTTTTTCGCATTTAATTTATCAATATTTCTTATAATTAAGCTAGCTCCAAGCGACCAACCTATCAGCAAATCCTCTTCCTGTTTTATCTCATCCAGATACCCTTCTAAAAAACCCTCATCTTGAAAAGGAACAATGTACTTGCATTCTCCAGATATTTCAGGATAGGCTTCCTTAAAGCCGCTCCAACCCGACAAAAATATCAAATTTTGCCCGCCAATGACAAAAATGATTGTTTTATAAATTCTAACTCATCCGCATTTAGATCAGATCTTAGAGAAATTCTAAGCCTTGCAGAATTCTTTGGGACGGTGGGTTCTCTTATAGCGGCCGCAAATATACCCATTTTAGAAAGAAGGTCTTGAGCTATCAAAGTTCTTTTACTGTCACCCAAAACAATGGGAATTATCTGAGAAGATGAGTTTAGGGTATCAAATCCCAATGATTTCAGATATTCTCTTATTTCATCTGACAACTTCAGAAGAGATAAGCCGCAAGATGGATTTTCTCTTACAAACCTCACAGCTGCAAGGTTGGCAGCCAAAACGGAAGGAGGCAGCGCCGTTGTAAAGATTAAAGGCCTTGCGAAATTAACAAGGCTATCTATTAATATTCTGTCTCCTGACAGATAGCCTCCCAAGCTTCCCAAAGCCTTTGAAAAGGTCCCTATGCTAAGATGAATATCCTTGTCAACCGAGAGCTCATACGATAACCCCCTACCTTTACCAAATATTCCTGTAGCATGAGCTTCGTCAAGAATCAAAAAGGCATCGTATTGTTTAGAAATCTTAACCAAATTAACCAGATCGCTTGAGTCTCCATCCATGCTGAAGATGCTCTCTGTAACTATTATCTTCGACTTATCAGAATTCTTTAACAACCTTTCAAGATGATCCAGGTCATTGTGCTGAAATCTTTTGGGACTTGTCCCTGCAAGAATAGCGCCGTCTATCAAGCTCGCATGACACAGTCTATCCATAAAGATGTCACATTTTTTCGCAATTGACAAAGCAGCAATATTTGCACAGTAGCCGCTATTTAGAACCAAAGATGCACAGACTCCCTTGAAGTCTGAAAGCTCTCTTTCAAGCTCATCATATATGGAATTGTTGCCAGTAATAAGTCTAGAGGAGGAGGCGCCAGTACCGAATTTATTTATTGCATCAATAGCCATAATTTTTATTTTTTCGTTACAAGATAGGCCAAGATAGTTGTTAGATGCAAGGTTTAATATTTTTTTGCCATTTATATCTATATATTTTTCAGAACCATTAGAAAGAGGTTTTATAGTTCTGAACCCAAACTCGGACTTAAGGTCTGCGAGTTTGAGTTCAAGATCGTCTATAAATTTCATCGTTTTTTATTCTAAATTTTCATATATATCCCTATCAACTACCCTCTCATAATCTAATACTTCATAATCTTCAAAAAATATCTTGATTTCTCTTTCGGCAGAATAAACTGAATCAGACCCGTGTATAACGTTTCTGCCCAAATCCATTGCAAAGTCGCCTCTAATAGTTCCAGGAGCTGCGTCACGAGGGTTTGTGGTGCCCATCATAGTTCTAACTACGGTAACTGCATCTTTGCCTTCCAGAACTATGGCCACTATTGGAGATGAGGTGATAAAAGAGACAAGGCCATCGAAAAAGGGTTTCTTCTTGTGTTCTGCATAGTGCTCCATAGCCTTTTCTTTAGGTAGCTGCATAAGCTTCAAAGCAACTATTTTTAAGCCCTTGTCCTCAAATCTTGCAAGTATTTTGCTTGTTAGCTGCCTCTTAACAGCATCAGGTTTAATCAATACTAAAGTTTTTTCCAAATTTTTTCCTCCTTATATAATGCAGCAGCAACGCTTAAGTAGCCACTGTTTTTAAATGCTTAAAATTAATCGTGTTAAAACTTTTAAATTTAATATTTACTCCTCGAGCCCATAAATACTAAAAATTTTTTCGACAAGATTGTTGAGCTCTTCTTTCGAGTAAAACTCGAT
>JAJXTU010000089.1 GCA_021783475.1 bacterium
TTTTCTATGGGTGTTTTTTTCTTAATGGAGAATAAAAAATTTCAATTTACTTATTTTTATATGTAGGCTTTTTTATTGACAAATTGCGCAATAGCTTTACAATAAATTAGTAATATTGTAAGTCTAATTTAGCCGTCTTTATAATTTTTTAAGGAGGTTTAATGATGGGGGAAATTAAAGAAAATGCACAAGAGAAACATTCTCAGTCGAGCATCGCTGCTAGGTTAGAAAGACTTCCTCTGAGCGGTTTTCATTGGAATTTCTTGTGGATGATAACTGCTGGAGAGTGGTTTGACACTCTTATTCTTCTAAGTTTAGGGATACTTGTAGCTTTGATCGGTATTAGTTTTGGTTATCCATCTGGTAAGGGACCTATAATATTAATCTCTTATGCCTTTTTTGGAATGCTCTTTGGTGCAATTATTCTCGGCAGGCTTGCTGACATTTTTGGCAGAAGGACAATGTACTTTTTTAATTTGTTAATTTTTGGAATCCCTCTAATCGTGGCTGCATTCCTAAACGATCTTAATATTATTTTAATATTGATATTTATTGCAGGAATGGGTATAGGGGCAGAAGGAGTTTTGATGGATACCTTTATAAGTGAAGTGATGTCCAGGAAGACAAGGGGCAAAAGACTTGCTCTGGCTTATACGGTAGTCGTCACTTCTGCACCTATTGGCGCTCTGCTTGCAACAATTACCGAGAAAAATATGCCTCATGACGCCTGGAGAGTATTTCTCTTATTTGCAGGTATTGGTGCCCTGGTCGTTTGGGTTGCAAGGTTCAAGATGATTGAATCCCCAAGGTGGCTGGTTAGTAAGGGTAAATTCAAAGAAGCAGATGAGCTAATGACTAAGATCGAAAACGATATTATGAAAGAAAAGAATCTAAAATCTTTGCCAGAACCAGAAATTAGAGCAGAAGCCAAACAAGAGGCTTCGAAGTATCTTGATCTGTTTAAGCCTGGTATCGTGGGCAAAACGATAATGATGTTTATTTTTATGTTCTTTCAATCTGCTCTCTTTTATGGATTTACCGCATTAGTTCCTTTGTTTTTGGGCAGCAGGGGGATAAACCTAAATCAGATCTTTGCATTTACCTTCGTAGTTTATTCAGGCTTTTTAATTGGAAGCATATTTAACGTTTTTGTAATAGATAAGATTGAGCGTAAATATGGCTTAATAATATCTATTATTGCTGTAGGTGTATTTGGTGTCTTATTCGCATTTTCAGGAAACATCTATTTGGCATTGCTTATGGGCTTTCTTACCACCTTTTCCCTTTGGAATATGTCAAATTTTTATCATCAATACAATGCAGAAATCTTCCCAACTCAAATCAGGGCTAGTGCCACTGGGACCTCTTATGCATTGAGCAGGCTTAGTTCAGCAATTTTGCCAACCTTTATAGGCACAGTCATTTATAAAGAATATGGTATTGGCGGTGCATTTGGAATGCTATGGTTCTTTATAATAATTCTTGTGTTAGATCTATATTTCCTTGGGCCAAAGAGCACTGGTAGGAAGCTGGAGGAAATTAAGTAAGCCTCTTTAAGTGAACATATATAAAGCCCTTCAATATATCAAAGTAAATTTGAAAGTTGAAGGGCTTTATTCTTTTATATTTCTTTATTGAGATTTTCGTATTCTTTATATTTAATCAGATCATATAATTCTTGTCTTGTTTGCATTTTGGGAATTAAATCCTGTTGATTGCCATCTCTTAAGATATTTTTAAATCCTTCTAAGACAGCCTTATTTGAAAGCCTTAGGGCGGTTACTGGAAAGATTACAAATTTGTACCCAAATTCCTTAAATTTTTGGATGCTGATATAGGGTGTTCTCCCGAATTCTGTCATATTTGCTAGAAGGGGAGCACTAATTTCTTTTGAAAATAGCCTAAATTCATCTTCTGTTTCAAGTGCTTCTGGAAATATTACGTCTGCGCCAGCTTTTATGTATAGTTTTGCCCTTCTTATTGCTTCATCAATCCCATATACGGCTTTTGCATCAGTTCGGGCAATTATTATAAGGTCTTTCGATGATTTTTTTGCTACAGCTATCTTTTCTATCATTGTTTCAGCATCAACTAACTTTTTGCCAGATAAATGACCGCATTTTTTTGGTAGAACCTGATCTTCTATCTGGATGGCTGCGCCTCTTGCTTCCTCTATCTCTTTTGCGGTTCTTGAGACGTTTAATGCTTCGCCAAAGCCCACGTCTACGTCTACAATTAAGGGTAGGTTTGACGCCCTATAAATATACCGAGTCATCATTGACACTTCATTTAACTCTATCAAACTTAAGTCTGGCAATCCAAGGCTAGCGCTGAGAGCGCCTCCCGACAAGTAACAACACTGAAAACCTGCTTCTCTTGCAAGAAGGGCGCAGATAGGGTTGTATACTCCTGCAACGGGTATTATGTCTTTGCCTTTCATTAGCCTTTTCAGGGAAAGAGAGGGATTTTCTTCTTGACTTTCTACCAACCAGGTCATCTTTATACTCTCAGGTTCTTTGTTATATCTGAAATATTTTCACACTTATCCAGGTTCATTATGATATCTATAATGGCATCTCTTTCTGAAGTTCTCAGGATCGATTCGGTATTATCTTTAAATTTCTTAATGACTTCATCATCGGTCATCTTATTTTTTGAGTGGCCACGGGGGTACATTACCTCTTTTGAATATGTTTGGTTGTCCCTTGTATTTAGCGTTATGCGATTCGGAATGCCTTCAGGATATAGCTTAGTAAACTCTAAATCTTCTTTTATCTTAATCTTCTTAAGAGTATTTTTTATAGAAGGGTCGTTTAATTTATTTTTAGAGAAAGAATCTTTTGAGATATCTCCATCCAAGATACATGCAGCTGTAATGTATTGGAGGCTGTGATCTGCAGTTTCTTTTGTTTTCGGGTTCCATTTTTCTGGGTCTTTTGCGATAATATCGTATGCAGCTTGAAATGTTTCAATAGTGATAGAGCCAATATCATCTGGTGATTTTATGTATCTATGAAGTTCTTTGGAGATGTCTACTGCGCTTTGGGCATGGTACTCTACAGGATAAAATTTTATATAAGTATCTAATATTCTTCGGGGAGAGTCTGCATTAAATAAAGAAGTCAAAGCTTTGTCATCAAAGGCATCGCCATCAAGCAATTCTCTGAAAAAACCCATTTCGCCTTCAAAGGGCTTATTTGGTCCTGTCATTCCACAAGATGCCTGAAGTGTTCCAAAGATAGCGTTTCTCACGGAATTGGCTGCTGCTGCTCCCTTCCACATGGATAGCTCTCCCGAACGCGTCTGTCTCATTGATGAGTTTGGAACTATTGTAATAGAGATAGCATTTTCTATTGTTTCTTTTTTTAGCTCAAGCAGTCTACCCAAGCCACATACTGTTCCAATTGAAATGTAATTTACATGATCCCATCCATGATCTCTGAGGCTGGCTGCATCACATAAACTTACAGCTATCTCATAAGCTACAGCTATTGAGTCTATAAGTTTTTTACCGCTTAGATTTTTCCATTCGGCCACAGACCACAAACCTGGTATCATATCGCTTGGATGAAGAGGCTCCTTCGAAAGATATGTATCGTTGAAGTCTAAATATCTTACGAGTACACAGTTTGCAAAGGCTGATATTTCAGGAGTCGTCTTAAAATTTAGTCCAAAAAGACTTGCGCCATTTTTCTGTTCGAACATATATGCATAGTTTCTAGCGGCCTTTGGTGTACTTTCATGAAAAGCCAGGTACATTACTCCAAATGAATCGAGTATTCTTCTTTTTACTTCATGCGCTGTTTCTATTGATATATCCTTAACTTTTATCGCATAGTCTGAAAACAAATCAGTATATTTGTCCATTTTAACACTCCTCACAATTTATAGTCGAAAGTTATTTATTCATTTCAGAAAAATACTTATATATTGATACATACCTGAAAACAGCATGCTGTAATTTGCTAAAGGGGAGCATTATAAAGAAGGTTATGACGATGCTTAAATGAATTATCAATAAAATAGGCATAAATACTGTAGATCTGAAAAGTAAAACTAAAAAGCCAGTTAGAACGGACAGTAATAATATCATTATAAAATTAATGTCCATCGAGTTTGCGTTTTCGCTATATGGTATCCTATCCATTTTAGTTCTCAAATATAGCAGTCCAGTTAGTCCTAAAATCAATAATGCTCCACCAATAGTGCCAAATACTACTGGCAAGCTGGTAAAAGTATATGGCGGCGAAATGTTTAAAATATGATTCATAAATGCAGCTATTAAAGTAGATATAAACGTTATTTTGAATCCAAACAATACAAATTGGTGGTAAATCCTTCTTGAAAAGCTGTATTCTTCATCCGGATAATTGCAACCAAAGCCTCCTCCATCAAGGAATTCTAATAAAATTACGCTCTTTAATGATCTAATATGGCTGGAGAGTTTAAGGAAGCCGCCTTTTTTTATACCAATATAATCGCAATAGTCAATCAAGTTTTTTATGTAGATGATTAATGATATGGCGAATGGAATAAGCATTGTGATAATTAAAAAGTTTTCAGGTAGTATGCTGTAAAAAGAAGCATTTTGATCAACGATGCCTATTAAACTCAATTTTCCAGTGTAGATTATTGATGAGATAGTATAAAAAAGAAATGAAACTATAAAAGTAGCAATGCTAAAAAGATGTGGCTTATCAACGATATCTTTTGAGAATTTTGAATTTCTGTAATTTTTATAGGTTTCCAGCCTCAATGTTCCAAAAACTTTTGGGATGTTTATATCAAAAGTATGGGGTGGAGCGTATTGGCATGCGTAGTAGCAACCCCTACAGTCGTGGCAAAGATTTGCCAGATAGATTATGTCATTGTCAGAAAAGGTCCTTCTCAATTCTATTGCTTTGAAAACAGGGCAAATGTTTTCGCAATATCTGCAGGCGTTGCAAATATTTAGTGAAAATCTTGCATCCTCTAAATTTTTATCGAACATTTGCAGCCTCTCTCCCAGCCGTAATACCAAAAACAGTACCAATAGTCAAACCTGTTCCTGCCATATATCCCTTGCTCAATATGTTTCCAGACATAATCTCTCCAGCAGCGAAAACGTTTTCGAAAGGCTCTCCATCGGTTGTCAAAACCTGTGCATTCTTGTTTACTTTAACTGATAGATAAGTAAAAGTAATTCCAGGTCTTAGCGGATAGGCATAAAATGGTGGTTTATCGATGGACAGCGCCCAATGACTCTTAGGGGGTTCTAAATCAACAGTTTTACAATCGTCTAAGATAGACGGATCGAATGTTCCCAAGGACAAATGATTGTTGTAATTTTCTATGGTTTTTATTAAATTTTCAGAATCAAGATTAACCTTTTCTGAGAGCTCTTTTAGAGAATCGGCTCTGAGAGCAGGAAAAGCGGACGGCATAAAAAGGTTGGCTACCTTAGAATCAAAAATTGCATATCCTATCTGATCAGGTTGGCTGATTAATATATGCCCCCAGATTGCATATCTCTTGGGCCATATATTTTCTCCTTCATCATAAAATCTTGCGGCATTCTTGTTTACTACTATGCCAAATGGTATGCAGTCTAACCTGGTTACTATGCCACCATCAAATTTTGGTGCTCTTGCGTCCAATGCCAACATATGAGCATTTTTTGGATCTCCAATAGGCATTGCATCGTTTTCTATCAGAATTTGGAATATGTTTCCTTCATCATATGGGGTTCCTCTGATTATTAGATTTTTGGCTGGATCTCCCCAAATTTCTTTCAACCGTTCAATATTGCTCTGAAATCCACCACATGCGAGGACTAAACTTTTTGCGGTTATTTCGTGAAGGCTATGTTTGTAGTTGACTAAGACTGAATAAAATTTTTTGTTTTTAAACTTTAAATCAACTACAAATGCATCATAAATAATTTTTACACCAACTTTTTGGCAATAGTGATAGTAGTTATTAACCATGGACTTGCCGCCGCCAGAGAAGAATGCCACGCTGTTAGCTAAGTGAAGAGCGCCTTTTATGGTAGGCTGAAATTTGCAACCATGATTTTGCATCCAGAAGATGATGTCTTGGGATTTCTCTACACAAAATTTAGCCAATTCTTTATTCGTCTCGCCCTTTGTTACTTCGAGTATATCATTATAATAATTTTCTGCTGTGTATGAGCCAACTGTGTATGAATTTGGTTTATCGTGAGCATATCTGATATCTCTGGTATGACGGCTATTTCCCCCTCTGTAAAATATTGGGGATCTTTCCAGTAGCAATACCTTTGCGCCGTTTTCTGTAGCGCTCATTGCAGCGCAAAGGCCCGCGTTTCCGCCTCCAACTACTATAACGTCGTAGTCCATGATATTCTAAATTAGGTTAGTGCAACTCAACATCTTTTGTCTCCTTTGACAGCAAAGCTGAAAGCATAACCAAAACTTCTCCAAATATTATAAACGCGCTCCACATATTTGGGAAATTAGAAGAGGAAATTTTAGTGAACGCTAAGAGTATAGCCGTTCCCCAATTTCCGAAGATAAACCCGAAGTTAAATGAGATGCCTACCGCTGTGCTTCTAACGTGTGTAGAAAACCTTTCAGACAGATAAGTAGGTGTGACTCCATATAGCCCAGCTG